>DAIDKV010000025.1 GCA_027449865.1 Planctomycetales bacterium
TACGACCAGCGCGGGGCCGGGCGGCCTCACGGGACATAGAGCCGCCCGGTCCCGCGGAAGTCGTCGATCGCGATGAGTTTTTCCAGAATTCGCAGAGCGACCGTCTCGGCATACTCGCGATCGCGCGCGATCCGACGGGGATTCGCGAGCGTCAGAACAGGCAGGCTCTCCGGCCGGTTCTCCTCGCGGATCACGACTTCGAGCGAGTCGGGCGATTCGGCGTTGCGATTCCCCGTGATGAGGACCAGCCCTTCCCTCTGGCACGTTCGCCAGACGTCGGCGTCCGGCGAATCCATCGCAAGGCCCAGCGTCGTGAAGCTCTCCACAACCACGTTCAGGTCGTGCCAGAAGTCGCGCCACCGATCGGAGAGCCAGACGGCGTGCAGGAGATGCACATAGCCCCCGACGTCATTGTCCGCCAGGATGCCCCTCATGGGCGACCTCCCGGCCGTTCGCCCGGCATCGGTCGCGGACCATCGTTTCGAGGCGATCTCGGGCCGACTCGATCCGCTCGGAAAGCTCCGGGGAATTGCCCCGATGAATCCGATCCAGGATCGTCGCGTATTCGGATCGAACCTCGTCCTCATGGGCCTCGATGTACCGAATCGCGGCCGAGACCTGATCGCCCGTCAGCCCTAGCCAGAAAGCGATCTCATCCGGACGTGCACCGTCCTGGAGATGCTCCCAGATCGTGTAGACGGTGATCCGTGTCCCCGCGATCTTTGGGTTGCGGCCGGACTCGATGATCCTCGCCTCGGTCATGATTGCCATTCCCTCCGACCGGTCCACTTCAGTTCTCTCTGACCATTCTACCGCAAGTCGCCCGGCATCGATAACGGCGGGAGTCGGCTGGATCGCCGATCAACGTGAGCCAGGGCCGATCGCTTCCGGCCTCATGCCCGACGCCATCGCCGCCAGCCCCACCGCGTTGACGGCCGCATGAAGCAGGATCGAGGCCAGCAGCGACCGCCGCCAGACGCAGAAGGCGCCGAGGATCAGCCCAGCCACCATCGCCACGACCATCCCCGCCGGCCCGAAGGCATGACCAAGCCCAAACGCAACCGCCTGAATCAGCATGGCAAGAAACGCCGGCATCCACCGACGCAGGACCCCGTAAACGAGGCCGCGGTACATCGTCTCCTCCGCGATCGGAGCCGCGATCACCGCCATCCCGATCATCGCCCATCGATCGATCGGATCCCGCGCGTTCACGATCGGCTCGAAGATCTGGCCGGGAGTCATCGCGTCGCCGAGCCATCGCCTCAGGGTGTCGAGGAGTTGGCCCATGAGGAGAAAAAAGAGGGGCGCCGCCAGGATCGCGAGCACCCCATCGATCGCAATTCGACCAGGACGAGGAAGGTTCGGCCAGTTGCCCAGCCGCCAGCGGGCCACCCCGATCGGGAACCCGAACATCCAGCCGAGCTGGAGCAGTGAGACAACGACCCAGGCCCTCGGGATCGGTCCAACGATCCGATAGACCTCGTCTGGCGCCAGTCGCAGGACGATCAGCGGCGCCAGTGCGATCAGCAGGTCGCCCCACCGCCACGAGACACGACGAAAGTAAGGGCCGGGCCTTTCGGGCCCGGCCAGGTCGAGCGCCTCCATCAGGTCGCTCCGAAATCCTCCCGTTCCCGCGTTACTTCGACGCGGGGGGACGGTCCGAGGGCTCGCGATGCGAGAGGAGGAACGCCAGCAGCCGGTCGAAGTCCTCGGGCGCGATCTGCTCGGCGAAGTTGGCCGGCATCGGCGAGAGCGGCGAGACCTTCCGCTCGACCACGGTATTCTTCGGCACCCGAACCTCCTTCCCCTGCGCATCGGCCAGCACGAGGATTTCCCCCTCCTCACGCAGTAAAAGCCCCGAGATCACACGGCCGTCGTCGGTCGCCAGGGAGGTCATCCGAAACGCCTGGTCGACGTTCCGGTTCGGGTCGAGGATGTCCTCGACGAGCCGGTCGACGCCCCGGCTCCCGATCCCGTCGAGCTGCGGGCCGATGCGCGCGCCCTTACCGCCCATCTGATGGCAGACCGCACAGTTCTTCTCGAAGACCGAAGCGCCCTCGTCGGCCCGGTGCGACCGCGAGGCCGATCGATACTCGGCGCGTCGGCGATCCATCAGGGCCGCGAGCTTCGCGTCGGCCGGGGGCAGTCCGGCCAGGAGCGACTTCAACCGCTCGTCGAGCCGGGGCGGGTTCGATTGCTTCAGGGCCAGGGCGACGGGCTGCTCCTGGAGGAGCCTCGCCGATGCCTTCCCCGTCGCGATCGCGTCGAGCAGGGCCTCGGCCCCTCTTCGGGTGCGTGCGAGCCCCGCGGCGATCGACGACTGCAACCGCCCCGGCGCCTTCGGCATCGCGTCGACCAGAGCGTGGACCGCCCTCGGCCGGTTGTTCGCCGCCAGTAGCGTTGCCGACGTTTCGCGGAGAGTCATGGCCGCCGAGGCATCCGAGAGAAGCCCGCCCAGCATCATTTCGCTGCCGGCCGGATCGATCGCCGCCATCGCGGTCAGCGCGGCGGTCCGCTGCTTCGGCAAGGTCTGGGCACTCTCAGCGAGCCGCCGCAGTTCGGGCTCGACGCCGGTCAGCTTCAGTCCCACCGCCAGCTCGATCCCAAGGTCGACCTCGCCGCCATTCTTCGAGTGGAGCAGGGCCAGGGCGTGCTCCCGGGCCATCGCGTGCAGCGCGACGCTCGGAGCCTGGCCCCGCTCCTGGAGTCCCTGGTGGATCTCCTTGACGAGCCGGGCCTGATCGCGGACACCCAGGCCCGAGGCCCGGCGAACCAGGCCCGCCAGCTCATCAAGTCGGTCGGGCGCGGCATATCGGGCGATCTGATGAACATAGCTCGCCCAGTTCTGCGGAGACTCGTTTGCCTTGCCGAGGTACTTCAGCAGGTAGGCCGCCGACTCGGCTGTATGGACGCCCGGCGCAATCGATGCGATCTCCCGACGCTCCGCGTCCGAGGGCCGCATCCGCTCGACGACACCCCAGCTCTCAGGGTCGCGTAGAAGGTCGCGCACGGCGATCCGAACGACCTGGATCAGGTGGGTGTCGTCAGACGAGGTCGAGCGGAGCAGGGCCAGGAGCGGACGGATTGCTGACGCGTCGGCATGCGAGGCGATCGTCGCGGCCGAGGCTCGCCGGACGAACGGATCGGGATCGGCGAGGGCGTTTCGGGCGACCTCGTAAAGCGCCGCGGTCCACTCTCCGCGCTCGCGGAGGGCGCGGAACGCCTGGACCCGCAGCTCCCGATCCCCGTCGCGGAGGCAGCCCTGCAACGTCTCGTCGTCGAGGCTCCCGAGCCGCTCCAGCACCCACATCGCGTGGACGCGCGGCCGGGCCGGGCCCTTCGCCGCCATCACCCGGCGAGCGGCCTCGCGGGCCTCGTCCCCGCCGCGCTCGGCGAGCTGATTCGTGGCCGAGGTCCGGACAGCCAGGTTCGGATCGCCGAGATCGGCAATCAGGGCAGGAATCGTCGATCGGGTCCGGTCGACCGAAGACGGCGGCGGGGCCTGCTTCGCGTCGCCCTTGTAGACAATCCGCCAGATCCGCCCGCTGGTCCGGTCACGGCCGGGATGGGTCAGTGGGACCTCGTAGTGGCCGATGATCCGGTTGTAGAAATCGGCGATGTAGAGTGCTCCGTCGGGGCCCAGCTCGATGTCGACCGGACGGAACCAGTTGTCCTCGCTCCAGACGAGGTCGGGCTGCTCGACTCCCTTCGGGCTCGATCCGTGCCACTCGATCCGGTCGCGGTTGATCCGGTTGGTGACGACGTTACCAATGTAGGTATCGCCGCGATATTCCGCGGGGAACTGGTCGGCGGCGTAATAGCTGATGCCGGCGATCCCCGTCGACCCGTGGTCGTGCGTGACCATCTCGGGCCCAAACCCGAGGCCGTCGTGCGGCTTGCCGAAGCTCGGATACCAGGCGCCCCGGATAAGCTGGTAGACCGGCCGGCTGTGGCAGTCGCACGAGTAGAGGTTGCCCAGCGGATCGAACGCCAGCCCAAACGGATTCACCTGACCGTGCGTGACATATTCGGCGTGGGAGCCGTCCGCACGCATCCGGTAGGTATTTCCCGACTGCATCACGATCGGATGTTTATCCTTCCCCTCGATGCTCGACGTGTTCGAGAAGCCGTGGCAGGCGTAGATCCAGCCGTCGAGACCCCAGGTAAAGGCGTTGGTCATCCCGTGAGTGTCTCGGTGGCCGAAGACGCCGTAGAGTACCTCGCGACGATCGGCGCGGCCGTCGCCGTTCGTATCGGTCATCCGGTAAATGTTCGGGATACTGTGGACGAGCACCTCGCGGCCGTTGGGATAGGGAAGCAGACCGATCGGGATGTTCAGGCCGTCGGCAAACGTCTCAACCTTTCGGGCGCGACCGTCGGGACTGAAGTCAGAGAGAATCTTGACGGTATCGCGTCCAGGTGTGCCCTCGGGCTTCGGGAAGGGGTACTCGATCGTATCGGTAACCCAGAGCCGGCCTCGGTCGTCGAAGGCGATATTGAGCGGCTTCTGAATTTGCGGTTCGGCGGCGACGAGCTGGATCTCAAAGCCGGGGGGCAGGTGCAGCGCCTTGCGCTCCTCCTCGGGCGAACGGTGGGGAAGCGTCGAGACATTCTCGACGGGTGCCGGCTTCTGGGCCCGCGCCGGGCCGGCGAGGGCAATCGCCAGGATCACCGGGAGCCATCGACCCGAAGGGAAGCGATATCCGAGCATCTGCAAGAACCTCCACTTTCCGATATCCATGGATGATGCCTGTCGCGGCCGGGCTGTGTCATCGTGCGAAGGCGAGGGCCCGAGCCGGGTCGTCCCAGGCGAAGAACCGGAGGCTGTAGCCCTCGGGATCCTGGAACCGGATCTCTCGGTAGCCCTCATCGTGATTCTCGATCGGCTCGCCGACGTCGAGGCCGGCGTCGAGCAAGCGATTGCGCTCGCGGTCGAGGTCGTCGACCTGGAAAACCAGGCGCACTCGATTACGAGCCGGGGTCATTTGACCCTCCTTGACCCCTTGCAGCCCGACCCGTCCGCCGCCGGCCGAGAGCAGGGCGAACTCGTGAGCCTCGTCGAGCAGCACCGGCGCCAGGCCGAGAATGTCGATGTACCACCGGACCGTCGACGGCCACCGCGCAACCCGGATCACGGTCATGAACAGCTCGATGCGAGACGGCCCGGGGGCCGCGGTCGGGGCGGGGTCGGTCGGTTCGATCATACAACTTGCCTGGTTGCGACGGCTCGAATCCTGGGCAGGGGCCTCGTCATCATTTTGACAGGTCGACGTTGCCGTCGCGAGGGGGCGCCGTCCCGCGAGCGGCCCGGTTCGCCCGCATCCCGACTCCATCATGAAGGGGGCCGGTCGACAACGCCCTTTTTCGTATCCGTCGCGAATCGCGGGAAAGGGAAAACGCAGAAGATGCCGTTTTCCCTTGACGCCTGGCGAAAAGTGGGCGAACAATGGCCTCCGAGGTAAAGGAGCAGGGATGGCGCCTCGACCGGATCGACGGCCGGCTGGAGGCGATGGGTAAGCCTCATGAAATTCTCGTGGGCCGGGGCGCAACGAGGTAAACCTACCGGGGCCCTGAGCAGACCCATCGAGTAGAGGGCATGAGCCATGTCTACGATCGCAACGACGCCGACGGTCATCCCCGGCGCCCCGGACTGGATTCCACCGCGGCTCCGCCGTATGAGCGTTGAGGAATATGAGCGGCTGGCTGCCTCGGGAATTATCCCTTCGAGCAACCAGTTTCATCTCATCAACGGCTTCCTGGTCGAAAAGATGACACACAATCCTCCCCACGCGAATTCCTTCCAGCGCACCGGGGCCGAACTCGGGCGCGTTGTCCCGGCTGGTTGGCACGTTCGCCCGGCGCTGCCCGTCCGGCTCCCGGGCCAGGCGAGCATGCCCGAGCCGGATCACTGTGTCGCCCGGGGATCGATCGACGATTACGCCGAGCGCCATCCCGACCCCGGCGACATCGCCCTGGTCGTGGAGGTCTCGGACTCCACGCTCTCGGAGGACCGGGAGCTGGCCGCCTGGGTCTATGGCCCGGCCGGAATCGCGGTCTACTGGATCGTGGACATCAACAGCCGCCGGATTGAGGCCCACACCGACCCGAGCCCGCAAGGATACCGGGCGACCACCACCTACACCGACAGAGAATCCATCCCCCTGGTTATCGACGGGCGCGAGGTCGGCCGGATCGCCGTCGCGGACATGCTTCCCCCGTTGCGTCCCCAGGCGCCGGCGGTTGGCGGCGAGGCGTGATCGGGTCGATTCAAGTCCGCGAGACGCGTGATGTCGAGGTTCGCCGTTCAATCGTCCTTCTCAATGTTCCGCCGACTCTTCCCGGTCCGGCCGCCAGACCCGTCCGAGCCGCCGCTCACGGACGAGGAGCGGAAGACCTTTCATCGCTGGGAAATGGCCTCCATCATCCCGATCTTCCTATTCACCGCGGCTTTCGGTTCCCTCTGGTATCTCGCGATGAAAGAAGCGGCGGGGCTCTGGCCGACCGCGACACCCGCGACGCGATTCCTCTTGCGGCCCGAGCCGATATCGTTTGCGGCCCCCGCGCTGATCCTGGGAATTCTCAGCTCGGCGCTCCCGATCGACGGTCTGTACCGCTTGCTGCTCCGTGAGCGATACAGGCGGTTCGAGCGCGCCTGCCACGAGCGCGTCGGATTCGACGGCGACCGTGCCCTGATTCTGATCGCGGTGGTCTTCCTTCCATCGATCGTCGCCCTCTTTTACCTGATCGCGGCGAATGCGGTGCGCTTCACCGATTCCGGGATCGAGATCGCCCGGCCAATCCCGTTCCGAAGCCGCTCCCACGCCTATCGGCAGGTCCGGGCGATCGAGCACTGGATGAGCTTCCGGGCACCTTCCGGCAACATTGTCCACCGGCCGTATTATGCGATTCTCTTCGACGACGGCGATTCCTGGACCACCGAGGACATTTGCCAGCCGTCCCCTCGCGTGGCCGAGGCGGTCATCCGACTGGTCGCGGAGAAGAGCGGGCGGGATGTCGTCGAGCGGCCCTGAGCGCTTGATGACCGGCAATTCCGCGCTCTCGACGGCGCCGAGGCGAGAGGGAGCCGGTGGTCTCAGGGCCGATCGACGAGCGGGAGACCAAAATCAGGGCTCTGGATATGGCGGACATAGGCCTCGGCGTGTCGATGGCCGCTCTCGATCCCTCGCATCCGCGTGGCCTGTTCCTGCAGGGCGTAATACCTGTCGGGGGTCTGGCTGGCGTGCGCGTAGCAGGCCCGGCGTTTCCGCGGCTCGGTCCCGGTGATGTCGACGTAGTGCGTCGGCGCGAACTGCACGGTGTCCTCGCCGGGCGACACTTCGTAATAGTACAGGGCGAACGTCTTGCCGAGCTTAAGCCAGGCGTCGTAGACGAGCATCGAGATGGCGCGATGATCGGCGTGGTTGTCGATCGGCCAGTGGGTGAAAACGACATCCGGTCGCTCGGCCTCCAGGTTCTTCCGGAAGGCGGCGTAGTGGTCGGCATCGACGACGGCCTTGCTGTTGGCGTGGCCGGCGTAGAGGGGACGTGCCTTGAGGATGCCGCAGGCCGCCTGGGCCTCGGCCATCCGTGAGGCGCCGGCGTGGGGTTCGGTGCTGGGCGGCCATTCGCCCCGATTCAGGTAGAGCAGAGCGACGTCGTGGCCGAGGTCCGCGTACCTTGCGATCGTGCCACCGCAGCCGTACTCGGGATCGCCGGGGTGGCCGCCGGTCACGAGGATCTTGAGCCGGGCCGGCGGCGTCCGCTCGTCGGCGGTCATGGCCAGGCCCGGTGCCAGCGCGGCCCCGAGACCGCCCGCCACCGTCAACACCTGCCGTCGAGTTGGGATATTCATAAAACTGGCGGCAGGAGACCCTCTCCTTCAGGAGAGGGAGGAATGCCGCTCCGTTCGGGTTCGTCCGTCGGATGCCTTGGCCGAAGGAATGAATTCTGCTACACTTAAGACATGAAGCTCACGATGCAACTCCAACTGCTGCCGACCGCCGACCATAAGGCTCAACTCCTGGAGACGATGGAGCGGTTCAACGAAGCTGCCACCTTCGCCGCGAAGGCCGGTTTCGAGCACAAGGTCTACGGCCAGGTTGCGATCCACGGGCTCGCTTATCGCGAGATCCGGGAGCGGTTCGGTTTGTCGGCGCAGATGGCCGTGAGGGCCATCGCCAAGGCGGTGGAGTGCTTCCAGCGGGACAAAACGGTCTGCCCGACCTTCAAGCCACGGGGAGCCATCTGCTATGACCAGCGTGTCCTGAGCTTCAAGGGCCTGACGGCCGTCAGCCTGTGGGCGATGACGGGGCGACTCCTGATCCCGTTCGTCTGCGGCGGCTACCAGAAGGAGCGGCAAGGGCGGATCAAGGGGCAGGCCGATCTCGTCTATCGCGGGGGTAAGTTCTACCTGCTCTGCACGATCGAGTTGCCGGAAGGCTCCCCGATCGAGCCGACCGACGTGATTGGGGTCGATCTCGGGATCGTCAACGTCGCCACCGACTCGACCGGCGAAGTCTTCTCGGGGGCCGAAGTCCAGAGGAACCGGCGTCGCCGCGCGACGGCCCGCAAGCAGCACCAGCGGAAGGGGAGTAAGAGGGCCAAGCGGAAACTCAAGCAGATGGCCGGGCGGCAACGCCGCTTCCAGGCCAAAACGAACCACGAGATCAGCAAGAAACTGGTGGCCAAGGCCAAGGCACTCGGCGTCGGCATCGCGATGGAGGATCTCTCCGGCATCCGCGACCGCGTCGAGCCAACGGTTGGCAGGCGATTCCGCCGCCAGTTCGGGAATTGGGGCTTCGCCCAACTGGGCCTGTTCGTGGAGTACAAGGCCAAACTCGCGGGTGTGCCCGTGATCCAGGTCGATCCTCGGAACAGCAGCCGCACTTGCTCGAAGTGCGGCCACTGCGAGAAGGGCAACCGACCCGATCAGGCTACGTTCCGTTGCAGGCACTGCGGATACTCCACGAACGCCGATCTCAACGCCGCCGAGAATCTCCGGATTCGAGGCTTGGGGCACCTTGTAAACGGCCCCGAAAAGTCGCCGGTCGGTCCGGTTCTTCCGGTCCGTCGAACCGAGCGGCAAAGCCCCCTCCTTTAGGAGGAGGATGTTTACGACCGGCGGTCCTCTTCCGACGCCCGAGATTCGGCAGGGCATCCCGCCGCGGCGGATCGGGCGAACGCCGCGGTATCGATCAATAAGAATCGGCGCTGATGACTTCGCCCTGGGCCCGCGAGCCGAGCCCCCAGAGCGTGAGCTGGCTGACCGAGTTCTTCAGGAACCGGGCCGAGCCGTCGGCCATCAGGATGTTGCAGCCTCCAGGATGGTGGCTACTCAGACCGAAGTAGCCGTAGTCGTCGTCGGTGTCGCCCAGGCCGTACATATCGGCACCACAGTTCGGGTAGGGGGGATTCGGGCCCACCAGAGTGTTACCCAGAGTATGGAAGAAGAGGCCGACGCACCAGTCCTGGCCCAGCTCATTGTAGGGATTGCCCTGCGAGTTCGCCGACGGAATCTGCTGGGCGCATTGCCGGAGCCACTGGTTGAAGCCGTAGCCGCCCGCCGGCATCAGCAACAACGGCGAGCCGGGGGTCGCTCCGGTCGGGAGTGTGGGTCCCATCGGAACAGCATCCTGCGGCAGCGTCAGGGTATTCTTGTTCGAACCCGTGATCCATTCGCCGAAGGCGATCGTATTCGAGGTCCCGTCGGTCACCGACTGAATGCCGATCGCGGGACCGAAAACCTGGAACATTCCATTCGGCGCCGCCGAGCCGACCGGCAGTTCGGCATACGGACTGTTGCCATACTGGTTCATCCCCGAGCCGACCGAGGCGAAATAGGTGTTGCCCGGGAAGAAATACGAGACCGACGAATATTGCGAGTACAACTGATTCTGGTTCGAGGGGCAGAGAAACGCGCTGATCGCCTGCGTGGTCGCCGTGGTCTGGGCCAGGTCGTCGCCATTTCCATTGTCCTCGGAGACGAGGCTGAAGTTGATCGAATTGTAGGTCGTCGTCTGCTCCATGAACGAGAGCAGCATCGACTGGGCACTCCAGCATCCCCAACCCTGGGCGACCTGCCCCGAGAGGTTGCTCGTGTTCGACCCGCCAGGGGGAAAGCAGTTGTTGGCGGAGTGATAGTTGTGCATCGCCAGGCCGATCTGCTTCAGGTTGTTGGTGCACTGGGCCCGCCTCGCTGCCTCACGCGCCGCCTGGACCGCCGGCAGCAAGAGCGCGATCAGGACTGCGATGATGGCGATGACGACCAGCAACTCGATCAGGGTGAAGCCACTCGCCGGACGACGCCGGGACGCCGAGAGAAGAATGCACATGGGTTGCTCCTAACGAATGCTCGGACAGAGATGAGGAATGTCGCCGTTCAGGGAGCCATCAAGCCTGATCAAGGTCGCGGGGCGATCAGGGCTGGGCCGTCTTCGATCGCGGCGGCGACCCAAATTTGGGACGAGGTGGCAGACGTCGAGCCGCCGACTTGCCGCCGGCTGACACCTGGGGAGGTGGCTGCAGCTCGGCAAGGTCGGTCTGTCCGCCCTCGCTGCCCCCACAGCCAGCCGACGAGGTGAGTGCCACCCCCGCCATCAGCAACGCCAGCAGAGTCTTTTTGGGCTGCATCTCGGTCCCTCCTTGCCTTCTTCGGTGGAGTCGCACGACCGGGAATGGAGAATGGGGATGTCTTCAGATCCACCGATCCTAGCAGATCCTTATCGACGCCCCTCAACGGTTCCCGCCCCGTTCCGCAGAGAAGCCGCGTTTGCTACGATGCGGAGTTATGCGTACAACTGCCTCTTCACGCAATGCTGGGGGAAGGCCCGTCCATGTCGATGCGTGACAGTCCTTCCGAATTCTGGGTCGAGCTGATGCGTCGCACCGGCGAACTGCATCACAACGAGTCGTGGCTGGCACGTCGGTTGGGCGTCCCGGTGCAGACGCTCTCGTCCTGGAAGCAACGTAACCAGTTCCGCCGCTCGTGCCTGCCGGCGACCGCGATGCTGCTGCACTGGGACGGCCTTGACGAGGAATCCGCCGCCCGGCTCGGCGTCGGACTCATCGAGGGACGCGTACCCGAAAAGATCGAATCGCACCCGACCGAGGAGGCCCTGCGCCGGGTCAACCGCGAATATCGAGTCGCGGAGAAGGTGTTCCGTCGCTATGCCGGGCAGACAGTCCGCGTCCTCCAAACCCTGGGCGAGAATTGCTTCTATGCCTTCACCGCTCCGACCAACACGCCTTATGAGTTCGAGAACACCCCGGATGGGCACGGCATCGCCCTCTCGCTGGCTCAGGCGCTCTGCCGGGGGACCTTGTGCCTCTATATCCGGCCGAATGAGGAGGGAATCTCGTACTACCGCGATATCTGGGGTTACGGCCAGCTCGTCTACAAGGATCACGCCCGTGTTGAGATGGAGGCGTTCCGGTCGCTGCTGGGAAACTGGATGGTCAGAGGCGAGGTGCCGGGCCAGCCGAAGCTCTCCGTCGCCGAGGCCGATCGCATTCTCCACGAGCGGCTCGACCAGTGCTATGTCAGTCGGTCGCCGATGTGGATGCCGGGCGTCAGCCTGAGCATGATCGGCTGGACCCACGCCCGGGAATTGAAGTCGCGGATGACAATCAGCCTTCCAGGTGCCCGTTTCGGCGGAATGCTGGTCTACCCTCGATACCTGACCCTGGAGTTCCGCTTCATGCGCTTCCTCCGCGCCGTCGTGCTTGAGGGTTGCAAGGAGATCGAATCGGACCGGGAAAGCCGGAACGATGGCAAGGTTCAGGTCGACGCTCTCAACGACGAGCGTCACCTCCGGGCCCGCCATCGCTTTTACCAGAAGTATTCTCAGCTACTCCGGTCGGTCTACAGCATCGAGCCGCCCGAGGGCGCACTAACCTGACCGTCGCGAGCCGCCAGACGGATCGCCTCAACGGTCTTGCGAGGATGGGCCTATCCCTTCGTTGTTCGGCCCCGAGGAATTCCGCCCCCTCCGAACAAATTCGCTTGCAACCCACGCGCGGAATCGACTACAAGTGTCTTACTCTCCGGCCGGATGGTCGATCGACCGCCCCGGGGATCGCGGCTTCCGACCACGTACAGGAAGAGCCTGATGCGTCTGGCGATCGCGATGCTCGTCATGTTGATGGCTCCCTGCCTGGCGATCGGCCAGACCGGGACGGATCCGAAGGACCCGAACAAGGTCTCCAACGACGACCCGGCGCGTCCGCTCCAGATGCCGCCCGCCTCGACCGAGACCAGGGAAGCTCTCGGGGACTTCGACCGCTTCCAGCGTCGGGGGGCCTGGGAACGCGCGCTGAAATCGCTCTACACCATTCCCGATGATCAGGCGCGGCGGTTTGTCGATGGCGAGAAAGGCTTCATCATCCCGGTCGATCGCCGACGCCGGGCGGTCCTGGCGGCACTCCCGGCGGCCGGTCAGGCGGCCTGCCGGCTCTTCCACGACGCCGACGCGAAAAAGCTGCTGGATGAGGCCGACGGCCCGGACGAGCTGAAGAAGCTGGAACGGGTCTACTCGGCGTATTTCATCACGACGGTCGGCGACAATGCCGCCGATCGCCTGGGAGACCTCTACTTCGAACAGGGACGGTTTGACCGCGCCGCCGATTGCTGGCTCGACGTCCTGCGCGAGCGGCCCGACACCGACCTCGCCCCGGCGATGCTGGCCGTGAAAGCCGCGCTCGCCCTCGATCGCGCCGGACGATACTCGGAACTCGAGCAGCTTCGCGGCGAGATCGCCGAAAAATACCGCGACGAACCCATCACCATCGGCGGCCGATCGGGGTCCGCGGCCGAGGTGCTGGCGAAGCTTCTCGGCGAGGTCGCGTCCGGAGCCGAGCCGGCTGGACCCACCGCCCAGACGCCGGGGCCTCATGTCTCCGGGGCGATCGAGCCAGGCTGGCAGCTTCGGATCGGCGATTCCATCGAGGCCGGCATGCAGCCGATCGAACGGAACCAGTGGCGGTCGAACGCGCTGAGCGTCGCTGTCCCGACCGTCGCGATCCACGGCGATAAGCTCTACGTCAATTATCTGAGCCACGTCCTGGCTCTCAACATGGACAACGGTAAACTGCTTTGGCGAACCGGCTCCTTCCACAACATCGAACTGATCGCGATGCAGCCCGTCGGTCAGATGCTCGATCCCTCCCGGTTCGCGGTCGTCGCCTCGGGCGAGTACGTCTGGGCGCTCTCACGTGACGTAAAAGACCAGAACATGATGGCGCCGTTCCAGTTGATCTGCTATCGGGCGGAGAACGGCGAGGTGATCTGGAAATCATCCGACGGGGCCGACTATGCGAATTTCGAGCTGGTCGGCGTGCCGGTGCTGGCCGAGGGGAAACTGTTTCTCGCCGCGAAGACCGGGGGGCCGAACCGCCGGATGATGGGGATGCAGCAGCAGCCGCAACAGTTCGCGCTGGCAATCCGGCCCCACGACGGCAAGATCCTCTGGAAGACCGAGATCGGAGCTTTCCGCCAGGGAGAGCGGTATTACTTTTATTACTACATGAAGGATGACGCTCCCCAGCCGAGGCTGGTGTATCGATCAGGAGCGATTTATGTCGATACGAACGTCGGCATTCTGGGCCGGCTCGACGCTGAGACCGGAACACTCGACTGGGGCTTCGGCTACAAGACCGAATCGTTCTCGGCGAACTCGTGGATGTCTTACTACTACAATCGGCCCGAGCCGGGGGCTGGTCCTGCGGTGCCCATCTCGATCGGTTCGTCGATGCTGGTCAAGGGGATGCAGTCGGATCGTCTCACGGCGATCGATCCGGACCGAATGAAGGTGCTCTGGGACCGGCCGATCGCCAGGAAATCGCGGCTGCTGGGAATCGTCGGCGATACCATGATTCTTGGCGGGGCCGAACTCTCGGCGGTCGATCTGAAGACGCGGTCGATGCTCTGGTCGACACACCTTCCGGGCGAGAGCCTGGATTGTCGAGTGCTGGTCCGGCCCGACGGGATCTGGCAGTTGACGCCGAGAGGAATTTTTGAGGTCGATCCGGCCTCGGGCGAGGTGCGCCGGATCTTTCGTGGGAACGACCTGGGCTCGGCCGGCGGCGACCTGGTGCTGACCGACCGTTGGCTGCTCTCGATCTCGAACCAGACGATCACCGCCTACCCGCGCCGGGAGGGCGGAGCCGCGGCGCCCGCCACCGCGAGCACCGTCCACGACACCATGAAGGAGAAGGCTTCGCCATGAGCAAGTCGGCAATCGCGGCCCTCGCCCTGGTGATCGCGGCGGCCGGGTCGGCCCGGGCGCAGATCTACTACGGGCCGTACTACGCCGCCGCCGCCAGCGGGGGCCCTTCCGGAAATATCGAGGGGTTCACGGTCGTTGGCAAGTCGACCGTGTTGACCCGCCCCGACGTCGTGGAAATCGACCTCTCTGTCTCGGCCGGAAGCGAGTTGACGGCCGACGCCATCGTGAAATATCGGGACGCTCGGAGGAAGCTCAGCGAGGCGTTCGCCGGGCTCAAGCTGGCCAACGTCAGCCTGGAGGAGCGCGGGCTGAAGGTCAACCAGAAGGGCAACGACAACAGCGGATACTTCTTCGGCTACCAGCCGAACCAGCGGACGCGGACCGAGGTTCAGCTCTCGCGCCGGCTGGTCGTCCGTGGCAAGGACCTCCGCAAGATGGACGAAGACGCCGTGCTTCAGCTTGTCGCCAAATTGCTCGACGTCGCGCAAGATGCGGGCGGGCACGTTGGACCGCAGCAGGAGCAGAACGATTACTACTCCTGGCGGTTCGGCGGCGGGTCGAGCAACAGCCTGGTCCGGTTTGTGGTCGAGGACTTCGACAAGCTTCAGGAATCGGCCTACGAAAAGGCGGTCGCCGACGCCCGTTCTCGGGCCGAGCGGCTGGCCCGGCTGAGCAAGGTCGAACTGGGGCCGATCGTCGCGGTGCGCGAGGTCATCGTTCCCGGAGATGCCGGAGCCGGGCCAAACTCGACCGCAAAGGACGACGACCACCCTCGCAAGCGGCTGGAGACCAGCGGATACCAGGAGATCCCGGTCCACGTCGAGCTGCTCGTGCGGTTCGAGATCCGGACCCCGGCCGACTCCAAGATACGGGCGACCCAGCGATGACCAGCCATCCGATCGAATCCGGGGCGGGCCGGTCGTTCACGCGGCCGGATCGCCGGGCTTTTCTGAAACGATCCGGGGCCGCAATGGCCGGCGGGCTCGGCCTGCTCGAGTTTTTGTCATGGCTTTCGAGATCAGTCCTTGGTGCCGACGGCAAGGAAGTTCTACCAAAGCACGTCACGCCCGAGACACTCCGCGCCGTCGTGAAGGGGATGGATTTCCTCGCGGGCCGGCAGAGCGACGACGGCTCGTGGATCGTCGGTGGAGGCGAGGCCTACCCTGTGGCGATGACCGGCCTTGCGGGTACAGCGATGCTCGCACACGGTAACTCGCCGACCCGCGGGCACTACTCGAAGAACGTGCAGGGAGCGGTCGAGTTCCTGGTCCGGTGCGGGACGCCTAACGGCCTGATCACCGGCCCAACGCAGGACAGTGGCCAGCCGATGCACGGCCACGGCTTTGCGCTGATGTTCCTGGCGTGTGTCTACGGAATGATCACCAAGGAGTCGCTTCGCAACCAGGTTCGGAGCGTGATCCGGAAAGCGATCACCCTGACCAGCCAGGGGCAAAGCGTCGACGGCGGGTGGACCTACGTCCCCGGCGGCGGCGACGAGGGATCGGTCACGGTCACGCAGGTCCAGGCCCTCCGCGCCGCGCACAACGCAGGGTTCCTCGTCCCTCGCTCGGTGATCGAGGAGGCAACCAGGTATCTCGAACGCTGTCGAACTCCCGAAGGCGGGATCGAGTACTCGCTCCGCTCCGGCGGAGGGCCCCGTCTCCCGATCTCCGCCGCCGCCGTCGCCACGCTCTACAACGCCGGGCAGTTCGACAGCACCATCGCCACCGACTGCCTGAAATACGTCTGGGACCAGTTCCGAGCCAACGAGGGATTCAACAAGGGCGGACATGCTTTTTACACGCATCTTTATGCGTCACAAGGTTTCTACATGGCCGGCGACCAGTACTGGGACGCCTATTTCCCCAAGACCCGCGACCAGTTGATCGCGATGCAGCAGCCCGACGGATCCTGGCAGGGAGACGGCATCGGCCAGGTCTATGGAACCGCGATCGCCGCGATCATCCTGCAATTGCCGTTCAAATATTTGCCGGTATTCCAGCGCTGACCTGCACTTCAAGCCCGGTAAAACGAGGACGCGACCTTGAGCACCACCACGACCGAAGAGATCGACATCACCGAGCTCGGCCAGTTGCGGGAGGCGCACGACCAGATCCGCGAGCAGATCGCCGGGCGGATCGTCGGGCAGGACGAGGTCGTCGAGCAGTTGCTCATGGCCGTCTTCGCCCGAGGGCACTGCATCCTCGAGGGCGTCCCCGGGCTGGCGAAGACGCTGATGGTCCACACGCTGGCCCAGTCGCTCTCGCTCGAGTTCAACCGGATTCAATTCACGCCGGATCTGATGCCCTCCGACATCACCGGGACCGAGGTCCTCTACGAGGATCGGAATACCGGGGCCCGCGAACTCCGGTTCGTTCACGGGCCGATCTTCGCCAACCTGATCCTCGCCGACGAGATCAACCGAACGCCGCCCAAAACCCAGGCCGCACTCCTCGAAGCGATGCAGGAGCGGCAGGTCACAGCAGGCGGACGAAGGCACGCGCTCCCCGAACCGTTCTTCGTCCTGGCGACCCAGAACCCGATCGAGCAGGAGGGGACGTATCCGCTCCCCGAGGCTCAGCTCGACCGATTCCTCTTCAAGATCTTCATCAACTATCCGACCCCCGACGAGGAGCGCCGGATCTACCGGCTGACGACCGGCGTCGAGGAATGCGAGATCACCCCAATGCTCACCGGCGAGCGGATCGCCGAGCTTCAGCGGCTGGTCCGCCGAGTGCCGGTCTCGGATCACTGCATCGACTACGCGATGGACCTCGTTCGCGCGACCCGCGGGCCGAAGCACGGCGGGCCGAACTACATCGGCGAGTATGTCTCGTGGGGCGCGGGTCCGAGGGCCGGGCAGGCGCTGATCCTCGCCGCCAAGGCCCGCGCTGCGCTCGCGGGGCGGCCGAGCGTGTCGACCGACGACATTCGGGCCGTCGCGGCGCCGGTGCTGAGGCACCGGATCGTGGTGAACTACAACGCGCAGGCGGCCGGCGAGTCAAGCGACTCGATCGTCGCCCGGCTCCTCGACGATATCCCGATTCGGAAGGGGGCCAACGATGCCGCCGTCGCGCAAGTATTCCGATCCTGAGGCGATCGCCCGAATCGCCGACCTTGTCCTGCGGTCGCGGCGGCTGGTCGAGGGGGCGATCAATGGGATGCATCGAAGCCCGTTCCACGGGTTCAACATCGAGTTCGCCTCGTACCGCGAATATACCCCGGGCGACGACCTCCGCCGGCTCGACTGGCGCGTCTTCGCCCGGTCGGATCGCCACTACATCAAGCAATATGAAGAAGAGAGCAATGTTCGTGTCACGTTTCTCGTGGATGCGAGCGCCTCGATGAAATATCGGGGGAAGGCGACGGAGCTATCGAAATTCGACTACGCGTCGACGCTGGTCGTGGCGCTCTCGATGCTGCTGACCCGGCAGCAAGACCCGGTCGGGCTGGTTCTTTTCGACGAGGCGGCCACCACCGTATTGCCACCGAGCGCCACTGAGTCTCAAATCGCCGTGATCGCCGACCTCCTCGAACGGTGCGAGCCGGCCCGCAAGACCGAGCTAGGCGATCTGCTCCACTCGGTCACTGGCCAGCTCCGGCGCCGGAGTCTACTCGTCATCGTCTCCGACCTGCTCACCGACCTCGACTCGGTCTACGATGGCCTCAACCGGCTCCGGTTCCACGGGCACGAGGTGCTGGTGATGCATGTCCTCGACCGCGACGAACTGGAAATTCCGTTCGACGGCCCGACCATCTTCCGCGATATCGAGGGCGAGGAAGAAGTCTTCGCCGAACCGCAGGGCTTCCGACGCGCCTATCGCCAGGCGATGGCCGAGTTCGTCGAGGGCGTCCGCAAGGAATGCGGCAACCGCGGATACGATCACGTCCGGTTCCTCACCGACGAGCCGCTCGGCGAGGCATTGAGCCTGTTCCTCCACTCGCGCGAGCAGGTTACGCGAGTCGGGCGATAGCCGGCTTCCAGTGCTGAACTCGTGAAAGGGACGGGCCCGCGACGATGACCTTCCTGACTCCACTCCTGGCCTGGGGAATGCTGCTCGGCTCGATCCCCATCATCATCCACCTGCTGAATCGGCGACGGTTCCGCCGGGTGGAATGGGCCCCGATGCGCTACCTCAAACTCACCATCCAACGCAACCGGCGACGAATCCAGATCGAGGAGCTGGTTCTCCTGCTGATGCGAATCGCGGCGATGGTCCTGCTGTTTTTCTTCCTGGCCCGCCCGGTGCTGAACCCGACCGGCCTGGAGCACTGGATCGGGAGCGGGGGGCGGTCGAGCCAGGTGGTGGTGGTTGACGATTCATCGAGCATGGGCTATGCCTCGGCGTTCCAACGCGCCCGAGAGACGTCCGCCGCACTGCTCGCCGCATCGAGGCCCCAGGATCGCTGCACGATCGCGACGACCTCGGCGCCGAAGGCGCCTGTGCTGCACGACATCGAGGGGAGCCGCCGCGACGAGTTGACCGCCGCGGCCCTCAGCCTGCCGATCACCGCGACACACGCCGCCTGGCCCTCGGTCCTTGAGGGGATCGACGAATTGCTCCGTTCCTGCACGTATCCGACGAAGGAGCTCACGATCCTCACCGATCTCCGCCGGTCCGGCTGGGACCGCGGTGTCGCCGCGATCGCCGAGCGATGGGCAGAGCAGGGGATCCGCGTCCGGGTGGTCGACGCGGGCGACGACGAGACCCGAAACATCGCGCTCGAATCGCTCCTGCCGACCGACCGAACGGTCCTCGCCGGCGCCGAGAGCCGTTGGGAGGCTGTCGTTCGAAACAACTCCCCGCGTAGCCTCGCCGGAGCCAAGGCCGTGATGCGGATCGACGACAAGCCGACCGAGATCATCCTGCCCGAGATCCCCCCACGCGGGTCGGTGAATGTTCCGCTGATCGCCCATTTCCCGAACGCAGGAATCCACGATTTCTCGTTCCAGCTTCCCGACGACGAGATGCCCGGCGACAACCAGAGGTGGGCAGCTGTCCCGGTCAAGGACTCACTCCTGATCCGGCTGGTTGATGGCGAGCCGTCGTCGGAGCCGTTTGCCTCGGAAATTGACTACCTAGCGGCGCCGCTCTCGATCGGAGTTGGGGCAGCCGAGGCGTGGCGGGTCGAAGTCGCGAACGAGAGCGATTTTCTCTCACCGAGAAAGGAGACGCCCGACGTCCTCGTACTGGCGAATGTCGCCGCGCCGACGCCCGAGCAGGCCGAGCGACTCGGCCGACTGGTCCGCGACGGGATGGGGCTGATCGTCTTCACCGGGGCGAAGCTCGATCCCGGTCTCTACAACGAGTTGTTCTACCGGCAGGATACGAAACTTTTTCCCTGCGCGTTGAAGGGGCTTTCGGACGAGGGCTTCCGCGGTGTCATCGTTGAGCCGCTGCGCCCCTCTCCGCTGGAGAAGCTGCTGGAGCTGAAGACGACCGCGCTGGAGCGGGTCGCGGTCAAGCAGATCATGTCCGTTGATGAACCCGAGTCCGCCGAGAAAGACCAGGCGCGCGTTCTCGCCCGATGGAACAACCCGGCTCGATCGCCAGCAATCGTCGAGCGAATCGTCGGCGAGGGCCGCGTCCTACTCTGGACGACAACCGCCGACCGCGCCGCCACGGACTGGCCAATCGAGCCCAGCTTTGTCCTCGCGGTCCGAGAGGCCGTCAAGGGCACGGCCAGGCCAACATCAATGGCGCATACGATCACCGCCGGCGAGCCGATGCAGCGAGTTGTCCGCTCCGATCAGCCGGTCTCGAACGTCCGACTGCATCCGCCCGGCGGTGGCGAGCCCCGCCTGATCGCCGCGAAGCCCCTCGACGAGTCACCCGGCGAGCGAGCCCCGGCCGTCGCCATCGACGTGGCCGATACCCGCCAGCCGGGCCTCTATCGACTCTCGTGGGACGAGGGCCCGCTCGGGAACCAGCAGGACGCCTACGCCGCCAACCCCGACCCCCGCGAAAGCCGCCTCGATCGGATCTCAAACGACGACCTTCGGACGATGGTCAACCCGCTCGACATCGAGATCGCCTCAGCCCGATCGGGCGGCTCGAACCTGTTCTCGCCGGTCGGTCGGGAGATCTGGCGCGACCTGGCCTGCGGGCTCTTCGTCCTCCTGCTGGCCGAATCCATCTTTGCTACCTGGGCCGGCCGCTCTCGATGAGGAACCATCTCGAGAATTCACCACCGAGACAACATAACACAAATTATGATTAAATAATAAATTTTCTTAGATTAATTAAAAATCCATTTCTCCTCTGTGCTTTCTATGTTCTCTGTGGTGAATCGTCTTCGTGATATTCCCTGAGTTCATCCTGTGTCCTCCGTGGTGCATTCTCCTCGCGATGCGGACGTCCCATGAATAGGATCTGGCAATACCTTCTGGGGATCGATCGATCGACCGGCGCCATGCCCGGGGGAGGCTCCCGGTTGGAGCTCGCCGCCTGGCCGAAGGGAGCTGGGCCGATCATCCTCATCGCCTCAGCGATCGCAATCGCCTACCTCGTCTGGCGGCTCTACCGCTGGGAAGGCCGCGAGCTATCGCGGGCGAAGCGATCTCTGCTTGTCTCGCTCCGGATGCTGATCCTCCTTGCCGTCGCGGCGATGCTGCTCGAACCAGTCTGGGTCTCCTCGATCCGAGAAACGATTCCCTCGCACCTGGCGATCGTGCTGGACGACTCGGAAAGCATGCGCTATTCCGATCCCTACACCGACAACACCCGCGCCGTCGCCCTCGCAGCCGACATGAAGCTCGAATCGGCTGGCGGAAAATCGCCCGTCGAACGGCTTCGCGAAACTCCCAGGCTGGGCCTCGTTCAGGAGCTTCTGGGCCGGCAGCTCGACGCCCTCAGCCGAGGCCGCGAACTCTACACGTACGACCTCGAATCGGCGTCAAAAGAGGGCTCGGCAAAGGCAGCCCGCTCGCGGACGCTCGACGACGTCAAGCCAGGCCGGCCCATCTCGCCGATTGGCGACGCGATCAAGGGCGTTCTGGCCTCGCATCGGGGGCAGCCGGTGGCGGGAATCGTCCTGGCGACGGATGGGCGATCGAACACGGGCGAGGATCCCCTCCGCGCCTCCGAGGCGGCGATCCGACAGAACATCCCGATCTACACCATCGCGGCAGGGGGCGACGAGAGCCCGAGGAACGTCCGCCTGGCCGACATCGAGTCCAGCCCGGTCGTCTTCGTCCGTGACCCGATGACGATGGGCGTCGTTGTCGAGGCACGCGGTCTAAAGGACGCCGAGGCCACGGTCGTCCTCGAGCAGAAGATCAACGACGGCCCCTGGGACCTTATCGGCAACCAGAAGGTGATCCTTGGCGAGGATGGTATCCTCAAGCGTTCGACGTTCCGGATCACGCCAAAAGTGGTCGGACAGTACGAGTACCGCGCCCGCGTCGAGGACGCCGGCCCGGAATTGACCACGGACGACAATGTCGCGACGACCGCGGTCCGCGTGGTCCGACAGCAGATTCGACTGCTCTTGATCGCTGGTGAGGCGTCGCCCGAGGTGCAATTCCTTCGCAACGCCCTTCAGCGCGACCAGCACGTTGACTTCGCCGCCTGGATGCAGCACGTTGATCCAGGCTTCCGCCAGCCGGGCGACCACCCGATCACCCGACTCCCGCACGACGCCGCCGAACTCCGGCGGTACGACGCGATCCTGATGGTCGACCCCGACCTGCGCGCCCTCGGCCCGCAGTGGCCCGAAATGCTAACGAACTTCGTCGGCCAGGAGGGCGGCGGACTCATCTACGTCGCGGGCGAGCTTTACTCGCAATCAATCTTCGAGGGCTCCGAGGCCGGTACGCCTGGGAGCGAGTGGACGAGAATTCTGCCGGTCGTCCGCGAGCCGGGACTGTTCCGAACCGAGGCCGAGGTCCGGCTCAACAGCCGCGATACCTACGCCCTGGAGCTAACTCCAGAGGGCCGAGGCGACCCCATCTTCGAGTTCCATCCCGACCCGATCCGAAACCGGGCGATCCTCACAAGCCTGCCAGGGATGTACTGGTCTTTCCCAGTGACTCGCGCCCGACCGGGCGCCGTGGTGCTGGCCCGGCACGGCGACCCCCGAATGCAGAATCAGTACGGTCGACACGTCCTGCTCGCCTCGCAACTCTACGGTCCCGGTCGAACCGTCTTTATCGGCTTCGACAGCACCTATCGATGGCGCTATCTCTCCGAGGATTTCTTCGATGGGTTCTGGGCGAGGTTGGTCGATCGAGTCGGGCGGAACAAGGCCCTCGGTGGCCGGTTCCCGTTCCAGGTCAATCTGGGTAAGAACGTCTACCGAGTAGGCGACCGGGTGGACGTTTCGATCCGATACACCGACCCAGCCGCGATCGCCGAAGCCGCCGAGCTCTCGGCCGAGCTGGAGATCGCCGGCCAGCCGCCTGATCCCATCCGGTTCGACAAGGTCCCCGAGGATCCGGGCCTGTTGACCAGCAGCTTCCCAGCCGAGCGGGCGGGCGCGTACACGTTGCGGGTCATCCCCGCGACGGCCGCCGATCTGGGATCGGGAATCCGCGTCTCGACAACGACTTTCCGCGTGGAGCCCCCTCGACGCGAGGTCGACGAACCCTCGCTCAACCGCCCGATGCTGGCCGACCTGGCACGGGTCACCGGCGGCAAGGTCATCGAGTTCTCGCAAATCGACCGGCTCGACGAATTCATCCCGATGCGAGAGGTCACACGGACCATCGAAACCCGAGACGAACTCTGGGACGGCCCCTGGCTTTTCTCAACAATCGTCCTGGCGATCACCGCCGAGTGGATACTGCGCAAGGTCTTTCGGCTCATATAATGGCGTCGGTCTGCCGTTCAGTTGTGTCGGACCTGGCAACGAGACTGTCGCCCGGCGGTATCAGGTGGCGTGTTGTGTTCTGAGACCAGAACACCCTCCGGCTCAATCAATCCCTACTTTCAAGGAAAGCTCGGGCCATGGCCCGAGCCCCCCAAATCGACCCACTGATTAGACCGAGACCCATTCCTGCCCCTCTCCCTCGACCAGCGAAAGGAGCAATGAGCGTTCCTTGCTCCGACTCTCTCCAATCGCCGTGACATAGACCGCGGGATCATCCTTCACAGGACACTCGTGCTCGCAGATCCCGCAACCGATGCACTTTACCGGATCGATGAACGGACGCTTGAGCTGGATCGTGGCGCCCCAGCGATCCGTCACCTCGACGTTTCGGGTGAAGATCGCCTTTGGACTGACCGGGCAGACTTCCTCACAGACCACGCAACTGGTGTCCATCGCCCACGGGAGACACCTTCCCTGATTGTAAAACGCGGTTCCGGTCTTGACCGGCCCCTTCCCCTCGAACGGCCCAATCCCCAGCTTCTCGACGATGGAAATCTCTCGGATGGCTCCTGTCGGGCAAACCTGACTGCAAAGCGTACAATTAAGCTCACACCAACCCATCTTCGAGATCATGATCGGCGTCCAGAGCCCTTCCAACCCCGCCTCGAAAAGCGCGGGCTGAAGAACGTTTGTGGGGCAGACGCGGATGCACTGGTCGCACTTGATACAGCGACGGAGGAATTCGTCCTCGGCAACGGAGCCCGGCGGCCGGATGACTCCTCGCTGCCAGTTCTTCTTGACCCCGCCCGAGAGCCGAGCCATCGGGAAAAAGAAGACCCCAAATAGCCCGGCAAGGACCAGCTCTCGGCGGCCGACGGCCGGGTTCGTCACCTCGCTGGCCCGCCTCGGGAGAAAGCGGAACGAGAGAGCATCGTGCGGGCAGTCCTCGATGCAGTTCAGGCAGACGAAGCACTCACTCTTGCGGAGGTCGGTGTGCGGGTCGCTGGCACCCTCGCAGCTCTTCAGGCAGAGGTCACAGTCGGTGCAACGGACCGGGTCCCGGTCGATCCGCCAGAGCGCGAACCGGCTGAAGACCCCCAGCAGCGCTCCCAGAGGACAGATCGCCCGACAGAAAAACCGGGGAATCCACCAGTTCGCCAGCAGGAATCCCAGGAAGATCAGCCCGACGACCCACGCCTGCCAGTATTCGCGAGGCTCGGTGTAGATGCTCTCGGTCGCGTTGTGGACGGTCGGCAGGACACTCGTCGTCATCGAGCGGACCGTCAATGCGATCGGGTCGAGTAGGCCGATTTGCAGTGTGCTACCGCCCCGCTTGTGCTCCTCGGCGGCCCGGGAGATCCCCGTCCCGATTGCCGCGAAGACGCGCGAAACGCCAGTCTGGGACAATTCGACACCGTTGTAGGTGTGCCAGATCTCAGTGGGGGCGTCGATCGCGGTCGGAACCACCCAGAACGCCGCCATCACCAGCATCACGGCGAGGATGTAGTACTTCAGAGCATAGATCTTCCGGTATCGGTTCACCTCGATCATCTGCTTGGTGTTCCGACGGTTGCCGATCCAGCCGAAGAAGTGGTGCAGAATCCCGAACGGGCACATCCAGTTGCACCAGACCCGGCCCAGCATCATCGTCACCGCGATGATGAAGAGCCCCCAGACCAGGTTGCGGTAAATCGTGTGCGTTGTTAGTGCCGTGGCAACCGCAACCAGCGGCGTGGCCTCCAGAAACAGGGAGACCGGCCACCCCTTCAAATAGCGGAGGTCGGTGATCACCAGGAAGAACAGGAAGAGTCCCAGGAAGAGGACTTCATAGGCGCGTCGAATCTTAACCATCGATCCCTCCGGCGGGGGGAGTAGGCTTGCGGGTTCGCTTGGGGCGCTTCCACTTGTCGGACTTCTCAAAGAGCTTCGAGAGCGGTAGCTCGAAGCCCGGGAGCAACTCAGTGCGGTAGGTCTGACCCTCGGGGATGACCTCGGTCCGAACCTCGCCGGCCTCGTGGCGGTAGACCGTCATCATGCGGCGGAATCGGTCGATAACCCAGTAAGCCAGCACGCCGGCGGCGAGATACTCGTCTCGCTTGACTTCATAATCGCGGAGGACATCCCGCCGCCGCTTCGAGACGAACTCGATGACAATGGACGGAACATCGACCTCGGGGTCGGGCACGCGTCCCAGGCCGGTCCAGATCACCCGATCGGCTCGTCGGCGATTGATTGGCGTGACAATTGTTTGTTCGGCGACCGACTCATCGAGGGCCGACCCGCTCGGATGAGTTTCTTTATAAACGTAGAGCAGGTTGCTCAGATAATCGTTCGGGCTACGTTCGCCGATACCCGGAGCTGGACTCACCACAAGGACTCCGTTGATTAGCTCGTAGCGGTTCCCGCGAGCGAACTGCCACGACCGGAGCGCATCGAACTCCTCCGGCGTCATTTGGAGGCCAGCCGAGCCCGGACCGATCCGGAGTCGCCCCCGTCGAGTCGTCGTCGTCCGTCCTGGTCTGGCGATCGTCGACATGATCGTGGGTCTCCGACGAACCAACAGCCCGGCCCCAGCTCAATCGAACAGAATCCCTTTAAGGTCAAGGACGAATCCGGGCAGAACATCTTCTCCGGAGAGCGTGGCGGGCCTGTCGAGCCGCTCCACCGGCCTCCCGGGGCGATAGACCTCGACCGTCGCGTCCCTTGGATCGATCAGCCAGCCAAGCCGGACGCCCTGCGCGAGGTACTCTTCCATCTTCGCCCGAAGCTGATTCCGATCGTCGCTTGGAGAGGCGAGCTCGGCGACGAAGTCCGGGCAGATGGGGGAGAAGCCGATCTCCCTCTGTGTCGTCGTCAGGGCGAGCCAGCGGTCGTTGTGTATCCACGAGGCATCCGGAGAGCGTACCGCACCGTTGGGCAGCGTAAATCCCGCCGAGGAGTCGAAAGCCGTGCCCCTACGCTCCTCGATCGACCAGAGGACCACCTGAGCCGTCAATCTCCCGTTCCGGGCGCCTGTCCCACCGCTCGCCGGTGGCATGGCCTCGATGGCTCCCTTCGCGGTCCGCTCCAGTCGGAGCTCCGGATTCGCCGCGCAGAGCCGACCAAAGCCTGGCGTCGAGACGAACAGGCGGACGTCGATCGGCAGCCGCAGCGCGATCTCGGCCGGCTCGCCCTTGCGCGAGCGTCGACGTCCGCTTGGCCGGCTCTTGACCCCTCGGCTCATACGGTGATCTCCTGGGTCCACTCCGGACGCCAGTCGCGGCCCAGGCCGCGGGCAATCACCTTGTCGAGGTAGATGATCTGATCCCGAGGCTTCTCCAGCAGTTTCGAGACGCACCAGCTATCAACCGACGTGTGATCCGTCCCCACCACCATCGTGTCGCCTCGCTTGACGTCGTTGAGGCTCCCTCCGGTCGGCCCGTTGCGCATCAGGAGTTTCCGGCCATCGGCGATCACCAGCGTCGGCTTCATCATCAACGCGAAATCAGAGATGATCCCGTGGATGTTCTGATGAAACTGGTTTCGAGGGTTGCCCAGCAGACCGTACCAGTTCTTCATGGTGACCGTCGCCTTGCAAAGGTTGTGATCCTTCACCGGCGAGATGCCAATCACCTTGGTCGCCTCGCGGAACGGGCGGTAGAACATCCGCCAGGTCCCGACGATCGTCTCGCCGCCGACGTACAGATCCTCAAAGTAGCTGTCCTTCGGCAGCATCAACTCGGCCCCGGCACGGACCGCGGCTTCACCCACCTTCGTCTTGTAAAAGCAGCTTTCCGGATTATTAATCGGATTATCGGCGACGATCACCTTGCGGGCCCCGTGGCCGAGGCAGAGCCTCGTGACGGCCGCTACTGTGTCGGGCTGGGTCGTCGCGGCAAGGTCTGGGTTCTTGTCGAAGGCGACGTTCGGCTTGATGACGACCACATCACCCGGCCGAATGAAGTGCTCAACGCCTCCCATCGTCTCAAGGGCGGCCTTGACCATCGCGAGGGCCTGGTCTTCGCGTGCCTTCAGCTCCTCCTCACGACTCGCATGATCCTCGGCACGGATCGACTGTGACCGGACGACCACCACGTTGGGCCGGCCGACGCCCAGCGCGATCGAGTAATCCTTGAGCCGGACTGGGGGCGGCGGCTTCACGCCTTCCATCCCCCAGGGGTCGCGAATCAGGGCACCTGCCCCGACGGCGGCACCCGCGGCCAGGGCGTAACCCCCAACCTGGGCAGCAAACTGCCGGCGCGAGAACGGCTGGTCGGCCGGGTTCACGCCGCCGAACTTCTCCAGATTCTTCTGCTGGGTCCGGGTCAGCTTCTCGCTCATGGATTCGCCCCTCGTGGGTCGTTTGGGGGATACGGGTCCAGCCTCAGTTTGAGAGTGGCGGCACCTGCGACGGCAGCGACTTCGCCAGGCCACGGGCAAACTGCTCGGGAGGGCCGCCCGCCGTCCCGCCGTTGGCTCCGGCCACGGTGTTCCCCTTGCGGAAGACGACGTCCACCAGCCCGATATTCGAGCTAATAACCATCTCGTCCGCACCTTCGGCCTTCACCGCCTTCACATCGGCTCCGTCTTTTTTTGCGCCGTCCAGATACTTCTGGTAGACCGCCTTCGCCTCGGCCTCATCCTTGTAAGGGCGGAGGAAGCCCTGCCAGGAAACCTCGCCTTCCTTGTAGTCGGCCATGAAGACGTCTGAGAGAAAGCTATAGCCGAAGGCGTCCTGGGCAACGTACTTCGCCTCGCCCTCTCGCCCCTTCGTCGGAAGCATCCCGAAGTAGGTCGAGGGCGTGACGGCCGCCGCTCCCGGCTTCGACTCCTCGGCTTTCGCCGAGACGACCGAGCCCGTCGCCTGCGACGGCGATTGTGCTCCGCCTCCGGCCGGCTTCTGCTTCGCGGCGACCCGCTTTGCCAGCTCCAGCGCGAACGAGGCGAACTTCTCGTCCTCGGAGGTCGATACGATCTGCGTGTAGTATTTCCCCGCGTGAAAGAGCGTACTGCCGGCCGCGGTATACCCCTCGTCGCCGATCGCGACCGCCTGAGACTCCTCAGGCTTCTCCGAACCATACTTGCCGAGCGCCTTGAGAGGGTCCGCCATCTCGAAGATGTAAAGCTGGACATCGTTATCCGTGTTGCCAGCCGGGTGATACGAAGCGTAGGCCATTCCCTTGACGCCATACTGGACGAAGCTTTCCGCCCGGCCGTCGATCTTCTCGTAAAGGTTCTCGGCGTTGAACGTCTCCAGGTGCTTGTCGCCGGGCTTGGCGACCGTCCATCCCGCCGGGATTCCCGCGAGAGGGAGCATCGCGGCGATCGGACGCTGGGGTTCAGGGACACTCGCCACCTCGGCTTCGGCCTCCGCCGGGCTCAGCCCGGCGCCTGGGGCTGCCGGGGTGACGCTCGCGGGCGAGGCATTCACCGCCACGGGGACCATCACGGAGGCCGGCACGCTCGCCTCAGCCGTCCTGAGGTCCACCGGCGGCGCGGTGAAGTCCATGAGCTGCTGCGGACCATCAAGCCCAACGCTCCTCCGCACCCCGGCGAGCGCCTGAAGCACCCCCGGCACCCGCTGCGCCACGGGGACTGACGTCCCCGCGACGGCTCTCAGTGCGAGCATCTGCTCATCGAGCTTCTTCACATTCTCGACCAGATTCTTTCGCTCGGTCGCCAGCCGCTCCATCTCCTGCTTCACGGCGGCGTCGGCATCCTGGACGTCCTTCAACGATCGCCCCTGCTCCAGCACCGACCACCGCTTGTTCGGGTCGTACTCGTACCGATTCTTGTCGAATGACCGGCTCTTCAGAACCATCGCCGAGAAAATTGCCGGGATCCCCATGACAAGGAGCATCCCAACGATGATCGAGGCGAATGTCGGCCGCTGGAGAACCCGGCCTCGTCTCGCCTGGAACCATTCCATCCGTCCAAGGACCGCGAAGGCGATTGGCGTCATCGCCAGGGCCGCCAGGGCTGCGGTCAGGGCCAGCGCCAGCATCGGATCATTCGCCACCTCGTGGCGATACTGGTCCCAGAGACTTGTCTCGTTCATCTTGCCTCTGCGGGGGTTGGGTCATCGGGGGCTCATCGAGGTCGTCCGGCCGCCGGATCACCAAAGAATTATACCGGTACAGAAAAGGAGCGTCGATCATCTCGCGACCGGACATCGATTCTTTCCCGAGCGATCAGGCGAACAGCGATTCGACGAACGTCTCCGCGTCGAACGGTTGCAGGTCTTCGAGCCCCTCGCCGACTCCGATAAACTTCACCGGCAGGTTCATCGACTGTCGGACGGCCACCACGACGCCTCCCTTCGCGGTTCCGTCGAGCTTCGTGAGGATCACACCGGTGCAGCCGATCGATTTGGTGAAGACGTCGGCCTGTCGGATCGCATTCTGGCCGTTGGTCGCGTCGATCACGAGCAGGACCTCGTGAGGCGCACCAGGGATCATCCGGTGGATGACCCCCCGAATCTTTTCCAGTTCGCGCATCAGGTGGCCCTGGGTGTGGAGTCGGCCGGCGGTGTCCACAATCAGAACATCCACCCCCCGGGCGAGCGCGCGCTGGCAGGCGTCGTGGGCGACGCTGGCCGGGTCCGCGCCTGGGGCGCCTCGGACGATTTCGCAGCCCGCTCGATCGGCCCAGATCGCAAGTTGATCGGCGGCGGCAGCGCGGAAGGTGTCGCAGGCGCCCAGTAAAATCGACCGGCCCTCCTCCTTGAGCCGCTGGGCCAGCTTGGCGATCGAGGTCGTCTTTCCCGACCCGTTCACGCCTGCGATCAGGTAGACGCTCGGCTTCTTGCTAGCGACCGCCAGCGAACCCGGCCGGATGTCCACCAGGAGCGCCTTGAGCTCGCTCTTGAGGAACGCGAGCAGTTCCTCGTCGGCGGTCCTGTCGGCAAAGCGCTCCTTGACCCGTTCGATCAGTCGGCCGGTCGAGGCAACGCCCACGTCGGCCTGGATCAGCCGGCTTTCCAGGCGTTCCAGGAATTCCTGATCGACCTTGCTGCCAAACCACGATCGAACGTCGAAAAGCTTCGCCGTCCGCGCAAGGCCCTTCTTGAACCGCTCCAACAATCCGGAAATCGCCATCGCCTCGCCTTCTCTTCGATGCCGGGTCTCAAGGATCTCCGAGCTATTCTAACCGTCCACTGGCCCTGGCGCGCAGTCGCTCCAGCATCTCGGGGTCGGTTGCTATCGCGCCGACCCATCGCCCGGGTCGATCGGCGGCGTGAAAGTCGCTCCCTGAGAGGCCGATCAGTTCTAGCCGCTGGGCGATCTCCGCCAGACGACGACCCAGCGAGGTCGAGCAGCCTGGTCCCTCGATCTCGATCGCCTTCAATCCGGCATCGGCCAATCCACGAATCGACGACTCGCCGAAGTCGTGAGGAGGGTGAGCCAGTGCCGCAACACCGCCCGCCCGGTGGATCAAATCGATCGCATGAACGGCGTCGAGCCGCGTCTTCTCAACGCAGGCGGGTCCTCCATCGCCGAGGTACCGGGCAAAGGCCTCTCGGGTCGCCGAAACCTGCCCTGTCTTCCAGAGGTAATCCGCGAGGTGCCGACGCCCAAGCACCGCGCGCGGATAGGACCGCCGGACCGTTTCCAGATTCACCAGAAGTCCCAGCGTGCGCAGTCGGTCGGCCATCGCCTCGATCCGATGGGCCCGCCCCTCGCAAAGCCTTCGCAATGCGGCGAGCAACGGACCATCGTCCTCGCGGAAGAAGTAGCCGAGGATGTGCGGCTCCCGCCCGCGATGCTCCGACGTCAGTTCGACGCCCGCGATCAGTTCGACGCCCCAGTGGACAGCCTCGGGACGCGCCACCGCGAGCCCTGTGGTCGTGTCATGATCGGTGATGGCGATCGCCGAGAGACCGACCCGCGCTGCCGCGACGACCACCTCACACGGCGAGCAGGCTCCATCGGAGTGGGTCGTGTGGACATGCAGATCGGCCAGGCCTTGCCGGGTTCTCGATCGCTCGGAAGGCTTTCCCGGTCGATTATTCGGCCGCCGGCGCATCGATCGGCGCCTCCGGGGCCTCAGCTTCGGCCGTGCCCACGGCTGTCGTTTGCGACTGAAAGAGGCGGTCGAGGATGCCGTTGACAAACCGGCTGGACTGAGCCGTGCTGTATCTCTTGGCGAGTTCCAGCGCCTCGTTGATGGCGACTCTCGGCGGGGCGTCCTGGGCGAACATCATCTCGAAGGCGCCCAGGCGAAGGATATTGCGATCGATGGCCGCCATCCGGTCGAGTCGCCAGTTTTCAGCAGCCTCCGAGATCATCGCATCGATCCGGGGCTGGTGCTCCTTGACACCGGAAATGAGGCCCTCGGTAAACTCAACGAGCTTGCGGTCGTTGAGCAATCGCCGCTGGATGAACCGGCGGACTTCCGTCTGCGGCATCCCGGCGTTCTGTTCCAGCTGGTAGAGGACCTGGAGGGCGACCTCGCGGCCTCGGGATCGTCGCGTCATGGTCGGGGGGTTCTCGCACCGCGCGGGGAGACGCGGTCGTCGGTGGCGTCGGGCGGATCACTGTCGAATGATACGCGAGGCCGGTAGGGGTCGAAAAGGCCCTTTCTCCGCCCTTCCGATCTCCAGTCGTCGGCACAGGCCGTGCATGGGGGACGAACAAAAGGTAGGCATCCATGGTCAGAAGCCCCCAAGGCCCAGCAAAATAACGGGGAGCGTTCCATCCAGTGATCCCGAATGACGACGAATGACCACCCTCTGCCCACCGATCCTGGGAGAATGAGCCATGCCCCTCAAATACCGGCAAACCCTTGGCGGGCTCCTGATCGCCCTCTCGGCGACGGGAATGAACGCGTGGGCTCAAACGCCCTCCAGTGGAGATTCATTACCGACTCCACCAGATCCGCAAGCCCCACCCGCGCTCTCCGCCCCACGGACAGACCAGAAGCCCGAGACGACCGAGCTCGCCCCAATCTCACAGCCCGAACCGGCGAATGAGGTGCGGGTGCCCGCGGTGACAACTCCCAGCCCTGCCAGGGTTTACATCTCAGAGCAGCCGCCACCTCCGGTCGCCGAGCGTCGATCGAAGCCGCGTCCTGATTCGGAAACGGTCTGGACGCCTGGATACTGGGAGTGGGACGAGGCTGACGTTCGGTTTGTCTGGGTTGCGGGAAGCTGGCAAAGGCCGCCCTCCGGAATGACCTGGCAGCCGGGCCGGTGGGAGCATGAATCGCGGGGCTGGTATTTTGTCCCGGGTCAGTGGGCAAGATCGGTCGAAGTCACGCCGGCCGATGGGACAGTTCTCCCAGCCTGGCGAACAACCGGCCCGCCCGCCGACCACCCCGAGGACATTCCACCGCCCGCACCTGGGAGGAATTTCTTTTACATCGCGGGACACTACGCTCCAGACCGGGAGGGCGACCGACTGACCTGGGTCCCGGGCTTCTGGGCGGCCGGGCAGCCGGGCTGGGATTGGCTCCCCGCGCGTTGGGTGCGTCGCGGAGACGGATGGGACTACCGCGCCGGCCGGTGGGTCCGCGACTCAGGCCCAGTTGTGGTCGATCGACTTTCGCCACGCGACCGTAGAAGACTCCGCCGCCAGGGAGTTGCGACGGAGGTGATCACCAGGGACCCGATCTCCGGCGCCGAGGTGGACGTGATCGCCCCCGGGGAACCGGTCCCGGTCGGAGCGGTGGGGGGTGGGATGATGTACAATGTCATCCGCCCGCCCGGCGGGATTTACGGCCCAGGTGGCGTCGTCGTCCCGGACACCGTCCCTCCGTTCGTCCGTCGGATGCTCGACCGCGTCCTTCCCTGAATTCCCATTTCACTGTTTTCGACCGCGGCAACTGTCGGTCGAACCGGAGGAGACAGGTTCTCGCCGATCCGGATGACCAGGCTCGGCGAGAGCGTTGTACCTCTCCCAGGCAACCCTCTGAAAACACCTCGACTGGGACCGATCCTAGTCGATCGCCGCTGCCGCTGAAGGGGCGAGGTTGCTGATCTGCGGAGCGGGTTTGCCGGCGCCCAGAACACTGTTCCGGCGGCCGTAGACGAAGTAAATGACCAGTCCAATCGCCATCCAGACAACCAGCCGAATCCAGGTATCGCCTGGTAGCGTCGCCATCAGGCAGAATGAGGTGAGTACACCCATCGGCGCGGTGAACCAGATCGCCGGCGCCCGAAACGGACGCTCGACCTCAGGTTCCTTGATCCGAAGGTAGAGCACGCCTCCAGATACGACCGCGAAGGCAAACAGCGTCCCGATCGAGGTCAGTTCCCCCGCGACCGAAAGAGGAAGGACACCGGCCGCAATCATCACAATCAGCCCCGTGATGATCGTCGTGATGTAAGGCGTGTGGAACCTCGGGTGAATTCGGGCCACGACCGGCGGGAGCAACCCGTCCTTCGCCATCGAATAGAAGATTCTCGGCTGGCTCATCAACATGACCAGGATCACCGACGAAAGGCCCGCAATCGCCCCGATTTTCACGTAGAACGAGAGCCAGGGCTTTCCCATCGCATCGGTCGCCACCGCAACCGGATCGGGAACGTACAGTTGTTTGTAGTTCACGACGCCGGTCAGTACCAGCGCCCCGACACAATACAGGATCGTGCAGATGATCAGCGACCCGATGATGCCGATCGGCATGTCTCGCTGAGGATTCTTCGCCTCCTGCGCCGTCGTGGAGACCGCGTCGAAGCCGATGTAAGCGAAGAAGACCATGCCGGCGCCGCGGAGAATCCCACTCCATCCGAGGTGGAACCACTTGTCCGATTCGGGGATGAACGGCCCGCCCCAGTTCTCGCTATTGATCATCGGCAGGCCCAGCGCGATCAGCAGGACCAAAATCGAGACCTTCACGAAAACGATCACATTATTGACCCGGGCCGACTCCTGCACTCCTACTATCAGAAGCGCTGTCACCAGCACGACGATCAACATGGCTGGCAAGTTGATCAGGGCCGTAACCTGAGGGAAGCCCGAGAAATCGACGTGCGCCTCGGCGAGCCGGGCCTGGACTGATTCGAGCATCGACCAGCCATGCCGAAGATGCAATCGACTCGCGATCTCGTCGGGTACCTGAACCATCGCTGTCCCGGGCGACGAGAGGAATTGCGGCGGGATCTCGATCCCGCGGTCGTGCAAGAAACTCGCGACGTAGCCCGACCAGTTGATCGCCACCGTCGTGGCGCCCACCATGTATTCCAGAATCAAGTCCCAGCCGATCAACCAGGCAATGAACTCCCCCATTGTCGCATACGCATAAGTATACGCGGATCCGGCCACAGGTACGGTCGAGGCCATCTCGGCGTAGCAGAGCCCCGCGAAGGCACAGACGATCCCACCCAGGACGAAGGAAATCGAGATCGCGGGACCTGCGTACCTGGCCGACGCTTCACCGGTCAGACCGAAGAACCCCGCCCCGATAACCGCCCCGATGCCAAGCAGGATCAGGTTCGTGCCAGTGAGCGTCCGTTTCAGGCCCGCGCCACCGGCCGCCTCCGCTTTGAGGTCGGCAATCGATTTCTTGACCCACAGATTGGCCATGCACTCCCCTCGATTCGCACAAGAACCTGGCGATGTCCTGCGTCGTTATCCGGCGCCCTCGGGGACCGAACGGCCGTCGGTCCCGGGGCATCCTCGTCGTCTCGCTGATCCAGCGGTCACTTCACTTGCCGTGCTGATCCAGTTCCATGACCTCGACCTTCCGAATATGCACCTTGCTACCCGGATCGTGGTGCTGGAAGGCGAAGTGGCCATGATCGAAGGCCTTGGTATACTCGATCAGTTCGTAGAGAACCTCGCCGTTGATCGAGACCTTGATGTGCGGCACTGTCTTGCCGCGCCAGTTCTTATCGACGACCTCGACCTCGTAGGTGAACCAGGTGTCCGGCGGGACGTAGGTCTTGTAGACGTGGGCAAATCCGTAGATCGAGCCCGTCCGAATGGGGTCGCGATGGGTGCTGTCGACCTGCGCCTCATAGCCTTCCGAGAAGCTTCCATTGGGCCTGGGGCAGCGAAAGTACATCCCCGAGTTACCACCGTCACTGATCTTGATCTCGGCCCGGAGCTTGAAGTTTCGATAGTCCCCCTTGGGGCTGTACAGCATCGAAGACTCGCCCGAACCGCTCAGGGCCCCGTCCTCAACGGTCCACTTGCTGGAATCAGGATGGCCGCCCTGGACCCAGCCGCTCATTGACTTGCCGTCGAACAGCGAAACCCATTCGCCAGCCGAGGCGGCCGGGGCGAGCCAGCCCAGCGCGACAACCGCCAGGCTAATGGAGAGGCGATCTCGGAAACTCTTCATGGATCGTGGTCCCTGGTGATACGGTGAAATCCGGCGACGATGATTCTATCGATCGCCGCGAGGCCGGCGGACCCTGTCCGGTAGGGCCTCTCCACCTTGTTTGCGAGTGACGGACTCGGGAGAGACCAAAGAGTCTAAGCAACACCGAGACGCCCCGCCAGGGGGAACTTCCGGCCGTCGTAAAGCCAAGAGCCGTCAGGGTTGCCCTCAGTCCCGGCAACTGATACCCTGTCGCTTTGAGAACGATGAGACGATCTTCATCGGTCAAAAAACTATAATATGCTTCATGTAACAGACTCATACGGGATGACCGATGTCGTTCTGAACTCTCCTGAGAATGACATCCGTCGAATGAATCGCGACTGCTGGTGATCGATTGACCATCGTGAGAATCCCGGTTTACACCCCGATTCGCGAAACACAACCTCCGAGACGCTCACCGCTTCCCGCCTGGCGATCGAATCGCAACCAGCCGTCTTCTCCTGCTTCCGGCTTCCCCCAAAAACTGTTCATGGTAGGGATCGAGGGGATTCGATGATTTCGACCACCCGCACTGCGTGCCGACAAGCGGCGAATCGCTGGGTCTTTCGCCTGTTCGGCATCGCCGTTCTGGTCGCGATCGGCCCGCAATGGATCCTTGCGAGCGAACCGAAGACGCCTGAGTTCGAGGCGCTGGCCAGACGGTACGAGTCCAAGACCCGGCCGCTTATCTCCCGGTTTTGCCTGAAATGCCACTCCACCGAGGAGCAAGAGGGCGAGCTCGACCTCGAACGGTTCGCGACTCTAGCAGACATCCGGCGCGACCTGGCGGTCTGGCAGAAAGTGGCCGAGATGATCGACCATGGCGAGATGCCACCGAAGCGAGCCGAGCCGCTTACGACGGTGCAGCGAGAGGAACTTCGGGGTTGGGTCGAGCAATTCCTGAATGCGGAAGCGTTGGCCCATGCGGGAGATCCGGGGCCGGTGGTCCTGCGCCGCCTGAGCAACGCCGCGTACACGTACACCCTGCGCGACCTGACCGGACTGGAATCGCTCGAACCCGCACGTGAGTTTCCCGTCGACGGGGCTGCGGGCGAAGGCTTCACCAACACCGGCAACGCTCTGGTCATGTCTCCCGCCCTACTAGCGAAGTATCTGGCAAGTGCCAAGCAAATCGCCGCGCACGCGGTCCTCCTCCCTGACGGCTTTCGATTCGCGCCCGGCCTGACCCGCAGTGACTGGACGAATGAAATCGTGGGGAAAATCCGGGATTTCTATCGGCCCTTCAGCGACGCCAGGGGCAGCAACACGGTGAACCTGCAAGGCATCGTGTTCAACACCAATGATGGCGGGCGGCTGCCGCTGGAAAAGTATCTCGAGGCGACCCTTGCCGAACGCGAGGCCCTTCAAAAAGGGCGCCAGACCATCGACGCGGTCGCACGAGACCGGATGCTCAACGCGAAGTATCTTGGCATCCTCTGGCGAAGTCTGACCAGCCAGGAACCCTCGTTGCTTCTTGATGGCGTCCGTGCCCGTTGGCGCGCCGCCCGATCCGATGAGGCGACCCAACTGACCGCCGAGATTGCTGCCTGGCAAAACGCGCTCTGGCAATTTCGATCGGTGGGACACATTGGAAAAGTCGGTGGCCCCAGGCGATGGCTAGAGTCGGTCGATCCGCTCGTTTCCCGACAGAACCTACGTTTCCAGATTCCGGCCGTGCCCGAGGGCCAGGACATCGTGCTCTCGCTCGTGGCCTCGGACGCCGGCGACGGCTCCGCGCACGACTTCGTCGTCTGGGAACGCCCGCGACTTGTGGCGCCAGACCGGCCAGAACTGCTGCTCCGCGATCTCCGCGGGATCACCAGCGAGTTGATGCGGCGCCGCGAGCAAATCTTCGCCCGGTCCGCCCGTTACCTCACCGCGGCGGAGGAAGTGGCCACCCATCCCAGCCGGTCCAGTATCGAAGCCCTCGCCAAAAAGCATGATGTAGACGCCGACGTACTTCGTGCATGGCTCGATTACCTCGGCGTCGGCTCGGGTGAGCCGGTCCAGTTGCAGGGTCATCTTCCAAGGCCGATCACCAATGTCTCAAACTATTCCTTCATCAACGGCTGGGGATTCCCCGATCTGCCCCAGTTGCTCGCCAACTCGTCCGATAAGGCGGTCCGCGTCCCAGGGACGATGAAAGCGCACGGTGTCGCGGTCCATCCAACGCCGACCCTCCGCGTGGGCGTTGGATGGCGCAGTCCTGTCAGCGCCGGCTTCCGCCTGAGCGGCGCGGTGACGCACGCACATCCGGAGTGTGGAAACGGAGTGACCTGGTCGCTGGAGCTCCGACGTGGGCAGACTCGCCAGCGCCTGGCAAATGGCGTCTCTCGGGGAGCCGAAGAGATCAAGATCGGGCCGATCCAGGATCTCGCGGTCCAGGCGGGCGACCTGATCTCACTCCTGATTGGTCCCCGGAACGGAAACCACTCCTGTGATCTCACGGCCATCGACCTGACACTCGCGAGCCTCGGCAGCACTCCTCAGACGTGGGACCTCGCTCACGACGTCTCGGGCGATGTCCTCAGCGGTAACCCTCACCGAGACCGATTCGACAACAAGGCTGTCTGGCACTTCTATGCCGAGCCAGATCAAGGCGGCGTGCCTGGACCCGCGATTCCCCGGGGCTCGCTGGTCGCCAGATGGCAGGCCACAACGAATGCCGGTGATCGTCGCGAGCTTGCCCGGCAAGTCCAGGTGCTCCTGACCACGGAACCAGCCCCGGCCGGGGGAAGCCCTGACGCCGCACTCTACCGGCAACTCACCTCGATGGGCGGGCCGATCCTGGGGCCACTCCTTCGAGGCTCCACGGTCCGCGGGGGGAAAACCGCCTCGAATCACTCAGGACGTCCGACGCCTGAATGGGGACTCGATCCTTCGCTTTTCGGCAATCGTACCGGCCAAACCACCGCCCTGATCGACGAGGCCAGTCTTTCTGTCCAGGCCCCATCGGTCATCACGGTCCGAATCCCCGCGGATCTGGCCTCGGGCGGCGAGCTGGTGGTCGGCGGCCAGCTCAACCAGACCGCCGGCGCCGAGGGAAGCGTGCAACTCCAGGTGATCGCCGGACGGCCGGATCGGCCGCCTGGACTCCATCCGGGAACCCCGATTCTGGTCAACGAGGGGCGTTCAACGAGGAAGCGAATCCAGTCCGCGCTGGACGAGTTCCGTGCCCTCTTTCCCTCGGCACTCTGCTACACCAAAATCGTTCCGGTCGATGAAGTCATCACACTGATGTTGTTCTATCGCGAGGACGACCATCTGGTCCGGCTGATGCTCGACGAAACGCAGAAGGCGGCACTCGATCGTCTCTGGGAAGAGTTGCACTTTGTCAGCCAGGATGCATTGACGCGAGTCGACGCGTTCTCTCAGTTACTGGAATATGCCTCGCAGGACGGAGATCCCTCCGTATTCACTCCCTTGCGGAAGCCCATCCTGGATCGGGCGGCGGCCTTTCGAGAGCGGCTCAAGTCGAGTGAGCCGATTCAGATCGACGCACTCATGAAATTCGCCGCCCGCGCCTATCGCCGGCCGCTGGTATCCTCCGAGGAACAGAACCTGCGGACGCTGTACCAGTCCCTGCGCGGCGAGGGGCTGGACCATGACCAGTCCTTCCGACTAACGATGGCGCGAATCCTCGTGGGATCGCCGTTCCTTTACCGGATCGAAACGCCCGGCTCCGGTCCCGATCCCAGGCCGATCTCCGACCACGAGCTGGCCAGCCGGCTCAGCTATTTTCTCTGGTCCTCCGAGCCCGACGACGAGCTTCGCCAGATCGCCGCGGCCGGCAAGCTTCACGAGACCGATGTGCTCGTCACGCAGGCCCGCCGGATGCTCCAGGACAGGAAAATCCGGCGTCTCGCCACCGAATTCGCCTGCCAGTGGTTGCAAATCTACGATTTCGATCAGCTCGACGAGAAGAGCCCGCGAACCTTCCCGACCTTCGGCAAACTTCGCGGCGCGATGTACGAGGAGTCAATCCAGTATTTCACCGATTTCTTCCAGTCGAATCGTCGCGTGGCTGAGATCGTCGAATCCGACGAGACATTCCTCAACCGGGATCTGGCCGAGCACTACGGAATCCCTGGAGTGACCGGATCGGAATGGAGGCGAGTTTCCGGCGTGAGGAAGTTTCAGCGGGGCGGCGTCTTGCGCCAGGCGACCACCCTTTCCAAGCAATCAGGCGCTTCGCGGACCAGCCCAATACTCCGAGGGAACTGGATCAGCGAGGTCCTGCTGGGCGAACGCCTGCCCCGGCCGCCCAAGGGCGTCCCACCGCTGCCGGATGACGAAGCAGCCACCCAGGGACTCACCGTCCGGCAACTTGTCGAAAAGCACGCGAACGACGCCAGGTGCGCTGTCTGTCACCGCCGGATCGATCCTTTTGGCTTCGCCCTGGAGAATTACGACGCGATCGGTCGATGGCGCCAGAAAGACCTCGGAGGCCGGCCGATCGACGCCCAGACCCGCACCCCGGACGGACGGCCGATCGACGGAACCCTCGGCCTCGAACGCTATCTGTTGAGCGACCGACACGATGCTTTCGAACGACAGTTCTGTCGAAAGCTGCTGGGCTACGCCCTTGGACGTGCCGTTCAGCTCTCCGACCAACCGCTTCTCGATCAGATGAAGGCCGAGTTGAGGTCCAGAGACGATCGCGTCGGCGCTGCGGTCGAGGCCATCGTTCGCAGCCGACAATTTCGCGAAATTCGTGGACGCTCATGACCCCGCCCGACGTCCGTCCGTCGCGTTTCGAGTTTTCTTACTCACCCATCGATCAGGAGAGTCCCATGCCCATTCACCGTTTCAGCCGCCGGACGATGTTGCGTGGATTGGGCGTCTCCATGGCCTTGCCGTGGTTGGAATCCCTGAACGTCTGGGGCGACGAGGCCCCCGGCACTCGGACGGCTAGTGAACCCCCGGTCCGGCTCGCTGTCCTCTTCGCCGGCAATGGCTTCCACAGCAAGGAATGGTGGGCCAGAGGCGAAGGGAAGCGTATGGAACTGGGGAAGGTCCTCACTCCCCTGAACGACCTGCGCGAGAAAATGATTTTCATCCGAGGGCTTTACAACGCCGAGGCCCTCAAGGGGAACATCCATAGCTCGCAGACAGGCAACCTTCTCTCGGGGGCGCCTCTCGCCTCAGGCGGCGAAATCCGATCAGGAACCAGTTTCGATCAGGTGATCGCCCAGCGCCTCAGCCGATCAACCAAGGTGCCCAGCCTGGTCCTCGCCTGCGAGAAATCCAATCCCTCTGTACATAAAAACTACTCGATGCTGTACAGCTCGCACATTTCGTGGACTTCACCGACAACCCCGACCCCGCTCGAGTTGTATCCGGCACTTGCGTTCGATCATCTCTTCAAGAATGAAGTCCAGCACGGCGACGAGAGCGTGCTCGACTCCGTTCTCTCCGAGGCCAAATCACTCCGGAATCGAATCAGCACCAACGATCGACGCAAACTGGACGAGTACCTGGACTCGGTGCGCGACGTCGAGCAGCGCATCGCGGGCGCTGGCAAGAACGGCGAGCTCCAGGGATGGCGGCCCACCCTCGACAAGCCGAATCTCCAGCGCCCGGCGGAGGGAGTTCCGCAAAACATAGCCGATCACATGCGGCTGATGTCCGACATCCTTGTGCTCGGCTTCCAGACCGATACGACCCGGGTCACCACGTTGAAGCTGAACAACGACCACTCGTCGTTACGCTTCCCAAACCTGGGTGTGGATTACATGATCCACCACCTCCTCTCGCACTCGGACACCGCCGACTGGCTGAAGGTCAACCAGTTCTTCGTGGAACAACTGGCGTACATCGCGCGCCGGCTGGATGCCATCCAGGAGGGCGCCCGAACCGCGCTGGACAACTCGATGATTCTGTTCTGTTCGAGCATGCTCAACGGCGGCCACGATGCCACCCAGTTGCCAGTCATTCTTCTGGGTCGTGGCGGAGGCCGAATCCAGACCGGCCGCGTGCTCGACTATCGCGACAAGCCCGATCGCCAGATGTGCCGGCTCTATCTCTCCATGATGGACAAGATGGACGTTCATCTTGAGCAATTCGGCGATGCCACCACGCGGCTCTCGGAGATTTAGATCCGTTTTGGGCCTCGACTCGACGAATGTTTTTCAGGCAACCGGCCGTGACGACGACGGCACCACAACCTGATTCATCGCCGTGGCCGTCCATCGGCGCCCCTCGAATCGCAGGTCGTTCACCGAGGCAAACTCGATCTGGATCCGATCAAAGTCCGCCGGGGTCAACCCCGTCACGAGCGAAACCATCGCAACCCGAATCACCACTCCATGCGCGACGACAGCAATCGTCTCGCCGAGATGACGATCCGCGAGGCGTTCCAGGATCGGAACCACGCGCCGGCGGATCTCGGTGAACGACTCGGCGCCGGGGTGAGTCGCTTCCAGATCACCCGCGATCCAGCGTTCCTTCACGGCCGCGTAGGTCGCCCAGCCTTCTTCACGCGAGGCGCCGCTGAGACTGCCGATCTTCCGCTCGTGTAGTTCAGGGATGGCGATCGGTTCCAGTCCGCAGGCGCGTCCGATCGGACCCGCGGTGTCGACGGCCCGCCGCATCGTCGAGCAGTAGAGCGCCGAGGGGCCCTCTCCGGCCATCCACTCACCCAGCCGATCAGCCTGCTCTCGGCCCAGGACACTGAGGCCGATATCAGACTCAGCGCCGTGAAATCGATTCGGATCCGAGGTCTCGGCGTGGCGGGCGAGCAGGATTCGGGTCGTTGGCTCGTCTCGATGCATCGGTCGTGGCTCCTTGAATCCAATAGCCGACCAGCGATGATCGGGGCGGCACTGGCCTGCGCTGAGGACATTCGATAAGCTGTCGGGTGCCCTCAATCCCGGCGCCTGGGGTGCTGGCGTTCATCTCGCGGGGACGTTTTTCCCGCTCGGCCCCCGTCCGGACGATCCCGGGGGATCGATTCGAGACGGTCGCGACGCTCGCGGCCCGAATCGGTTCTCTGTGACAGTTGGAGAAGTGCTCGCGATGGCCGAAGGCAAGAAATACAAGACGATCCTCCTCTTCGGGATGCCCGGCAGCGGCAAGGGGACCCAGGGCGCCATCCTCAACGGGCTCCCCAGCCTGATCCATGTCTCGATGGGCGACATTTTCCGCAGGATTCCGAGATACGGCAAGTTCGGCCTGGAGATCGAGCAGTATACCAGCCAGGGACTGATGGTGCCCGACGACCTGACCTTCCGGATCTTCGAGCGGCACCTCCTGATCATGGAGATGCAGGAGTTGCTGATGCCCGAGATTCATTCGCTCCTACTCGACGGCCTGCCCCGGACCTTTACCCAGGCCGAACGGCTCGACCCACTCCTGGACGTGATCCAGATTTTCCACCTGAAGATCACCGACACCAAGCAGGCCATGGAACGCCTCCGGGCGCGAGCCCTCAGCGAGAATCGACTCGACGACATGAGCGACGAGGTCATCCGCCGCCGCTTGCAAACTTATTACGATGAGACGTTCCAGACTCTCAGCTTCTACCGAAGCGATCTGATCTGCGACATCGACGCAAGCGGTCGTGCCATCGACGTCCTGCACGACATCGTCCGCCGCCTCACCGAGATCCTCCCGAAGAAGTGAGCGACGCCCTCAGCCTGAGAGGTTGTGAAAGAATCGATTCAAGATGACAGATTTCAGATGGATGTAAGTCTCAGGCCACCAGGGCATTCCGTTTATGGAATCTGGAATACGGAATCTTCCATCGGATTCTTTCACAAACTCGGAACGGATCTAACCCGATCCAGCACCAAGAGCCCTCCGCAGGAGTACCGAGAGCCCATGGCAAGTACCCAGGCCAGCGAGGCAAAGTCCGGCACGCAGGCGGCCGGCTTTCGGCCGTATGTCCCCGATGCGGAATCGCCGCCCGAACTGACCCTGACCCCCGTCGTGATCGGGACACTCCTCGGCATCCTCTTCGGCGCCTCGTCGCTGTACCTGTTCCTCAAGGTCAGCATGACCGTCTCGGCCTCGATCCCGGTCGCGGTCCTCTCGATCACGATCTTCCGCGGGCTCTCCCGGGCGTTCGGCATTCGTCGGGCCACCATCCTCGAAAACAACATCGTCCAGACGGCCGGGTCGGCCGGCGAATCGATCGCTTTCGGCGTCGGCGCGACGATGCCGGCGCTGATGCTCCTTGGCTACGAGCTGGAATGGACCCGCGTGATCCTCGTCTCGGTGCTGGGCGGACTGCTCGGCATCCTGATGATGATTCCACTCCGTCGCGCCTTCATCGTCAAGCAGCACGGGGCCTTGCCGTATCCCGAGGGAACCGCATGCGCCAAGGTCCTGATCGTCGGCGAGCAGGGGGGTTCCAACGCCCGAACGGTCTTCCTGGGATTCGGGATCGGATTCCTCTACCAGATCCTGATGCAGGCAACCAGGTTCTGGTCTGGCGAGTGGAAGATGCCGATTACAGGGATCGCCGGATACAACAAGGCCATCATCGCGCTCGAGCCGTCCCCGGCGCTGCTCGGAGTCGGCTACATCATCGGGCCAAGGATCGCCTCGGTCATGGTTGGCGGCGGCCTGCTCACATCCCTTCTGCTCGTCCCGATGATTGCCTACTTCGGCGAGGGACAGCCTGGACTCCTCCCGCCGGGTCAGCAGCCGATCGCCTCGATGGAGCCCGGCGCGATCTCAAGCCAGTACGTTCGCTACATCGGGGCGGGGGCCGTGGCCGCCGGCGGCGTCCTTAGCATGATCAACGCGCTGCCGCTGATCTGGTCGTCGATCACCGGAAGTCTCCGAGACCTCCGATCGGGGCGGAAGGCAGAGCAGGGGGGGATCCCCCGGACTGAACGCGACCTGCCGATGGCGCTTGTCTTCCTGGGCGCTCTCGGGCTGGTCCTCGCCGTGGCCGCCTCGCCGCTGATACCAACCGACGCTCCCGGCCGGCTCGCCGGCGGCGCGATGGTCGTCCTGTTCGGATTTCTGTTCGTAACGGTCAGTTCACGGATCACCGGCGTGATCGGCTCGTCGTCCAATCCCATCTCGGGAATGACCATCGCCACACTTCTGCTAACTTGCCTGATCTTTGTCATGCTTGGCTGGGTCGGGCCGCAGTATCGCTTGACGGCGCTCTCGATCGCCGGGGTGGTCTGCATCGCTTCCTCGAACGGCGGAACGATCTCGCAGGATCTCAAGACGGGCTTCCTCGTCGGCGCCACGCCCTGGAAGCAGCAGGCGTCGATCCTGGTCGGTGCACTGGTCTCGGCGGTGGTGATGGGCGGGACGCTCCTGCTGCTGAACTCCGCCTACACGACAATCTCGGAGAATCCCGACGATCTTCCGAAGGTCGCGGCACCGGCCGACGAGCTGAAGGAAACGCGAACAGGCCCCGACGGCAAATCGTACAAGGTCTGGTGGGTGACGAGCCCCAGGGCCGGCGTACAGGAAGGCCAGTACCTCGTCGACGAGTCAGGGAAAGCTCGATACCTTGTCGACGCTGGAATTGGCGGCCGGATGACAAAGACCGCTTCGGGGACCCCCATCCAGAAGTTTAACCCAGCCCAGCCGAGGCTATTCGCAACACTGATCGAGGGGATCATGTCGGGGAGGCTTCCCTGGGGGCTGGTGATCCTGGGAGTAGTTCTGGCGGTGGTGATGCAACTGGCCGGTGTCTCGGCACTGGCTTTCGCGGTGGGTGTCTACCTGCCCCTGGCGACGACTCTGCCGATCTTCATCGGCGGAATGCTCCGTGGTCTGGTCGACCGACTCCGAGGATTCAGCACCGAGGAGGGCGAGACCAGCCCCGGAACCCTGATGTCCACCGGCCTGATCGCGGGAGGCTCTCTGGCCGGGATTATCATCGCGCTGCTGGTCGTGTTCGAGGAATTCGGCAAATCGATCGACTTCTCCTGGAAGGGGCCGAAAGACGAGCTTGAGCACATGGTTCCCGCGATCGTCGCTTTCGGGGCGATGGCCGGGGTCCTTCTGCTCGTCGGGCTTTTCGGCAGAAGACCCATCGCGAGCGATCCCGGCAAGGGCGAGGAGGCCCGTGTCGGCGAAATCGCTTGAACGGTCATCCCCGATCGGTCCAGGATTCGTAAGGCGGTTCCCCACTGGGAGAGGCTCGACCTGGATCGACACATCCACGGGAGACTCATCATGCGATATCGATTGATGGTCGTGCTGAGCCTGGCGATGGCCCTGCACGCAACAGCGGACCGCGCCGGAGCCCAGCGGTATTATCCCCGCGGCTACGGCGCCTACGGGATGGCTGGCTGGGGTGGCGACCCCGCTGCAGCCTTCATGACCGGCCTCGGCTCCTACGCCCGAAGCGCGGGCGTCTACCAACTGGATCGCGCGAAGGCCAACGCGATCAATACCGACACGGCCATCAAGTGGAACAAGGCCCTGCGCGAGCGGCAGCGAGCCCTCCGCGAGGAGCAGAAGAAGCGCTCGGCCGAGCAGGAAAAGGAGCGTCGCCAGCAAGAATCGCGGACTCGACTTGAATCAGGCGCGGCCCTCAACGACCTCCTCGACCAGATTTTCGATGCGGATCCGGGCGTCGCGAAGGTCGGCCGTTCCTCGGCCCCGATCAGCCCCGCCGCGATCCGCGAAATTCCCTTTGAATGGAACTCCGAGGCTCTATCCGCCTGCCTCGACGAACTAACCAGCACAGGCTCGGCCATCCCGGATATCCTCAGCGGTCCGAAGTATGTCCAGGAGCGGAACGCGGTCCGATCGGCCGTCGCCCGCGCCTTCGAGGAGGATAGTCACGGAGAGGTCTCGCTCGAGACCCGCAAAACCATTCACGACGCCGTCTCCCATCTCCGCGCGAAGTTCCTGAAAGAGGAGGCTGAATACAATCCCGGCTACCACGAGGGGCTGAACTACCTGACAACCCTCGCCGCCGTGAATCGGATGCTCAACGATCCGAGCATGAAACAACTCCTGGCCGAGCTTCAGCAAGGGAAGGAACGAACGGTCGGGGATCTGATCACCTTCATGAACGCCTACAACCTCCGCTTTGGGCCGGCTGAGTCGGATCGTCAGCGGGAAATCTATGCGAGGCTGGAGCCCACACTGGTCGCGATCCGCGACGAGATAAGTCCCGGAGCCGCGCAGGCCCCCCAACTCGATCGGTCTGGAGCGAATCTTCGGTCGGCGGCGAAGTCCGCCTTCCGGGGAATGAACTGGAGCGACATTGAGGCTCACTCAAAGGCCCAATGATCGGTCAATCGCACGGCGCGTCGGCTCGCACGGACCTGACGGGCGCACCGGCCGACGCGTCCCGACCACTCGGAGAACCTGCCGCGATCATGAGGAGTCGAAGGAGCGAATGTGGCCCGGACCCCGATCACGGAGTGGCACAGATCGTGGATCGACGGTCGAACGGGCCGACTCGGGCGCTGGTCGTGCTGGCCATCGTCGCGGCCCTCTCACTCCTCAAGGCCATTCTGATCCCGATCGCCGTCGCCCTGGTGGTCGCTTGCATTCTCTCGCCGGCCGCCCGGCTGGTCCGCTCACACCGACCGTATGGGCCTCTCGGGGCACTCCTGCTCTTCCTTCTGATGATACTCGGCGGGCTCTACCTGGCCAGCTTGATGGCCGAAGGGCTGGTTCGGGCGACGTACACCCTCCCGACCGACATCGAACGACTCGCTGGGCAGGTCAGTCGGCGGATCACGGAGCTGGTCCGAGACCAGCCCTCTCTCCGCGCCGTGCTGCCCGAGCCCGGAACCATCGACCGCCTCGGTGACACCAACCGCGCCCTGCTGATCGACAAGCTCAGTTACGGCCTCACGGATTTCACGACATGGGTGATCCAGGGTTTTATCGTGATGGTCCTGGCGATCTTCCTCCTGATCGAGAGCGAGATGCTCACGATCAAGGTGGTCCGCTTTTTCGCCCGGACGCCGAATGAGGCGCTCGTCGCCGGGGAATTGCTCACCCAGATCACACGAAAGATCCGAGCCTACCTGGTCGCCCGGTCGCTCCTGAATGCTGGCCTGGGAATCGTCCTTGCGATCGGTCTCTGGGCGATGGACGTCCATTTCGCCCTCATGCTGGGCGTTGTCGCGGCTCTCACGAACTTCGTTCCGTACATCGGCCAATTGATTGGCGGGGCGCTGCCGACGTTGATTGTTCTGGGGCAGAGCGGCTCGATCGGCGACGCGATGATCGTGGCCGCGATGTACCTCGCGGTCCTCGGCGTCGAGGAGTACGTAATCACACCCTTGGTGATGGGGCGGTCCCTGGATCTGAACGGGACAACCGTGCTGATCGCCTGCCTGTTCTGGGGTTACCTTTGGGGACTGGTCGGCCTGGTGCTTGCCATGCCGATCACGGTGAGCCTGAAGGTCGTCTTCCAGGCCATTCCCGAGCTGAATCGGTGGGCCGAGCTGATGTCGCTCGACTGGCAATCCCCCGAAGGCCCGGTCGCACCTGAAACTCCGTTCGACGGCCGGCAAACCGCCGCAACCACCCCAGAAAGCCCCATCGCTTCCAGGGGCGAGCTCGAACCCGATTCCGTCCCGTGACCGGCCTGAGTGGAGTCCAAAACGAGACGGGCGGAACATCCCGAGGGGCCAGAGCCACCCCGAAACATCCCGCCCGTCCACGAACCTTATCCTCGTTGGAAGTCCATCGAAGCGCAAACGAAGTCAACTTCTGGGGTCGTCTTCGATCGGGCTGGATACAGGATCAGTGCGGCCTACGCCTGGCAACGCGGCGGCCGAGGATCAAACCCACCGCGCCCATGCCCAGCAATGCCAGCGAGCTCGGCTCCGGCACGGCGAAGGTCCCGATCGTCCCGCTGCCAGGCGGATCGGTGCTGGGCGTCTCGATCCAGTTGATCGGACCAAGTGTCGTATCGCTGTTGGTCGTGGTGAACTGGAAGAACAGGAGCGTGTTCGACATCGAGATCGGCTGCGAGAACGAGATCATCAGGTTCGTCATGCCGGAGGCGGTGGTCGGTGTGCCGAAGGTGACGCCTGGAGTGTCAACAAAGGAACCGGTAGACGTGTTCAGGGCACCGTTCCACTTCAGGTCGGTCATCGAGCCATTCGAATTGCCGAACGTCACGTCGACAGTATAGCCGGACTGAACTCCGATGTTCTGGAGCGTGATCAGGTTGATATACGATCCCGCTTCAGACCTCGTCGAGAGGCCCGAGCTACCGACCACGGCAATCGCAATGGCCGCAGCCAAGCTTCGAAATTTCATCTTTCTCCTCCAAGAGTAAGAATACACACATCCAGTTGATTGCGGCGGCTCTTGCCCAGCCAGTAAGGCCAAGCGATTGCGGCCGAGGAGAGACGTTGGGAGTCACCGAGACTGAGGCGTACCTCAATCTCCATCCCAGACCCCGTGAAGGCTCGGTCAGCAACCGAGCCCGGGCCCTCCCAGTTTCGAGAGGGGCCGCGTGGATCGGACCATCACCGGCAAATTCGTTTCAGACGTGGGGGAGGAACGTCCTCGCGTCTCAACGGCTCACGAGTCCTCCCTCAGGACGAAAAACCGTCCCTTGGCGGCTCGATCGTTCCTCAGCACGGGTCTCGATCAACGAGGCTCATCAGGGAACTCTGACGACAAGACGCCGGGCATGCGTCCAGGTGCTTCATCTCAGGAAAATGGCCGACGCCCATCGGCCCTTACCGACAGCAATCGTCTCGGCGGTCACCGCCTGATCCGGTTGCCTACCACTCCCGCAGGCGCCGCCGAGAGACGAGGAAAGGTTCGACCAAACCGCGGTCAATGAACCGGCTCGAGGAAAACACCGAGGCCGATTCGCTTCGAGCAACCATGCTTTTCCGCACACAGAATGTCAATCTTATCAGGACTTCCTGCCAAACGGCTTGAAAGACCGCACGTGATTCGTAGTCGGTCATCTGAAATGTGATACCACTTCTCGAAAGCGACTTCAACCGAAAAAATAGAGAATCCCGAGACTCTCGCGACTCTCGCGACGAGGGGGGGCCTTCTCCATCATCGCAAAAGTGTGCGCCTGACTGGTTGGTCGTTGCAATCGCATCGGATGATTACTTGCTTTGTATCCGGGTAGGGAGTGCGACGAAAAGATCGTGTAGTTCTGATTCGTAATTCTTCCAGCGTGCCACTGATCGTTTGTAGACCGGCTGGCGGACCTGCGTGACGCTGGCTGTCCGGATCGGCCGTTCATTGCGGTGAAATTCGAGGCAGGCCGGCTCCCAGGCCAGACCAGCGGCCTCGACGAGCCTGCGAGCGACGGATTCGAGATCCTCGACCGTCTCTTCATAATCGACCTGGTGGATCGGCACGCGGACGTTCGATTCCCAGTGGTCCATCACGCGGCGATACTGTTGGAACCGAGAGGCAAGGTGATCCGGATCGTTGGCCCAGCGGATGCTACGGAAGTCCGTCATCCAGCACGAGACCGCGATGTCACGGAAGTCGCGGCGGCAGTGAATGAAAGTGGCGCGGGGGAAGACCAGGGAGAGAAGTCCGAGATACATGTAGTTGTCGGGCATCTTGTCAGCGACGCGGTCGGCTCCGTCGCCGACCAGGGCATGCAGCTTCTCCAGGTGCCGCTCGCCGAGTCGGTGGAGGGCAGGGCCGTCCAGCATCGTGGCCGACTCCAGCGGCGGGCCGCCCCGGTCGAGCACGGAAGGGATCGACTCGAAGGTCTGCCGTGCCAGCCTCAGCTCGCCGGCCCCGTGGATCGCCGAATGGCTCGATAACACCTGCTCGACCAGCGTCGTCCCTGACCTCGGCAGCCCGAAAATAAAGATCGGCCGGCGCGAGTCGTGACCGTTCCCGGCGTGGCGGGTCAGGAACTCGGAGTCGAACGTCGCGATCAGATTGCCGACAAATCGCTCGTGCTCGGCCGGAAGGTACTCGTGGCTTCCTCCCTTTGCCATCTCCTGACTTATGGCGTTGGCTTCGCGAAGGCAAGCGGCGGCTCTCGCGTGGTCACCACGTGCGTCAAGGACATGGGCAAATCCAAAGAGTAGCCGGGCACGTGGACCCTGGGCCAAACTGGGATCCTCCAGGCGACGCTCCAGCGCCACGAGGTCCTCCTCGGTGAACTTGCCACGAAGCAAGGTGGCAAGCCTCGCGTGAGGGATGGGGAACAACGGTTGAAGCCGAAGCGCTGTCCGGAAAGCCGCCTCGGCGTCTTCCATCCGGCCTTGCTCCTCGGCCAGCCCGCCGACGTTCAGGTAGGCCGCGGCCGAGTCAGGCTGAATCCGAAGTGCCTCCTCATAATGGGCCCGTGCCTCAATGAGCCGGCCCTCCTCCTGCTTGGCCCAGCCGAGCGAGAGCAAGACTCCTGGCCGGGGCTCGGTTGACAACTCCAGAACCCGCTCAAAGTGCGGGATGGCCTCGGCGGGCTCCTCTCGCTCCATGTGAACTTCGGCCAGGATCTCGCGGAAGTCCGTATCGTTCGGGTCGAGCTCGACGGCCCGGCGAACCCAGGGAAGGGCCTCCTCGGCCTTTCCCTCGCGAATCATGGTCAGGCCAAGGTGAGCGTGGGCTGTCGCCAGCTCGGGCTCGATCCGGAGGGCTTCCAGGTAGGCGGCGCGGGCCTCGACGTACCGCTCCAGCGCCCGGAAGGCGTTACCGAGATTGTGATGCATCGCGGCGGTGTCCGGCTGAAGCCGAACCGCCTCCTGGCAGTGGGGCAGAGCCTCCTCGGCCTGGCCACGATCCAGGAGCATCTGGCCCAGATTCGTCCGCGCTGGCGGAAAGTTGGGATCAAGTTCAACCGCCCGGCGAAAGTGTTCCATCGCCTCGTCAAGCCGGCCGAGGTCGCGGAGGACAATCCCCAGGTTATTGTGCGCCGTGGCGAATTCCGGGCGTAACTCCAGGGCACGGCGAAATTGGCCAACGGCCTCCTCCCGCTTGCCGAGCCCCTGAAGCGCCAGTCCCAGGTTGCAATGGGCCTCGGGATAGTCAGGCCAGAGGGCCAGCGCTGCCCGGCAGCATCCCGCGGCCCGGTCGAGTTTGCCAACAGCCCGATAAGCCTCGGCCAGGTTCGCGTGGAATGCGGGAACATTGGGTCGGATGGCAACCGCCCGGCCAATCAGCTCGATGGCCCGGTCGTGTTCGCCCCGCTGGTGGTGGAGCACACCCATCAGATGGAGCGCGATCGGGTTTTCCTTCTCCTGGGTCAAGACCTTCTGATAAAGCGTGGCGGCTTCGCCGAGCCGGCCACCCTGGTGCATCTCGATGGCCGTCGTCAGAACGTCTTGCATGGGAGAAGCATCCCCGATCGAAGGGGTCGCGGCCTCGTTTCTGGTGCCGGACCAGGGGCCAATGACATGGCCGGACGCCGTTCAGGTCCCGACACATCGGAGCGTCGAGACGATCTGCGTCCATATGATATCACGTCCTCCAACCCTTGCGAATCCCCGCGTCCGGAGTCCGGAGGTTCATGGTTCCGACCCGGAGAACGCGACCATTACCGGCCGGAATTCGACCCATCCCCCAGGGCCCGACGGTGCGGGCCGCTACTCTCGCGGATAATCAGCCGGCCAGGAACGAGAACCTTGAGCGCGGGCGCCGAGGGTTCCTCGATCCGTCGCCGCATCAGACGAAGAGCCTCCTCGGCGATGGCCTCGGCAGGCGGGGCAAATGTCGTCACACCAAGCGCGAATGAGTCGCCGATCGGTAGGTCGTCGAACCCGGTCAACCCAATCTCGCGAGGGATGCGAGCCCCCCGCGTGAGCAGTTCAAGAATCAGCCCGATCGCCGTGTAGTCCTGGAAACAGACGACACCATCGACGCGATCGGCGAGGATTCGGTCGGCAAGGCGCTGGTAGGCCGCTTTCAGGGGGATCTCCGTGTCCTGCTCCAGAACCAGGGGCCGAGGCGTATTCCGCTCCTGATCTCCGATGGCGTTCAGGGCCGCCAGGTAGCCGGCAAGCCGTCCCTCGTGACTGCTCGTCGGCGAGCCGGTCACGAACGCAACTCGACGCCTCCCCTGATCGAGCAGGTGCCGGGTACATCGGAAGCCGCCGTCCACGTCGTCCATCGCCACCAGGTCGTATTCGAGCGGACGGTTCGGCCCCCGGAGATTCCGCTCGACGAGGACCACCGGCAGTCCCGCATCCCGAAACAATGACAAAATCGCCTCGTCCTCACTCGCCGATGCCCCGCTGACGCGTGATGGAAGGAAGAACAGACCCGAGACCCCAGCCGCCACCGCCCGATTGACCCGGCGCCGAAGCTCGACGGGTCCGCCGACCGCCCCCTCTGCCAAGGACTCGGTGTCCAGCTCCATACCATGCCTCCGGGCCATCTGCTGAAACCCCGCCCGCGTGGTCGAGAGCGTAGCCTGGTGCCATGGGCCCGGCGTCACGCGGAAGCAAAGTGCCCAACGGGCCGTCGAGCCCTCCACCGGCGCCGTCGGCGCCAGGTAACTGCCCAGCCGATCGAACGTCCGGATCAGGCCCTTGTCCCGAAGAACCTGCAACGCTCGCGAAGCCGTCACGGGCGAGACCTGATGCTCCTCGGCGATTCCCCGCGAGCTCAGCAACATCCCATCCTGCCAGAGTCCTCTTCGGATCTGGTCCTCGATGAGTCGCGAGATCGTCAGATACTTCGGCCGTCGCTCGGTCGTCATCCGGTGTCACCATCCCAGACAAGGGCCATCCAGCAGGGCTGACTACCCCAGCACTATAGCCTTACCACAGACTATCGACCAGGCTGAATAGCGCAGCACTCCCGCGAACCGCTCTCCTCACACGGGTTTCATCAGAAATACATGGAGAAATGACTTGCGAGAGCGACACGCCCTCTGCATAATGCAGGTCTCTGAGAGAAGTTTTCAGATCTTGCGATCCTGTTTTATTCAGAGTCGATCCAACGAGTAGCGCAGCCCCGGCCGCGCCGTCGCACCTCTGACGTGGGGACGTCAACGGGTTCGCTGGCTCGCCGTCCCCTCATTCCCCGAGATCGGCCCAGGCCGAGGGAGGTGCCCCGTGCGTACAGTGCATGCCTCAGCTTCCGGACGTCGCGGATTCACGCTGATCGAACTCCTGGTCGTGATCTCCATCATCGCCGTGTTGATCGCCCTGTTACTGCCTGCCGTGCAATCGGCCCGAGAGGCGGCCCGCAAGGCCTCTTGCTTCAACAATCTCAAGCAGATGGGCCTGGGGATGCACAATTACCTCAGCTCCAACGACTGCTTCCCTCCCGGTTCGCTCTACGGCGACGACGCCCTCTACCAGACGCGGGGCACTCCGCTTTTCTCCAACTACGTCGGCTGGGGCGTCGCCATCCTTCCCTACGCCGAGCAGCAGCCGCTGTACAACGCCTACAACACACTGATGCACAACTGGGATCCCACGAATTCAACAGTGATCTCGACGAAACTGGCCATGCAGATATGCCCCTCGGATATCAACGGTGGAACGACGTATCCAACCAACGTCGTGATTAACCCCGGCGTCGGTGCCATCTACGTCAATGTGGCCGAGAGCTCCTACAAGGGAATGGCCGGTAAGTACAGCACACCGTCTCCAGGTTTCGACCTCTTCTGGGATTATGCATCCTTTGTACAGTTTCTCTCGCCTTACATGCTCTCGAGCTCGCGCGGCATCCTGTCCGTAGTGGGGGTGGGTAGCGCAGGTCCGGTGAGCATCGCGACGGTGACCGACGGAACCTCGAACACCTTACTGGTGGGCGAGTACACCACGACCGTATCCGGAGAAAGCGAAGCAATGTGGGGGGCGAGCTGGGGCTTCCTTTCACTCGGATCGGCTGGCCCGAGCCAGGGTGTCCGGGGAATCCCCAATCTCTCCGTCTGCGAAACCTACATCGCCTTCAACCGATGCAACCGGGCCTTCGCCAGCCTCCACCCGAGCTCGATGAATTTTCTGATGGCTGATGGGCACGTCAAGTCGATCGGCACCTACATCGATTCGAGTGTCTACCTGGCTCTCGCCACGATGCAGGGGAACGAGGTCATCAGCAGCGATTCCTATTGAGGCACCCGGCCCCGACGGGAATGACCCGGGTCGGGTCCGCGTCGAAGGGAGACTCGACATGGTCCGCCACCAGTTGGCCAACGTTCTGCTCGCCCTCGTTGCCCTTGGCACGATCGGCGGGTGCAGCTCGGATCCTTATGTCCTCGCCCCGGTCTCGGGGCGCATCACGGTCGATGGCCAGCCCGTGGGCGAGCTGCGGATCAGCTTCGAGCCTGTTGGCTCCGCGGAGCGGAAAAACCCAGGGCCCGAGTCCGTCGGGATCACCGATGACGACGGCCGATACAGTCTCAAAACGATGGCCGAATCTCCCAGACGAGGCGCCGTCGTCGGCAAGTGTCGGGTCCGGAGCTCGTCGCTCCCCTCAAAACAGCGACAGGAAATTGCCGACATCCACGCCCCAGGATACGACCCAGTCAAAGAAGTCAAGGATCTCCGCGAGCAATTACGTCGGCCGACCCGCAAGCAACCAGCCAGAGAGTCCATCGGCGCGATCCCCCTACGCTACAACGACAACACCGAGTTATCCTTCGACGTGCCGCCGGATGGTACTGACAAGGCCGATTTCGCCATCTCGGCAAAGTAATGATGATGCGATACTTTTTTCTGATCCTCGGCATGGCTCTGGCCACGGTGCCATCGGCGCGGGGGTCGGGATCTCCCAATATCCTGGTCTTGCTGGCGGACGACCTGGGATACGGTGACCCGGGATGCTTCAACCCAGACTCGAAGGCCCCGACGCCCCGGATCGACCGGCTGGCCCGGCAGGGCCGACGTTTCACTGACGCCCATTCGCCCTCATCGGTCTGCTCGCCAACTCGGTACGCCATCCTGACCGGCCGATATGCCTGGCGGTCTCGCTTGAAGCTCGGCGTGTTGAATCCCTGGGATCCCGCACTGATCGAGCCGGGGCGGTTGACATTGCCCGCCCTGCTCAAGCGACACGGCTACCAAACAGCCGCCTTCGGCAAGTGGCATCTCGGCTGGACCTGGGCGACCCAGGGCGACCAACCTCTCCCCGCCGACGGTCGCACTTTTCCGGCCGGTGTCGACTTCACCCGCCCGATCACGGAAGGACCAGCTTCCCGCGGCTTCAACTTCTTCTTCGGGATGGCCGGGAACACGGTGATGTCTCCCTGCCTGCTCGAAGGCGACCGACCGATCTTCACCGGCAGTCGGCCGCCCCTCAATCGCCCGACGAAGATCGAGGGCCTCCCTCATTCGCTCCTCGATCCCTGGGATGAACGAAACAGCCTGCCGATCCTGACCGATCGGGTCGTCTGGTATCTCGATTCTCTGGGCTCCCGTCCTGATCGATCACCGTTCTTCCTCTACTTCGCCATGACGGCTCCGCACGCTCCGATCATCCCCCAGGGTCGATTTCGCGGCCTCACCGGCCACGGAGGAGCCTGCGATTTCGTCGCACAGCTCGACGATACCATCGGCCGTGTCCTCGACGCGATCGACCGAAACGGAATGGCGGAGAACACCCTGGTCATCCTGACCAGCGACAACGGCTCACCTGGCTTTGCCGACGAGGGGAAGCCAACAGCCTCGGTGATCGCTCAGTACGACCATCGGCCCAACGGTCCATGGCGAGGGATGAAGGGCGATATTCACGAGGGCGGCCACCGCGTCCCGATGGTCGCCCGATGGCCAGGGCACGTCCCGGCCGGAACGACCTGCAACGAAACCGTCTGCCTGGTCGACCTGATGGCCACCTGCGCCTCCATCATCGGCGAGAGCTTCCCGGACCAGGCGAGTGAAGACAGCCACGACATCCTGCCCGCGATCCTGGACCAGCCTCATGCAAGGCCGATCCGCGAGGCCACCGTTCACCACGCCCTCATCGGGATGTTCGCGATCCGGCGCGGGGACTGGAAGCTGATCCTCGGCCGAGGCTCGGGCGGGTTCACGCTCCCTCAGTCCATCCCGCCGAGGGCAGGGGAGCCGGCCGGCCAGCTCTACAACCTCCGCGACGACCCCGGCGAGACCCGCAACCGCTACACCGATCGGCCCGAACTCGTCGCGGATCTGACGGCGGTCCTGGAGACTTACCGACGCACGGGTCGGAGCGCCCCGAAACGATCCTCCACGCCCTGAGAATCCGCCATCGGAGCCTGCCCCATGGACCCGATCCGTCGCCGATCGTTCTTCCAGTCGATGGCTGCACTTGGCCTGGCACCTGCCAGCCAGCCGGCGCCGGCGGTCCCCGGCCGTTCGCTCCTGCGCCCGGTCGAGTCGACCGGCGAGCTGAGGCGCGGGCCCTATTTGCAAGCCGTCGGCCCCGATCGTGTGGTCGTCCGATGGCGGACCGACAGCGGCGCCAGGGACGGACGCCTCCGATACGGCGACGCCCCCGACTCCCTCAATCGCCTTGTCCCGGCCCAACTCGTGGAGACAGGCTTCACGGGAACCGAGGACTGGTCGGCGGTCGTCGAGGGCCTGCAACCCGGGCACACCTATTACTACGCGATCGAAGCCGCGACCGCGGTGCTCGCGGGTGCTGATGAGTTCCATTCCTTCCGAACAGCACCCGTCCCCGGCCAGCCCTCGCCCTCTCGATTCTGGGTCCTGGGCGACTGCGGGACCAACCGCGTCGGCACCGGCAACCCGGGCAAGTCGATCTCGGCCCGCAATGGCTTCCGCCGTTTCGACCGCGGCCAGCCGCCGATCGACGGCATCCTTCTGCTCGGCGACAACGCCTACGGCCACGGGACCGACGCCGAATATCAGACCGCTGTGTTCTCCGTCTACCGGGACGAACTGCGCCGGATTCCCGTCTGGCCCTGCATCGGCAACCACGAGCTGACCGACGACTATTTCGGCATCTTCACCGTCCCCGAGAAAGGCGAGGCCGGCGGCGTCCCCTCGCGATGTTCGAATTATTATTCGTTCGAGCACGCTAATATCCACTTCACCGTACTGGACCTCTGGAAGGCCGAGTGGAAGGATCCGTCGTCGCCGCAGCGTCGATGGCTGGAGCGCGATCTCGCCGAGGCGAGGGGCGACTGGCGGATCGTCGCCGAGCACTTCCCGCCGTATTGCGACGGTAAGTACGAGTCAGACACCAACGGATTTCTCGTTGATGTTCGCAAGAAGCTCCTTCCGGTGCTCGAGGCGCACGGCGTCGACCTGCTGCTCAACGGGCACGATCACACGTACCAGCGGTCGTACCTGATCGACGGCCACCACGGTCCCCGCTCGACCTTCGACCCGGCCCATCACCGGAAGCATGAGAGCGACGGCCGAACTTCGCCGATCGTGAAGGGCAGGGGACCGCATTCGGGGCTGGTCGTGGTCGTGACCGGAACGGCGGGCGCCGAGCAACCGGCCGACCCCTCGAATCCACACGACAACCGGCTCGGCCACCCGGTGATGGTCGAACTTCCCGAGGGCGACCAGGACCGCCGCGGTGTCCGTCGGCTCGGAAGCTTCCTCCTCGAGGTCGACGGCCGGACGCTCGTCGGCACTCAGGTCGACCACCAAGGCGGCGTGGTGGACCGCTTCACGATCCTCAAGCGATCCTGATTCAAACGCCCGGTGAAGCTGTCTGCTCTGCGGAGAGAACGAGGCGGACGGCGATCAGGCTCCGGACCCGATCCCGTCTCGTCTGGTCTTTCTCCAGGCTTGCTCAGGGCGCCTCGCCAATGGCCCTGCGGAGCCGGAACTGGGCGCGGTTGTAGGTGATGACCGAATCGAGGTAATCGAGACGGGACTGGGCAAGCGCCTGAATCGGTTGGAGAACCTCGATGGGCCGGGTAGCGCGGGGCAATTCAGCCCCCTGGCGGATGTTGAGGAAGTTGAGCCGGAGCGAGTCGATGGCCTCGACGAGTGTCTCGCGGGCATCCTTGATCTCGCGGTCGGCCGCCTCGCCGACCTGGTAGGCCGAGATGATGTCGGCGGCGACCTGGGCCTGGACCCGGATCTTCTCCAGGCGGGCCGTCTCATGCTCGGCGGCCCGTGCACGCATGATGGAAACGTCCATTAATCCGAGCCCGCGCAGCTCCCAGAAGAGGCTGGCGATCGTGTCGTTCCGGCCGCCGAAGTTGCCGAAGAACGAGCCGGGGCCGCCCCCGAGGGCGCCACCCGCCTCGGTGACGGCCAGACTCGGCACGAACGGGCGGAGCCGCGCCTGCTTCAGGCGGATCCGGGCCGCCTCGACGAGTTCGCGGGCATTGGCGAGCTCGGGGCGGGCCAGCATGCCCCGGATCACCAGGTCATCGAGCGGGACGTCGTCCGGAATCATCCGGATGATGGTCTCGGGGGGCTCGACGGGCGCCATGACGAGGCAGGGATCCAGGACCAGCAACCGGACCAGGTTCGCCGAGGCGGCGAGCAACTGGCCGCTGTCCTGATGGATCTGGCGCCGTCGGTGCTTCAGCTCGGTAAGGGCCCGCCGATGGTCGGCCTCGAGGCCCTGGCCGAGCCGGGCGAAGGAGCCGGTGATCCGCGAGAGTTCCTCGGCGTTTGCGGCGGCCTCGTGCGAGATCGCGAGTCGTCCCGTGGCGACCTGGAGGTCGAAATACGCCTCGGCGATCTGGAGAAGGGTATTATTGGTCGCGGCCTTCAGCCCGGCGCGGTCGGCGGCGACGACCCGCCGCTCGGCCATCGGCCCGAAGATCGCATCGGAGAGCCGGAGCGTTCCGCTGAGGCTGTTCAGCGGCGGAGCGCCGGTCCCGGGCGACGGGGCCGGGAACGAGTTCGCGAGCGCTGCCGTCCCGCCCAGGAACAGCGAGCTACGCGAGACCGTCTGGACCGGCCCGTTGACGGTCTGCACCTGCCCATCCGCCCGATACCAGGTCGGCCCGTAGAACAGCGAGGGGAGCCACAACGACTGAGCCTGTCCCAGTTCGGCAATCGCCCGGTTGATCCGCTGTCGTGCGATCGCGATATCGATGGCCCGCGCCCCGCCCAGCCGGAGCGCATTAGCCAGGTCGATCGGCTCGACCACCCGGCCCGGGATCAGCGTTGGATCGACCGGCAGCTTCGGCGGCGCCGCCGGTGTCTCGTCCGGAGCCGGCCTAGCCGAGGTCTCGGCCGATCTCGATCTCGCTGCGGCGGGCAACGCCTCGGGGAACGTTGGTGCCCCGACGACTCCCGGCGACACGATGATCGACGAGGAGGCGATCGGGACCCGTCCCGACGGTGGTCCGCTCGCCACCGGAGGTCTCGGCGGCGGAATGAACGGCCTCGGCTCCGAGGCGGTTCCCGGGCCGGTCGCCTGGCCGCTCGCCGTCCCGGTCAGAAGGGCGACGACCAGAGGAGCCCCACTCCATTTCCACCTCGTTCCTGGCCTCGCCGGCATGCCTTCCTTCGCCATCCTGCCGGATCTCCCGTCCCGAACCCCTCTTCGACGCAAAGGTCTCCGGCACCGCTCGCGCCTTCCGCCCATCCCCTGACTTCCGCTCTTCCCATATCGTCATCCGGATCGATCGGCTAAACACATCCGGACCAAAACTGGGAAGGTCTGATGGATTTTTCGAGAAGAGATTGTGAAGATAAGGTGAAATCGTCGCATGGGAACGCGGTGGGGACTGGGGTGGAAGCTCCGACCAACTGGGAATTTAAGATCAGCCATCCGGGTCGGCGAGCCCGAACTGAGTCGGTCGGTGCCATGCCCTCGCCAGGGGCGTCCCGCCGGGGAGTCTGGATCATGGGGGTTTTCCACAAACGGGGAGGTCGGACACCTCGGCGCTGGGCACGCCTGGTCGGCGTGGTTCTGGTGCTGGCGGTCACCGGCGCGGGGGTCTGGTTGTCGCGAAGGGGCGCGCAATCGAGGGAGATCTCTCCGCTCCCGGAGCGTCCCCGGAAGGCGGCGCCGAGGATCGTGGAGACGGTGCGGCCTCAGGCTGGCGGGATCCAGCGGACGATCCAGCAACCGGCGACGATCCTAGCGTTCGAGACGGTAGACCTCTTCGCGATGGTCTCGGGCTATCTGAAGAGCCAGGCGGTGGACATCGGCTCGAGAATCCGGAAGGGGGACGTGCTGGCGGAGATTGACGTTCCGAGGGACGCGAAGGCGGTCGAGGAGGCGGCGTCGCTGGTCGAGCAGGAGCGGGCCCGGATCGTCCAGGCGAACGCGCAGATCAAGGTGGCCGAGTCGCAGCAGAGCGCCTCCGAGGCCGCCGCGAGCCAGGCCGCCTCGGACGTCGATCGCGTGAAGGCCGAGCGGATCCTGGCCGAGAAGCAACTGGCACGCATCTCCGGGCTGGTTGCGGAGAGAGCGGCCGACCTGCGGTTAGTCGATGAGCAGCAGAGCCGCCTCGATGCCGCCCGCGCCGCCGAGCGGACCGCGGAGATCGCCGTCCGGACGGCCCGGGCCCGCGCCCTGGCCGCCGCCGCCGAGGTGGAGAAGGCGAAGGCCGATGCCTCGCAGGCCCGGGCGTCGCTCGGCGTGGCCGAGTCGAGCCACGATCGCCTACGGGTCAACCTGCGATACGCTCGGATCGTCGCGCCGTTCGACGGCGTGGTCACTCTTCGGACCTTCCACCCGGGGGCCCTGATCCACTCGGCGACGGGAGGCGGCGAGGCGCCTCTGCTCACCGTCAAGCGGACCGACCGGATGCGGGTCGTGGTCCTGGTCCCGGACCGAGACGTCGTCTGGACCAAGGTCGGCGACCGGGCCGTCGTGAGTGTCGACGCCCTGGATGGTCGCCACTTTGACGGGACCCTTGCTCGGATCGCCCGGTCCGAGGATGCCGAGCGGATGATGCGGGTGGAGATCGACCTGCCCAACCCCGACGACTCACTCTACGACGGCATGTATGGCAAGGCGACGATCACGCTCGGGCGGAACCCCAGGAGCCTCGCCGTGCCCCCGACCTGCTTCTTCGACCGGATCGGCCGCTCGCAGGGCATGGTCTACGTCGTGAGGGACAGCACCGCTCGTCGGGCCGAGGTCCGGATCGGCAGCGACAACGGATCCATGGTCGAGGTCCTCTCGGGGATCGGAGTGGACGACCTCCTGATCAAGCGATCGGGGGCACCGATCGAGGATGGTATGCCCATCGCCCTGGCGAAATAGCCCTCCTCACAGACCCTAGGATTCGCGGCCAAAGCCGCATTCCGTTTGACCACCCCGAATGGGTTCGCAGTGCCCGCTTTTTCACTGCCGGACCCGGAGAGCCAACTCGATGGACGGACTGATCCGGGCCTCGTTGAAGAACCCGATCGCGGTGACGGTGATGGTGCTGGCCCTGGTGGTCCTGGGTGGCCTCTCCGCGTACTCGATCCCGGTGGATATCCTGCCGGTCTTCAAGAGCCCGGCGGTGCAAGCGCTGGTGTTCTACAGCGGGATGCCCGCGGCCAGCATCGAGAAGAACATCACGGCCCGGCTGGAGCGGGGCGTCGGCCAGGCCTCGGGAGGCCGGAAGGTTGAGTCTCGGTCGATCATCGGCATCAGCATCGTTCGCAACTACTTTCACAGCAACGTGGACCGCAGCGGCGCCCTGACCGAGGTCAGCTCGTACGCAGGTTGGGAGTATCCCACGATGCCGCCGGGGACCTTGCCGCCGGTCGTGCTCCCCTACGACCCGACCAGCGCGACCCCCGTCTGCCTCGTGGCACTGGACAGCCCGACCGAAGGCGAGGCGACACTCTACGATGTCGGACGATACCAGGTCCGGCCGCAGATCATGGCCCAGCCCGGCGCCCTGGCGCCGCTGGTCTATGGCGGAAAGGTCCGCGCCGTTATGGTCTATCTCGATCGGATCCGGCTCCAGGCTCGCCACCTCTCGCCGATGGACGTCCTGAAGGCCGTCGACGAGTTCAACGTCTTCCTGCCGACCGGCAGCGCCAAGTTCGGCACGACCGACTACGCGATCGACAGTAACTCGATGGTCGACGTGGTCGGGCGGATGGGGGAGATTCCCCTGCACAACGAGCCGGGCAACGCGACGTTCCTCCGCGACGTGGCAACGCCCAAGGACGCGAGCTTCATCCAGACCAACGTCGTCCGGGTGAACGGCCGGCGGCAAGTCTATATCCCAGTCTTCCGCCAGCTCGGATCGAGCACGCTCGACGTGGTCAACAACCTGAGAGGAGCGATTGACCGGATCGAGTCGCGCCTGACCAACTCGGCGATCCACCTCAAGATCGTGCTGGACCAGTCCATCTACGTCCGGCACTCGATCGAGAGCCTGGTGGAGGAGGGGGTGCTGGGCGCGATCCTCTGCTCGCTCGTGATCCTGCTGTTCCTGGGCGAGTGGCGGATGACGTTGATCGCCGTGATGACGATTCCGATCGCCGTGTTGGCCTCGTTGATCGGCCTGTACGCCACCGGCAATACCATCAACGTCATGACGCTGGCCGGCCTCTCGCTGGCGATCGGGCCGATGGTCGACAGCGCCATCATCTGCCTGGAGAACACCCACCGGCATCTCGGCATGGGCGCCACCCCCGAGAAGGCGGCGTTCCGGGGCGCCAGCGAGGTCGCGATGCCTGAGCTCGTTGCCAGTCTCTGCACGCTGCTGGTGCTCGCCCCTCTGGCCATGATGCCGGGGCTGGGCGAGTTCCTCTATCGGCCGATGGCCGCCGGCGTGACCTTCGCCATGATCTTCGCCTACCTGCTCTCGCGGACGTTCGTCCCCTCCCGATCCGCGCAGTGGCTCCGGCCGCACGCTCCGCACGGAGACGAGCGCCGCGAGGGGAATCCCAGGAAGGGGGGCGTTCACGAGCTGTTCGGCCCCGAGCCGGCACCGGCCACCGGCCGCGACCGCCGAGGCCAGATCCGAGCCGCCTTCGGGCGGTGGGAGGCCCTGATCCAGCACGGAATCGGGTGGTACGTTCGCCAGCTCGACGGCGTCATGCGGCATCGCCTTGCCGTCGTCCTGGTCGCCGTCGGCCTTCTGGTCGCAACGATCGTCGGCCTGAGCGGTCGCCTCCGTCGCGAGTTCTTCCCCGAGGTCGATTCGGGCGCCTTCGAGATCTACGCGAGGGCTGCCAGCGGCACCCGGATCGAGGAGACCGAGAAGAAGGTTGAGAGGGTCGAGCAGTACGTCCGCGAGAAGATCGGCAAGGACCTCCAGATCATTATCTCCGAGCTGGGCGTGGTCGCCGACCTCTCCGCCGCCTACACCCCGAACGCCGGACCGATGGATGCCGTCGTCAAGGTCCAGCTCACGCACGAGCGTGAACACTCTTCGCAGGAATACGTGGAGCAACTCCGCGCCGGGTTCGCGGGCGATCCCCGGTTCCGCGACCTGGAATTCGCCTTTGATGCCGGCGGCATGATCCGATCGGCGATGAACGAGGGGAAGTCCTCGCCGATCAACGTCCGCATCGCGGGCAAGAGCCTTCCCCTGGGCCGCTCGATCGCCGAGGCGATCAAGGCCGACCTCGCCACGATCGAGGGCGTGGTCGACGCCCGGATCATCCAGCGACTCGACTATCCGGAGTACATCATCGAGGTGGACCGGGCCAAGGTCGCCGACCTCAAACTGAACCAGGCCGAGGTGATGAAGAACGTCGTCGCCGCGCTCAACTCGAGCATCCAGTTCTACAAGAAGAACTTCTGGATCGACCCGGTGACGAAGAACCAGTATTTCGTCGGCGTCCAGTATTTCGAGGAGGACATCGACTCGGTCGAGACCCTGCTCGACGTTCCGATCACCGGGCTGGGGCAGGACAGGCCAATCCCGCTGCGGACCATCGCGACGCTCCGCCCCTCGACGGTGCCAACCGAGATCACGCGCAGCAACTTCCAGTCGACGATCGACCTGACGATGGGCGTCTCCGGCCGCGACCTCGGCCACGTCGCCGACGATGTCACCCGCGTGGTCGATCGCTTCGGCGCCCGGCAGCCCGACGGCACCTGGGCCCTCTACGACCCCCGCGACCACACCTCCGACCGGAAGACAATCCAGGGAGCGACGCTCGAGCTCAGCGGCGAATACTCGCGGATGCAGGAGACTTTCCGAAGCCTCGGCTTCGGCCTGATCCTGGCGACCTTGCTGATCTACTTCCTGATGGCAGCGCTCTTCCGGTCGTACGTGACCCCGCTCGTCATCCTGTTCGCGGTGCCGCTGGGGCTGGTCGGTGTGATCGTGATGCTCTACCTCACCGAGACCGCGATCAACGTGCAGTCGCTTCTCGGCGTGATCTTCATGGTGGGCATCGTGGTCTCGAACACGGTTCTGCTCGTTGACTTCGCGCAGAACCTCCGGGTCGAGGCGGGCCTGAAGCCCGACCAGGCGATCCGACGAGCCGCGTCGATCCGAGCCCGTCCGGTCGTGATGACGGCGCTGGCCGCCTTTTTCGCGCTGATCCCGATGGCCCTGGCGACCGCCCGGGGTAGCGAGGCCAATGCGCCACTCGGCCGCGCGGTCATCGGTGGCATCCTCGCCGGGCTCGTCACGACCCTCTTCGTCGTGCCGGCACTGTACTCGCTGGTCGTCCGCGACGCCGCCGACCCGGATCATCCCGGCGCCTCAACGCCTCCCAGGTAGAGTCGCAGTCCGTGCCAGAGCATGACCGCCGCGACGCACCCGATCCCCGGCACGCCCAGATCGTCTCACGATTTGGCCAGTTCCGGGACCTCGCTCGGCTTGATCTGCTTCGGCGAAGGGCCGTCCAGGGCAGGGGGATGGCCGCCGAGGCGGGCCCGGATCCGCTCGCCCAGCACGTAATACACCGGGATCACCAGCCGGCCGATGATCGTGCTGACCGCGATCCCGAACGCGATCACCACGCCGAGCGAGTTCCGGCTGTAGGCGCCGGCGCCGGTCGCCCTCGCCATCGGCAGAACGCCGAAGACGAATGCGAACGAGGTCATCAGGATCGGCCGGAGCCGCTGCCGCGACGACTCCTTTGCCGACTCCAGGATGCTCATCCCGCGCTTCTCCATCAGCTCGACGGCGAACTCGACGATCAGGATCGCGTTCTTCGTCTCCAGGCCGATCAGCATCACCAGCCCGATCTGGCCGAAGACGTCGAGCGGCATCTCGAAGAGCCAGAGACCCAGCAGCGCCCCAAAGATCGCGAGTGGGACGGTCAAAATGATGACGGCAGGCCGGATCCAGCTCTCGTACAGGGCCGCCATGAACAGGAAGACGCAGACGACCGAGAGCGCGAAGATCAATCCGGCCAGACCGCCGGTCTTCTTCTCCTGGAACGTCACGCCGGTCCACTCGGTCCCGAACCCGTCCGGGAGCCCCGAGGCGACCGCCTCCATCGCGGCGACCGCCTGCCCGCTGCTGTAGCCGGGCGCCGGCACCCCGGTGATCCGGGCGGCGTTGTACATGTTATAGTGCGGGACGTCGATCGGCCCGAGCGTCCGCTTCACCTCCCCCAGGGCGCCGAAGGGGACGCGATCCCCCTTCTTGTTGATCACCCAGAGGCGCAGGATGTCGTCGGGCTTCCGACGCTCGGCGCCGTCGGCCTGGACCATCACCTTCCAGGTCTTCCCGTAGAGGTTGAAATCATTCACATAATAGGCGCCGAGGTTCGCCTGCAAGACGGCGAAGACGTCGGAGACCGAGACGTCCAGCCGGCGGGCCTTGGTCCGATCGAGCTCGAACCGGAGCTGGGGGACGGCAGTCGAGTACGAGGTGAACGCGGCGGCCAGCTCGGGACGCTTCCGTGCCGCGTCGAGATAGGTGTTCACGGCGGAGTCGAGGGCCTCGACGCCCCTCCCGTCGCGGTCCTCGATCATCAGCTCCAGGCCGCCGGTCTGGCTCAGCCCCCGGATCGAGGGCGGCTGCAACACGGTCACGCGCGCCTCGTGGATTTGCGCGTTCATCTCGCCCTGGAGCTGGCGTGCCAGCGCGACGGCCCGATGCTCCGGCTCGTTCCGTTCGGCCCAGTCGTCGAGGATCACGAACATGGTCGCCATGTTCGTCTGGTTGAGCGAGCCGATGAGGTCGTAGCCGTCGAGGACGAGGACGTCCCGGGCGCCGGGCAGTTTTTGCGCGATCGCGCCGGCGGCCTTCGCGATGCGTGAGGTCGCCTCCCGGCTGGTCCCCTCGGGGGCCTGGATCGCGGCCACGAGGTAGCCCTGGTCCTCCGTCGGCACGAACGCCTTGGGCCGCTCGTAGGCCATCCAGCCGGTCAGCACCAGCAGGCCGAGCGAGGGGATCACGACGGCCCACCAGTGCCGGGCGGCGGCCTCCAGGAAGCCGTCGTACGAATCCTCGAGCCACTTCATCCCCCGGTCGAACCAACGGAAGAGGAAGAAGCGGGGCGGGCCGTGCCGGCCCCGGAGGAAGACGCGCGAGATCGCCGGCGTGAACGTCAGCGAGTTCAATGCCGAGAACAGGAACGAGAACACGATCGTCATCGCGAACTGGTTGTAGAGCCGGCCGGTGAGCCCCGGGATGAACGCCACCGGGACGAAGACCGCCGCGAGCACCAGCGCGATCGTGACGATCGGCGCCGTGATCTCCGACATCGCCTCGCGCGCCGCGACGAGCGGGAGGAGCCCCCGAGCGAGGTACTTCTCGATGTCCTCGACCACGATGATCGCGTCGTCCACGACCAGGCCGATGGCGAGGATCAGCCCGCAGAGCGTCAGCGTGTTGAGCGAGAAGCCGAAGGCGGCCATCATCGCGAACGTCGCCACCAGCGAGACCGGGATCGCGAGCATCGGGATGATCGTCGCCCGGAAGCCTTGCAGGAAGATGAAGACGACGATCAGGACCAGGAGGAAGGCCTCGAGCAGCGTATGCTGGACCTCCTGGATGTTCTCGCGGACATAGAGCGTGGTGTCGTAGGCGATCCGGTATTCGAGCCCGGGCGGGAAGTCGCGCTTCAGGCGATCCATCTCCCCGCGGACCCTCGCGACGATGTCGAGCGCGTTGGCGTTCGAGAGCTGGTAGACCGGGATCGTGCCGGCGGGCTTGCCGTTGAGCCAGCCGGCGGTGTCGTAGGTCTCGGAGTCGAGCTCGACCTTGGCGACGTCGCGGACCCGGACGATCGAGCCGTCGTCCCGGCGCCGGACGATGATCTCCTCGAACTCGGGGGCCTTCGAAAGCCTCCCCTTGACTTCGATCGGGTATTCGCGGACCTGACCGGTCGGGACGGGCATCGAGCCGACCTTCCCCGCCGCCGCCTGGCGGTTCTCGTCGCGGACCGCCTGGATCACCTCGGCCGGGGAGATCTTCTGGTTCGCCATCCGGTCGCGGTCGAGCCAGATCCGCATCGCGTACTTCCGGCCGAACGGGTTCACGTCGCTCACGCCCGGGATGCGCTTGAGGACGTCCACGACGTTGATCTGGCCGTAATTGTCGAGGAAGGTGGCGTCGTACCGGCCGTCGGGCGAGATCAGGTTGACGACACAGACCATGTCCGTGGACGTCTTCTTGATCGTCACTCCGAACTGCTTCACCTCCTCGGGGAGCTGGGCCTGGGCGGTCTGGATGGCGTTCTGGATGTCGACCGCGGCGATGTCCTGCGAGTAGCCGACGTCGAACGTGGCGACGAGGCTCGACCGGCCGTTGCTGGTGCTGTCGGAGTTGAAGTAGATCTGCCCCTTGGTCCCGTTGATCTGCTGTTCGATCGGGGTGGTGACAGTCTTCGCAACAGTCTCAGCGCCGGCGCCGGTGTAGGTCGTGGTGATCTGCACCTGTGGCGGAGCGATCGGCGGATAGAGCGCGATCGGCAGGAGGAAGGCACAGATCCCGCCGACCAGCAGCATCAGCAGCGCGAGGACGGTCGCGAAGATCGGTCGGCCGATGAAGAAGTTGACCACGATGGGGCGGCTCCGGAAGGGATCAGGGCAGATTGATGGGTCGAAGTGCGAGGCAGGGCAGGGGAGGGCCCGTCATCGCCCAAGGTCGGTGACCGCTTCGCCCTGTGGGACGGCCTTGACGGTGTCGCCGGGCCGGATCATCGCCAGCCGCCCAACGATCACCCGGGTGCCGGGCTCGATCCCGGACTGGATCGTGGCGATCCCGTCGTCGACGACCCCAACCTTGACCGGGACGACATCCACGCGACCCGAGTCGTCGACGGTGTAGACGGTTGGTCCGGCCTGGGTCTCGACGATCGCCGCCTCGGGGACGACGAGGGCGTCCTTCAACTGGTCGACGACGATGTCGGCCTTGACGTACTCGCCGGGGAGGAGCGAGCCCTCGGGGTTGGCGACCGTCCCCTTGATCAGGAACGTCGAGGTGTTCGGGTCGATGGTGTTGTCGATGAAGTTGGCGATGCCGGAATGCTTCTCGACCGGCTCGCCCGGGACGCCCTCCTTGGTCATGGTGATGGGGAGCCCGGCCTTGACGAGCCTGGTGGCCCGGGAGAGGTAGCGCGAGGGGACCTCGACGTCGACGCCCATCGGGTCGAGCTGCTGGACGCTCGCGAGCTCGGTCATCTCGCCGCCTCCGGAGGCCGGCCCGACGAGGTTGCCGAGCTTCACCTTGGCCTCGCCGATCCGGCCGTCGATCGGCGAGCTCATCCGGCAATAGCCGAGGTCGATCCGGGCCTGGCGGACGCTCGCCTCGGCCGATTCGAGGGCGGCCTTCGCCGAGGCGATGTCGACGTCGTAATCGGCCGTCTCCTGCTCGAGCTTCGCCTGGTCCGACTCGACCTGGGCCGCGGCCTTGTCGAGGTCGGCCCGGGCCTTGTCGAACTCGGCCTGGGAGGTCGCCTTGCGATCGAAGAGGGCGCGGGTGCGTGCCTCCTCGATCCGGGCGAGCTTGAGCGAGGCCCGATCGAGGTCGAGTTGCGCCTGGGCCACCCGGGGCGCCTTCGAGACCTTCACCCTCTCGAGCGAGGCCGCGGCCTCGTCCCGCTTGCCGATCGCGACGTCGAGCGAGGCCTTGTATTGATCCTCCTCGATCACGAAGAGGAGGTCGCCCTTCTTGACCATCGCCCCTTCGCGAAAGCGCTGCTCCTGCAAGATGCCTCGGACGCGGGCCCGGATCGTCACCGACTGGATGGCCCGGGTGGTCCCGATCGGGTTGGCCCGGACCGCGACCGTCTGCCGCTTCGCCTCGGCGACCGTGACGACGGGCTTTGCCGGCTCAGGCGCCGCCTCGCGAGGCCGGACCGAGCAACCGGATCCGAGCGCCGGGACGGCCAGGACGAGCAGCCCTCGGGCGAATCGATCGCGGACAATCATGTAGGTCTCTCACGCTTCGAGGTACTGGTCATGTCGATCCGACGCTATATTTCCTCTGAGGTCGCGACAGTCTACCGGATTCCTTCGTCCGTCGTCCATCGAGGGCGATCGACCGCCCCTGGGGAAAGGATGAACCGTGAGCCTACAACCCCGCCTCTCTCTGCGAACAAGCCTGATCCTCGTCGCGATCGCGGCCCTGGACCTGGCCGCGATCCGGGCCGTCTTCGGCCTGTCGATGCCCTACGGCTCCGGGGTCCAGGCCATCATTCAAACGTGGCCGATGGGGCTACTCGTGAACCTCGCGACGTTGATGCTGATCGTCGGGCGCGGACGGTCGCGGGCATTCTGGGCGGGCTTCCTGGTCGGCGGCCTCTTGATGATGACGACCTCGGCTTGGGCGGCCCTGACGCCTGCGGGATACTTCCGGCCCGTGCCTGGATCTCCGAACGTGATCCTGGAGGGGTCGATGATGTGGCACCTTTGGGCCGACTATTTCGCCCTTGTCCGGCGCGGATTGGAGATCGTGGGTCTGGACCTCATACGGTTCTCACCGCGTTCGCTCGACGATCCGGGCGTCGGGTACATCGCGATCGTCGGACTGATGGCGTTCGCGCCGGAACTGGTCGTCGCCCTCGTCGCGGGCGGGATCGCGGTCGTGATTCATCGAGCGGTGCGGGGTTCGCTGGCGCCGGAGAGCGGCCGGCCTTCATCGCGATCGGGCGAGTCCCTGGGATCGAGCGATAGCCGCAATCCGTCCTCAACGCTTTCCAGTTCGGCTGGCGACGTCCGATAATGGGTCTTATGTTCGGTTGCTGGTTGCTGGACCGGTCAGCCGCCCTTGGAGATGGGCCGACTCGCTGAGCGGCCAACCGCTAGCCCCGGCTTCGCCCGGATGAGCGCACCGACGGCCGCGTCGCTGACAGCGCAGCTCTCGAGCGACAGACGCTTCAGGCGAGAGAGAGCCTTGAGCCGAGGAAGGCCGGCGTCAGTGACGGCCGTCTCTCGAAGGTCGAGCGTTTCGAGTGCCGGGAACAGCGTGAGGACGGCCAGGTCATCGTCTCCTATCCGCGTCCCGCCGAGCTTGAGCGTGACTAGGTCGGGCTTGGGCCCGAGTGCAGCCAGTCCGGCCCCTGTCACTCGGGAGCCGTAAAGGATCAGGGTGCGGAGCTTCCAGGCGCTCTGGAGATGGGCGAGCGCCGGGTCGGTCACGTCCGGCCCGTGAAGGCCGACGATCTCCAGGTCAGGAAGACGGTCGAGGTGGACGAACCCGGACTCGGACAGCAGACCGATCGGGCCGGTCGGCCAGGATTCCTCCTTGCTGTTGCGTGCGCGGCCGAGGGCGAGAAGGGTGAGCTTCCGGAATCTCCCGACGCGAGCCAGGGTCGCGTCGCCGGCGGCGCAGTTGATGAAGTCGATCTCGGAGACGCGGTCGGCGGCGAGATTGTCGAGCGCCGTCAGATCGTCGTCTCTGACATCGGTGACCCGCAACTTGATGGCAAGTCCGGAGGGGGCTGCTCGACCGCCGGGGATCCAGCGGCCGAGAGGAAGGAGTTCGCCTGGCCGATCCACCACTTCGCCCCCAAGCGAGCGGAACCTCGCGACCACGGCGACCTCGCGGAGCCGGGCCGCAGTGGCCCTTCGATACTGGACGATCGAGAAGCCGGCGCAGGCGACGAACAGCGAGAACACGCTGAACATGATCACAAGTCGTTGCCGGATACGGCCGACAGCCGAGGGAGTGGGTGCCGCGAGATCTCGGTTCATGTCCCCTCCCCGTATTCTCAGCCAGTCGCCTCGAATCCATCGCCTCCTTGGTCGATCCTACCCCCAGGTCTAGCCGAGGGCCAGCCTGGCAACTGTCGTATTCCCTGATCCCCACTTCTGCATACCAGGCTCGCCGCATCAAAGAGCCGACTTCTCCAGCAGGAACGACCCGATCACCAGGGCATCGAGGGGCGAGGTCAGATAGCTCTCGATGGCGTCGCGCGGGGTGCAGACGATCGGTTCGCCCCGGGTGTTGAACGACGTGTTCACCAGAACCGGAACGCCCGTCCGGTCGCGGAACGCCCGGATCAGGTCGTAGTACGCCGGGTTCTGATCGCGGCGGATGGTCTGAATCCGGGCGGTGCCGTCGACATGCCGGACGGCCGGGATCCGATCCACCTTTTCGGGCCGGACGTCGTGGACAAACAGCATGAACGGCGAGACCTCGGCTCCGACAAACCAAACTGAAGCCTCTTCCTCCAGCACGACCGGCGCAACCGGACGGAAGTCCTCGCGGTCCTTGATGTCGTTGAGCCTCGCCTGCATCTCCGGATGAATCGGCGAGGCCAGGATCGACCTCGCCCCCAACGCCCTTGGGCCGAACTCCATCCGGCCCTGGAACCAGCCGACCACCCGATCCGTCGCCAGGATCTCGGCGGCCTCGCGCGTGACGTTGTCCAGCCGACGATAGGGGAGCTTCGTCCAGCGAAGGAACTCCTCGATCTCCTCATCGCGGTAGGACGGCCCGAGGAAGGCATGGTCCATCCGCCAGGCTCGATCCTTGACGCCACGTTCGCGGGCGTCGATCCAGAGCGCGGCCCCCATCGCCGTGCCGGCGTCGCCGGCCGCCGGTTGCACCCAGATCCGACGAAACGGCCCCCGATCCCGGAGCCGCGCGTTCATCACGCAGTTCAGCACAACGCCGCCCGCCATGCAAAGGTTGTCGGAGCCCGAGGCCGAATGCAGCCAGCGGGCCAGTTCCAGGACGCTCTCCTCCAGGGCCACCTGGAGCGATCGGGCAATGTCGAAGTGTTTCTGCTCAATCGGGCCGCCCCGCAATCGCGACGGGCCAAACCGCTCCTCCAGCCGGAGCGGAGCGATGGTGTACTGCCCTCCCTCGCCCAGCCGAACAATCTCGCGAAACTCGCCCACGAACCTCGGCTCGCCGTACGAGGCCAGCGCCATCACCTTGTACTCGTCGGACGAGTGCAGAAAGCCGAGGTACTCGGTCACCCGTTCGTAGAGAAGGCCCAGCGAGTGCGGCATGTGGACCTGCCCCAGCCACTCCATCTCGGTCCCCGACCCGACCGCGTAGCCGGTCGTTGCCTTCTCGCCTCGGCCGTCGAGAGTCAAGATCGCGGCCCGGTCAAACGGCGAGGCATGGAAGGCGCTCGCCGCGTGCGCCAGGTGGTGCGCCACGAAGTGCCAGCGGAACGGCCCATCAAACCGGATCCCCCGAAAGCGGGCCTTGAGATGATGCGGCACGCCACTCGCCAGTTGCCTCGGCGCGTTGACGATCGACGAAAGGAAGAGCGGATCCCAGGGCGATTCCCACTCGTCAGAGTCAGAGGTCGCCCGGGCACTCGGCTCCAGCGGCAACGTGATCGTCTCCTTGCCCTGGTGCCGGCCCAGTAGCAGGTAGGGGTCATACGAATAAGCCACGTGCTCCACATCGGCCATCGAGATCCCCGCCTCGGCCAGGCAATAATCCATCGCGTGGAACGGCAACTCCCAGGTCGAGAACGGGACCGGACGCTTCGCGTGCTTGATGTGGGTGAACCGCTCGTCCTCGGCGGCGGCGACGACCGTTCCGTCCTTCACCAGGCAGGCGGCCGAGTCGTGATAGACCGCGTTGATCCCAAGGGTGTACATCGAAGGCGAGTCCTCTCCGCGTCCGTTTCCCATCGCTCGACGCGAAGTCGCGTAGCGAGCAATTCCGATACCGGCCAGTCCCGCCTTCATCCCGACCCGGTCCTCGGCGAAGATGGGTTTCCGGCCGATCGGGATCGTTGAGGAGAGGAGTATGCATGTTCCGCCAGAAGTTCGCCGTTGAGACCCGTGGACGGGGGACGGTCGAGATCACCCGCCAGGTTGAGCAGGTCGTCGAGCGTTCCGGGATCGCCGAAGGTCTTTGTCACGTCTTTATCCATCACACGAGCGCCTCGCTCATTGTTTGCGAGAACGCCGACCCGACCGTCCGACGAGACCTCGAGTCGTACGCCGCCCGCCTCGCGCCGGATGGCGATCAGACGTACGTCCACGACAGCGAAGGCCCCGACGATATGTCGGCGCACCTGCGATCGATCCTCACCCTGACCTCCCTGACGATCCCTGTTGAGGGTGGGCAATGCGACCTCGGCACCTGGCAGGGGGTTTTCCTCTGGGAGCATCGGACCAGCCCCCATCGCCGAAAGATCACCGTGACGGTCGTCGGCGACGACTCCTGAGATTTCGAAAGCACGCCACCCCGCCGACGGGCCGGGCCGCCGACGGGGTGGGACGGGATTTGTCGATCCGCCGCGAGGCCGATTGGGCTCAGAGCGGCGACTTCTTGGCGGTTGAGACGGTCCAGTCGAAGTTGAGGGCCGAGGCGGCGGTTGGCGTCTGGACCGTCGGCGGCGTGGCGACCTTGAAGCTCATCATCTGCATCGCGACGACGGGCTTGGGGGCCATCGGGGTGCTGGCCTGAGCCGAGCTGATCGCCGAGGAAAGCGAGCCGCCCTGCCAGTTCGCCGACAGATTGATGTCCCGCTCGATGTTCACGTTGCCCACGCTCAGCGATTGCGAGCTAATGACCTGGCCATTCTGACTGGCGATGAGCTGGTAGTTCCCGGGGTTCAGCCCGAGTTCGTAGCCTCCCGAGGCCCAGGTCTGGGTCGAGCTGACCTGCCCGGTCAAGAGGTTCACGGCGGTGATGTCGACCCCGCCGACCCCGTTGCCGACCTGGAAGGTGCCGGAGCCGTTCGGATCGTTGAAGGCCGAGCCCACCACCTGCGCCTGCTCGCTCGGCCCCTGAGTGCCGAAGTCCTGAGTGACGACCAGCGGCCCAGTGCTCCCGGTACCGCCGTTGACCAGGCCGATGCCGACATCGCGATAGGCGTTTTGCTGAGAAACCCCCGGCTCCATGATGTTGGTCCGGTGGCCGAGGTCGGAGACACCCCAGTCGAGAAGGAAGGCTTCCATCGCCTGATCGACCGAACTGGCATAGGCATACACGTTCTCGCCCGAACTGACGGCATTCGTGTATCCCGCCGAGGCGATCCGTTGCGGGGGCGTCGAACCGTTCGAGCCGTTGTGCGACTGGAAGCCGCCCGAAGCCATGTCCTGGCTGTGTCCCTGAGCAGACTGGGCGAGCTGTGGGTTCCAGGCCAGCGGCGGCTGCGGCTGCATCGAGCCAATCTGCTGGAGAGCCTGCTGCAGGTTCACCCCGTAGTAGTTCAGCGTCGAGCTCACGCTCGGCGTGACGTTTGCTTCAAGGTACTGCACGGCTGCCTTCGGATCGGTCCGGACCATGTTCATCATCTGGAGCATGTACTGCGCCTGGGTCGAGGGCGCCTCGCTCGGCGTCACGGTCGAGAGCAACTCGCGGCTCTCCAGGTTCTCCAGGCGGGGCGCTCGTTGGAACTTGGACCGGGCCATCGTGACCTCCGTGTCGTATGCGAATCGGTCCGGCGATTCATTCGCCGGTGCGATGAGGGCCTCCCCCTTCCGGAATCGAGAAGGGGACTGAGAGGACAGAGTTCGGAAAACTTCAGCGAAAATTTCCGCCGGTATCGATCAGGCCCTCGTGAGGGCGACTTCGTGAAAAGCAACTGACGTGCCAGTCGCCGAAATGAGGCGGCCCTTCCAACGAACTCTCGACGAAAAGGCTTCCCTCTCCACGATTAAGGACCGCTCCCCTTCACAGACGGTGTTCCTCGAGGATCGTCTCTCGTGCCGGGGCTCCATAGCAGATTCGTCGAGCACGTCAAGTCGTCCTTACAAAGAGGCCGTTCTTACAACCCCGAGATGGTCGTCTCAAACGAAGAAACTTTCATTAAAGTCAGAGGTTGCGCCGAACGAAGTGCCCGGTTGAGCAACCGGAATCCAGCCCGTTTCCTCTCACGTGCCCAACCGGATCGGCTTGTCGCCCGATCCGGATCGGGGTAACGTTCGGAGAGGGTCAGGTAGGCATCCAGAGCAGTGCGGCGCGCAGGAACGACCAACGATGAGCGATTCGGCGGGGGCGGTTCATCGGCTCGATGAGGCGGAACGGGGCGGGAAGGTCTCGGCAGTGGCAGCGGCGAACATCCGGCGATGGCTCGCCGAGGACCCGTTCCGACCCTACCGCGCCCGGTTGATCGAGGACATCGACCGGGGCGCCTGGAGCCAGCTCGATGACGCCTTCTATGCTGTCCTCGAGTTCGGCACCGGCGGCCGTCGCGGCAGGATGTATCCGATCGGCACCAATGTCCTGAACAATCGGACAATGGCCGAGAGCGCCCGCGGACTCGCCGACTACCTCGCTCGGAAGAAAAAACCCGGCGCGCCTCGGAGCTGCGTGATCGCGCACGACACCCGCCACCAATCCACCGAATTCGCCGAGCTCTGCGCTCGGGTCCTGGCAGCGGCCGGGGTCCGTGTCATCCTCTTCCGCGGACACCGGTCTACCCCCCTGCTCTCCTTTTCTGTCCGCCACCTGCATTGCGACGCCGGAATCATGATCACCGCGTCGCACAATCCACCGTCGGACAACGGCTTCAAATGCTACTCGTCCACCGGTGGCCAGGTCATCCCACCTGACGACCAGGGAATTATCGAGTGCGTCCAGGCCGCTTCGGATCGTGAGATCCCCGAGAAACCCATGGACGAGTCCCTCGCCGACGGCTCGATCCGATATGCAGGCCCCGAGGTCGACACCGCCTACCTCACATCGGTGGTCGGCGAGTCGGTCAGCCACGCGCGAGACCTCTCGATCATCTACACGCCGCTGCACGGTGTCGGCGAAACCTCGGTGGCCGCCACGCTCCGGACCGCCGGATTCCGGGGACTTCGCGTCCTCGAATCTCAGCGCACCCCGGACGGCGACTTCCCGACAGTCCCCGGACACGTCGCCAACCCCGAGTATCCACAGACCCTCCAGGCGGCGATCGACGAGGCCCGGCGGGTCGGTGCCGAGCTGGTGCTGGCCAGCGATCCCGACGCCGACCGGATCGGAGTGGCCGTCCCCGCCGCCGGCAACCCCAAAGGCGACTGGACGACCCTCAACGGCAACCAGATCGGGGTTCTGCTGGCCGCCTTCGTGATGAAGCAGAGCGAGGACCTCGGACGGCTTCGCTCCGACCACTATCTCGTCACCACGATGGTCTCCACCGAGATGACCCGGGCCCTGGCCCTCCGCGAAGGAATCCGGACCGAGGATAATCTGCTCGTCGGCTTCAAGTGGATCGCTGACCGGATCGAGCAGTCAGGCCCGGCCAGCTTCCTCTTCGCCTTCGAGGAGTCTCACGGATACCTCAAAGGCTCCGACGTCCGCGACAAGGACGCCTCGGTCGCGGCGCTCCTGTTCGCCGAGCTGGCCGCGACGGTCAAGGATCGCAAGCAGTCGGTGCTCGAATACCTCGACGACCTCTACATCGACGTCGGCCACTACGGCGAACGGCTGATCACCCGAACGTGCGAGGGTCGTGAGGGACACGCGCGGATCCGGGCGATCATGGAAGCCTTCCGGACTCGACCACCCCGAGAGATCGGCGGCCTCAGGCTCCGCGAGGTGTGCGACTATCAGCTCCACGAGCGGCGATCGCTCGACCCGCCGGGCGAGCCCACTCCCCTGCCCCACCCTTCGGGCGACCTCGTGATCTTCCAGACCGACCGCCCCGGATGCCGGTTCGCCGCCCGCCCCTCGGGCACCGAGCCGAAAATCAAGTTCTACCTCTTCGCCCGAACCGACGTCGACGGCCCGGACTCGCTCCCCACCGCAAAATCAACCACACGAGACCTCCTGGAACGAATGGAGGCCGATTTACATCTCTTCATCGACAAAGTGACACAGTCATCTTCTTGACAAAACCCAAAATCAATCATCCAATAAAACAATCTAATTATTAATGCTTTTTCGATCGATGTCTTTCCCGGTCGTCGCCCGGAGACGATCGAGCCGATTTCGCAGCTCCTGGAGGACCGGTTGCCCCTCGGCAACTCCACTCAGGTCACGCAGTTCGCGGGGATCGGCGGCGCAGTCGAAGAGTTGTTCCCGGCCGTCCCCTTCATTCCGGATGTAGACGTGTCTGCCACGGGCGAGCGAGACCATCGGGCCCTTCGCCGCCGGCGAACGGCCCAGGCTGGGGAAGGCCGGGTTGGGGGCTGGGAGCTCCGAGAACGCATCGCCTCCATCCTCAGGGCGATCGGAGCCATGAGGTTGCCACTGCCTGGCGAACGACCGCCCGGGGAACGGTGAATCCTCCGCCAGCCCGACCACGTCGAGAATCGTCGACGGCAGATCGCGCAGACTGACGGTCTCGCGCACCACCATGCCTGCATGCCCACCGTTCGGTAGGAGGACCAGAAGCGGGACGCGGATCTCCGGTCGATACAGGCTTTCACCGTGCTCGAAGAGCTCGTGATCGCCCAGCTCCTCGCCGTGGTCGGCGGCGATGATGACCAGCGTGTTCTCCATCGCTCCCCGTCTCTGTAATTCGACGAAGAGCCGGCCGAGCCGCCAGTCGAGGTACACCAGACAGTTCTCGTACGAGTCGAGGATCAGGTCGATGAAGTTCTGGCCGAGGCGGAGCTTGTCGATTTCCTTCCAGCGTTCGACCAGGACCAAGAAATCAAGGACAGATCGCGGCCCCGGCCCGAATCGAAACCGCGTCCCCTCGGGCGGTAAATACGGAGAATGGGCATCGTAGTAGTTGAGAAAGGCGAAATAGGGCCGTCGGCGATCGCCTCGATGTTCGAGCCAGCCGAGGAACTGGTCATTGATGACCCCCGCATCCTTGCGCTCCGGGGCGAGGAGCCAATGAAGGATGGGATTGTACCGTTCGAGTTTGATCGAAACACACGCCCACGTGGCAGCGTTCCAGGCGAATTCCGCGAGGATCGCCGCCCGTAGCGGTCGGAGATGGACCAGGTCGAAGGGGTAGTCGTCGTAATGCGCGAAGCCGCGGTCGAGCCCCGCATCATAGGAGCAGTACTGAAGGTTGGCCACGAAGCCGGCCGTCTGATAACCGTGCGAGGCCATATAGTCGGCCAGCATCGGGAAATCCGTCCGGAGCGGATCGTTCCATCCGACGTGCAGCTCGTGGGGCCACCGGCCAGTGAAGAAGCTGGCGTGCGAAGGGAGCGTCCAGGGCGCTGCCGACCTCGCCTCGTCGAATCGGATACCGCGTTTTGCCAGACGCTCCAGGGCCGGACTGGTGGGCCTCCCATAGCCGTAGAGGCTCAGTCGATCCGCCCGGACCGTGTCGAGGATGACCAGCAGAACGTTCGGCAGGCCGGCCGCCGGCATCGGTTCCGCAACCTGCCGGGCTTCAGCCAGCCAGGCGCCGACGACGACGATCCCAGCGGTACACGGAACCGCTCCGAGCAGCAGAGGAAGGGTTCGAAGGCCCCACCTCCGCCAGTCGATCGACAACCGCTCTAGCCCGGATTATTCACACCCACGCAAGCAATTGGACTTTAGGGCAGTCCCTGCGTCCAAGATCGGGGGATCTTCATAAGTGAGTCGTCGGGTGCCATCGCTCCTCTGGTCCGAGCGCGAACCACCCCCTAACCCCCGGG
>DAIDKV010000026.1 GCA_027449865.1 Planctomycetales bacterium
TGCCTTCCCGTCGTAACATGCCACTGATTTGCCGTCGAACAACGATCCAGCAGAACCTGTAGTATTGACTCCGCCGGCGTAGTGATGGAACTCTCGTGAGAATGGAAGAAGCAGGGAGGGGCGGCCGGTAGACCGCCCGCCCCTTCGTTCAAGCTGGGGGCTCAGGGCTGCTCCTGGCTGACATCGACGAATCCCAGGTCGATTCCCTGTCCGCCGCCGGTTTGATGGCAGTGGACGGCGATCAGAAGGCGGGCGCCGGGCTTGATCCGGGCCCGGGCGGCCTCGGAGATTTCGATTGGCTGATAGGTCGTTCCGTAGCCCGGCTCGCGGGCCGCGAGGATGCCGTCGATGTAGATCTCGGCGTTTTCGTCGTGATACAGGAAGAGCTGGAGGCGCGAGGGATCCAGATTCGCTGGCAGGGTGACCTGGCGGCGCATCCAGATGTCGGGCGTGTTCCAGTCGGTCTCGGGGTTGATCCCGGGCGTCCCGCGGGTGCCGAAGGCGCCTGGGCCTTCCTTCCAGCCCTGGGTGTCGAAGTCGATCCGGGTCCAGCCCTCCGCCGGGCGTCGGGTCGTGTAGTGCCAGGTGATCGGCTGCGTGCGCGAGGTCGGCACCACCTCGGTGATTTTCGGGGGGACCGGCGCCGGGGCGTACTCGCCGAGCTTGAAGCGGTCGCGGCCCGCCCACTTCTTCCAGGTGGCGTCGTTTTCGAGCATCTTGATGAAGAGTCCGCCGATCACCGGCCGGGCCCGCATGCCGTCGCTCTTTTTGTTGTCGGTGAAAAACGAGTCAACGAACGGGAGCCGGGCGGTCGTCTCATTCAGGTAGTCGTAGATCGGGTTGACGATCGCCTCGAAGTCGCCGCGATCGGAGGCGAGCGTGGCCGTCCAGAGGCACCAGTCGGACTTCGTCAGCTTGGTGCGCGAGTCGAGCGGCAGGCCGTACTTCTGCATCACCTTCTTGTAATAGGCGACTTCCTTCCGCGCGACCTCGGCCGGGAAGACGTCCAGGTCGAGGAGCTTGTCCCAGACGAGGTTGTACTTCTGGCTCCAGGTGTTTGGCCGGTCGAAGGCGATCCGGTAGTGGTCGCCGTCGCCGGCCATCTTCATCCAGTGCTCGGCGTACTGGCGGGCGAGCTTGTGGTACTTCTCGGCCGAGGCGGCATCCCCCCGCATCTTGCACATCTCGCCGTAAGCGGCGATCGCGAGGATCGCCTTGACGGAGAGGTTCGCGTTGTGGGCGAGGTGGCCCATGAAGTCGTCGGTGCAGAGCTGATTTTGAGGGTCCTCGCCGTACTTCTCGAGGTAGGCTTCCCACTGCGTGAGCTGCGGCCACCACTTCGAGGCGAAGTCGGCGTTGCCGTCCATCTTCGCGATCGCCGCGCAGAGGAGGATCATGTTGCCACTCTCCTCGACCGGCATCATGTCGGCCTCGTTCTTCGACTCCTCGCCGCCGCCGTAGACCTGGCCATTGGCCTGCGGATAGGTGCCGACGTCGTGCGGGGCGAACGGGAACTTCCACCGCTTCGAGGTGCTGTATACCAGCGCAGGGGCGACGAGGGCCTTGGCGTAGGTGGGGCCCATCAGGAGGAACTGGGGCGCGGCGGGATAGAAGACGTCCACCGTCGCGACGCAGCCGTTGCTGCTGTTCTCCTTGGGGAAGAGCATCGGCTGGCCGTTGGCGTCGGCCGAGAGGCCGCATCCGGCCAGTGCCTGGCGATAGGCGAGGGCGCACATCCGGGCGAACCGGACGCCGCCGGTCCGGGTCAGGTCGGCCATCATCTCCTCGTCGAACGCCTTGCAGCGATCGACCAGTTTCGCGTAATCGCGCGCGGCATCGGCGAAGAGCTCCTTCGGCCCGTCGCCGTTCCTGCGCCAGAAGGGGCGCTGCTTCTGGCCGAGGAACTTGATCGAGTAAATTTCGTCGTAGGCGATCATCAGGTGGCGCGAGACCGGCTGGTCGCCGACGGAGCCGAGGGCGAAGGCAAAGGCCAGGGCCGGCTCGCGGTCGTTCGCGGCGCGGGGCATCTGGGCGTCGTCGTGATCGGCGAGAGCCCCCCGTTCGGCGAACCCGGCGGCCAGCTCGGAGCTCGCCCCGATCGCTGAGGAGGTCTGTGCCGTCGGGGCGGCCAGATAGACGTATCCCCAGTCGATCCGGGTGTCGTCGCCAGCCGGCTGGAGGAGGGTCTGATCGACGGTCCCGGCCCGGAGCGCTGTGAGGTCGCCCATCGCCTCTCGCTTCCATTCGACCTTCTGCGAGGGCTCGTTGACCGTCAGCAGGGCGCTGGTGCTCTCGTAGAGGGAGACCTCGTGGTTCTTGCCGTCGGCCGAGCGGACGTCCCAGGTCAGGTAGGTCAGCGGGCGGGCGAGGACATCGAGGTCATCGGGGAGCGAGGGCGTGGTGAAGGTCAGCGTGACGCGGACGCTCTCATTCGCGAACTCGTAGATCGACCGGGTGGGGAAGACCTGGACCGACTTCTGATCGATCGGCGGGATATCCTTCGGCTCGGCGCCCATCAGGCGGTAAGACTTGCCGTCGACACGGATCAGGCTGACGAGCGGGTGGGGATGGCGGGTCCAGTGTCGGGTGGAGTCGCCGTTGAGCGTATCCGACATCGACCAGATGCTCAGATAAGGATCGCTGGCGACCAGCGGGACGGCCGGGGGTCGCAGGTCGGCCTCATGCCCGGCCGACTGGGCCGGAGCCCTCCCGGCAAAAAAAAAGGCCGCGGCCAGGCCCCCGGCGAAAGCAAAGCGATTTATCCCCGTCAGCAATCGATGCATCCCGATTCCCTTTTATGCTCGTCGAATAAAAGGTCCGTCCGACCCCACGACCCGGGCGATTGGACCTAAACAGTTCGTTATGAGTATGGAGAGCCCCGACGATCGACGCAAGGGGTCCTTCTCCGTGCCCCTATCTTCTGGCGAGCGTAGGTTGCGTCGGCACGACCGTTGCAGTCCTGGAATCTGGAAGTCCGGTTATCGGCGAGACTCGCACCTGGGAGACCAGCAAGATGGCGCAACAGATCCCGGTCGACCCGAGTTGCGTGGTCGCCGATGAAGGTGCCGATGGGACCATGACCCTGACGCCGGACCTCACCTATCAGCGGCTGCTATTGGTGAACGTCGCCTATTTCGGGATGCCGGGCGCCGGCTCGGGGCACTGGGTTCTGATCGACGCCGGACTGCCGGGGACATATCACACGATCCTGAATGCGACCCGAAAGCGGTTCGGGGCCGAGAGCCGGCCAGCGGCGATCGTGATGACCCACGGCCATTTCGACCATACTGGAGCGCTGAAGGATCTGGCCGAGCTGTGGGACGTCCCTATCTACGCTCACGAGCTGGAGTTGCCCTATCTCGACGGGCGGTCGTCGTATCCGCCGCCGGACCCGACGGTCGGCGGCGGGCTTATGGCCCGGCTCTCGCCGCTTTATCCGCGCGGGCCGATCGACGTGGGAAAGTGGCTCCGGCCGCTCCCCGCCGATCGGAGCGTCCCTGGCATGCCCGGGTTCCAGTGGATTCCCACCCCGGGACACTCCCCCGGGCACGTCTCATTCTGGCGCGAACTGGACCGGACGCTGATCGTCGGCGACGCTTTTGTCACCACGAGCCAGGAATCGGCCTACGGCGTCGCGACCCAGGAGCCCGAGCTGCATGGACCGCCGATGTACTACACCCAGGACTGGATCGCGGCGAAGAAGTCGGTCGAGCGTCTGGCGGCGCTGGAGCCGGACCTCATCGTCACCGGGCACGGCCGGGCGATGCGAGGATCGGAGATGAGGCGGGCCCTGAACTTGCTGGCGAGCCGGTTTGATGAGGTCGCCGTGCCCGAGCAGGGACGCTACGTCGACGAGCCGGCCATCGCCGATCGAAGCGGGACTGTCCACGTCCCGCCGCCCTCACGCCGATAAGATTTAACCACGAAAAACACGAAAGACACGAAAAATAAAAAAGGAAGATGGCCGCTGAACTCAAGTCGCTCCCAGGACCCACCCGATCCGCCAAGATCGGCCGGCGATCAGGTGCACCCCGGATGGAATTCTGATTGCGGTATTTTTTCGTGTTATTTTGTGTTTTTCGTGGTTAATCTTCGGATTCATGTTCCCTGCCCGCCGGCCAGGCGTTCGAGCTCGTCCTCGTCGATGATTGGGATGCCGAGCTGGCGGGCCTTGTCGAGCTTGCTCCCGGGGTCCTCGCCGGCCAGGACGTAGGCCGTCACCTTCGAGACCGAGCCGCTGGTCTTCCCACCGTGCTGCTTGATGAGCGCCTCGGCCTCGGCCCGGCTCCGCCTCGGCAGGGTGCCGGTCAGGACGAACGTCTTGCCCGCGAAGGGAAGTTTGCCGCCGGTCGCCGGCGGCGGGAGCAAACGGGGCTCGACCCCAACCGATCGCAGGTCGTCGAGCAACTCCTGATTCTCGGGCTTCTGGAAATACTCGAAGATGCTCGCCGCGACGACCGGTCCAACCTCGGGGATCGCCTCCAGGTCGGCGAGGCTCAGGACGCGGAGCTTTTCCAGGGTCTCGACCCGCTGAGCCAGGATCTCGGCCATTCGCGTGCCGACGTGCCGGATCGTCAGTCCGGTAAGCAGGCGGTCGAGCGTTCGCGTCTTCGTGGCCGCGATCGCCGCGACAAGGTTCTCGGCCGACTTCTTTCCCATCCGTTCCAGTTGTGCCAGACTTTCGGCGTCGAGTCGGTAGAGGTCGGCCGGGCTCCGGACCTGCCCCTTCTCGACGAGCTGGTGGATCAGCTTCTCGCCGAGGCCGTCGATGTCCATCGCATCCCGGTGGGCGTACCATCGGAGCCACTCCTCGAGCTGAGCAGGGCAGCGCGAGGGCGGGTTCGTGCAGTGGTAGTCGACCTCCTCGGCCGTCCGCTCAACCGGGGCGCCGCAGCTTGGGCAGACGGACGGGAAGCGATAGGCGAGCTCGTCTCCGTTTCGGGCGTCGACCTCGACGCGAACGACCTGCGGGATGATCTCGCCGGCCTTCTGGATCAGGACCGCGTCGCCGATCCGGATGTCCTTGCGCTCGAGTTCGTCGGCGTTGTGGAGGCTGGCGCGGCGGACGGTCGTCCCGGCGAGGAGAACGGGCTCGAGCTCGGCCACGGGCGTGAGCTTTCCCGTCTTGCCGACCTGCACCGTGATCCCGGTCAGGCGAGTCATCGCCTGTTCGGCCTCGTACTTGAACGCGATCGTCCACCGGGGACTTTTGCTCCGGGCTCCGAGTCGTTCGCGTTGACCGAGGTCATCGACCTTGATGACCAGGCCGTCAGTCTGGAAGTCGAGGGAGTTCCGGCGGTCGTTCCAGTTTCGGGCGTGCTCGATCACCGCGTCGATCGAATCGTATCGGGCGGTGTGGGGACTGACCGGGATGCCCCACGCCTTCATCTTGCGGGTGAGCTCGAAATACGAGGATTCGTCGATCCCTTGATACTCGCCCAGGCCGTGCGAGACGAACCGAAGTCGTCGCCTGGCGCAGAGCTTTGGGTCGAGGAGCTTCAAGGAGCCGGCGGTCGCGTTGCGGGGATTGGCGAACGGCGGCTCCTCGGCGGCCCGGCGCAGCTCGTTGAGCCGGACCAGCTCGGAGTTGGGCATGAAGACCTCGCCGCGGACCTCCAGGAGCGAGGCCGGGCAATCCGCGAGGGCCAGCGGGATTTCGTGGACTGTTTTGAGGTTGGCGGTGATGTCGTCGCCGACCTCGCCGTCGCCGCGTGAGGCGCCCTGGACGAGCCGGCAGTCCTCGAACCGGAGCGAGACCGCGACGCCGTCGACCTTCAGCTCGACGACATAGCGCACGGGCTCGTCGGGATTCAGGCCGCGACGCACGCGCGCGTCCCAATCCCGGATTTCGTCGAACGTGTAGGTGTTGTCGATCGAGAGCATCGGCAGAACGTGCCGGACCCGAGCAAAGCCTTCCAGCGGCTGGCCGCCGACGCGCTGGGTCGGGCTATCCGGGGTGATCAGCTCGGGGTGCCGCGTCTCGATCTCGGTGAGGCGCTGCATCATCCGATCATATTCGCGATCGGTGATTTCCGGCTGGGCCTCCACGTAGTAGAGGAAATTGTGCCGTTTGAGCTCGTCTCGGAGTTTCGCCGCCTCGTGCTCGATCGACTTGCCGGCCATGGACCATCCCCCAGGAAGCGAAGGCGAGGGGCACGGCCCCTCGCTGGGCTCGGTTCCGGAACTGGGCGAGCGGACGGGATCAGGCTCCGCCGGAGACCCAGTTTTCGCCGTCGATGGTGTAGTCGGCAAGTTCCCCGGGCTGGAACCAGAGGGCGATCTCGCGCTGCGCCGATTCGGGGCTGTCGCTGCCGTGGACCAGGTTATTCTGCTTGCTGATCGAGAAGTCGCCCCGGATCGTTCCTGGAGCGGCGGCGGCCCCGTTGGTGGCGCCGAGCATGGTCCGGACGACGGAGATGGCCTCGGGGCCCTCGAGCACGCCGACCACGACCGGCCCGCCGGTGATGAACCCGATCAGGCTCTCGAAGAACGGCTTGCCCTGGTGCTCGGCGTAGTGCTTCTCGCCGAGGGCGCGGTCGACCTTCAGCAGCTTCAGCGCCGCGACCCGAAGGCCCTTGGTTTCGAACCGATGGAGAATCGCGCCGACCAGCCGGCGCTGGACGCAATCCGGCTTGAAGATGATCAACGTTCTTTGCATGGAACTCATGGATCTCGCGGGACTTGTGGTGGACGAACCCGGATCGTAGTGTATTCCGGGCTCGACATGATTGCAACCGGAAGCGGCGTGGGCCGGAGCGGGCTCGACGAGGCGCCAGGGAAGCTCGACGAACGAGTCGGGGTCGAGCCGCCAGGTGCGGACCTCGGGGAGCGGGCCCAGGAGCGAGACGATGATCCGGGGGACGGGGCCGTAATAGTTCTCGCGAAGGTCGGTCTTGCTTGGGATTGCCGCCCATCTTGGGTGGGAGTGGTAGATGGCGAGGATCTCCTCGCGGCGTTCGCGGAGCTTCAGATGCACGTCGATCAGGTCGCGTTCGTCGGCCTGATAGAGGCTCTCGCTGGCGGCCTTGTTGCGGAGCGGGTAGAACGAGGCCACTCGCGCCCCGTTCCCACCGAAAAGGCCGCAGGCTTCGAGCGGGGCCTCGCGAAGGCAGTGCGCGACCATCGCGTCGTGGAGGTCGCGCGGGATCTCCAGACACCCCGGAGAGTCGGACTCGTGCGATGGCCCGCTCATTCGGGGAAGAGCGGCGTGGAGAGGTAGCGCTCGCCGAGGTCGGGCAGGACGACGACGACCATCTTCCCCTCGGCCTCCGGTCGCGAGGCGACCTGAATCGCCCCGGCCAGCGCGGCACCGCAGGAGATTCCGCAGAGCATGCCTTCCTCGCGGGCGAGCCGGCGCGTCATCTCGAAAGCGTCCTCATCGCGAATCTTCACGATCTCGTCGATGATTCCGGTATTGAGCACGTCGGGGATGAAGCCAGCGCCCAGACCCTGAATCTTGTGAGGACCGGGACGGCTTGGCTCGCCCTCTCGCATCTGGGTGAGGACCGGCGAATTCATCGGCTCGATCGCGACGACCTTCAGGGAAGGCTTGCGCGACTTCAGGACCTCGCCGCATCCCGTGATCGTTCCGCCGGTCCCGACACCGCAGACCAGGATATCGATCCGGCCCTCGCTGTCGCGCCAGATCTCCTCGGCGGTGGTCTTCCGGTGGATCTCGGGATTGGCGGGGTTCTTGAACTGTTGAGGCATGAAGGCGTTGGGGGTGGTCCGGACGAGTTCCTCAGCCCGGCGGACGGCGCCCGGCATCCCCTCGGCGGCGGGTGTCAGCACGATCTCGGCGCCGAAGGCTTTCAGAAGGCGGCGGCGTTCGAGGCTCATGCTTTCGGGCATCGTGACCATCAGCCGGTAACCGCGGGCCGCGCAGGTGAACGCCAGAGCGATCCCGGTGTTGCCGCTGGTCGGCTCGATGATGACGGTCTCCGGGTTGATCCGCCCGTCCTTTTCGGCGGCGTCGATCATGGCGACGCCGATCCGGTCCTTGACGGACCAGAGCGGATTGAAGTTCTCCAGCTTCGCGACGACCTCGGCGCGGCAACCGTGGGTCACCCGTCGCAGGCGGATCAGGGGGGTATTGCCGATCGTCTGCGTGATGTCGTCGTAGATCCGCCCGCGGAACGAGCCCGCCCCGGCCGTCGCCATGATCCCGATCCTCCTGCCCTGCCTCGCTGGGAGCGCCACGCCGCGCGCGACGTGGGGTTCGGCGCCATCCTAGTCGACAACCCCCTCGGGAACAAGGCTTACCGCAGCGCGATCGGCCGGAGTGCGAAGCCGGCGGCCGTCCCCTTGATCCGGTTGGTCGCGGCGACGTAACAAAAGGTGTAGGCCCGGTCGCGGCTCAGGCCCTCGAGGTTGTGAAATTCGCCAAGGTGAACGCCCTGCTCGACGAGGAGGTAGCGGTGGACCGGGATGCCGCAGTCGGGCGAGCCGGTCGGCGGGCTGACCTCGTATCCGCTGGTATCCGAGCCGACCATGATGGCGCCCTGGTCCTCAACCAGCCATCGTGTGGCCTCAAGATCGGGACCGGCGGAGTCGTGCTCGGCGATTTTGGGATGATCGGCGCCATCCTCGCCCCAGTACCGGGCGGTCCCGGTCCGGACCAGCACCACGTCGCCCGGCTGGATTGCGACGCCCTCCCAGGCGAGCGTCTCGCGGAGGTCCTTCACGGTGATCGTGGTGTGAGCCGGCAGCGCCTCGACTTTCTTGAACGCGGCGACATCGATCAGGACGCCACGGGCGACGATTGGCGGGATGGTGCTGGCGTCGCACTTCCGAGGGCCCCAGTCGCCGCCCCACTCCGACTCCTTGAAGCCGTTGTACCAGTGAAAATCCGCCCCGGCCGTGATGTGCGCCAGGCCGTCGATCTGGGTCGCCACGTTGTCGGAGAGGAAGAGCGAGGCCGAATGCCAGTAGACGAGGCCACGGTTCTGTTCGCGCGGAGGGGCGTCGGGATCCTGCATCCGGTGGATGCCGTCCGGGCTCCGGAAGGTGATGATCTCACCGGGGCTATGGCCCGCGAACCGATAGCTTCGCCGGCTGTAGGTCAGCCCAAGGTCGTAGACCTGGCCTCGGCTCGCCAGCCGGAGCGAGGCGGCCCGGGAGCGATCGGTCAGGGCGTTGAGCGAGCCAACCTGGTCATCCTTGCCCCAGATCCACCCCCAGCCCTGTCCCTTCTTCCAGCCGAGGATCGGATCGTCTGGAGAGGTGGACGTTCCCTGAGCCCTGGCTTCCGGACGCCCGAGCGCGCCACGATCGGCCGTCATCACCATCCCGCCGCCCAGCACGCTCCCCAGTCCGACGAGCGCCAGCGCGCCGATGGTCCGCCTGATCGACATGAATCACCTCGTCGCGAGCACGGATTTGGGAGACTGACCCACTGATCGAGCCGGCATTCTAGGTGGTGCCGGGCCGGGGTGCAACGGGCCGGTCTGGCGGTGGGTCGCTTGTCGGGCTCGACCGGTCGTCCCTAGAATAAGGCCGAGATCCGCGGGTTCCTGTCCACGAGAGAGTGGGGCGATCGAGATGACGCACGAGTCCACGACGCAGGCCTCGGCCACCCTGGTGCCCGAAGAGGGCTGGCACTTTCTTCATCTGTTTTACCGGGTGGACCGTGGTCGCCTGGCGGAGATGCCGGCGGGGCGTCGCGAGCAGGGGATCGCCGAGTTGAAGCAGGCGATGACCGAGCGGCCTCCAGGCGGACCCGAACAGATTCAATGCTTCGCGGTTCCCGGCCACAAGGCCGACTTCGGTGTCGTGATGGCGGGCCCGGACCTCAAGGGGGTTCACGGCGTGCAGACGGCGATCCAGGCGTCGGCCCTCGGACCGGCGCTGGTGCCGACGTACTCGTTCTACTCGATCACCGAGATCTCGGAATACGTTCCCGACGCCGAAGCCTACGGCCGGATCCTCCGCGAGCGCGAGGGGCTCGACCCGGAGAGCAGCAGCTACCAGGCGAAGGTGAAGGCGTATGCCGATCGACTCGGTCCGATGAACCGGCAGCGGCTCTACCCCGAATTTCCGGACTGGCCGTGCCTTTGCTTCTACCCGATGAGCAAGACCCGATTGCCCGAGGCGAACTGGTACATGCTCCCGTTCGAGAAGCGATCGGAGCTGATGGCGCAGCACGCCAAGAGCGGGATGAAGTTCGCGGGGAAGGTCTCGCAGCTCATCACAGCCTCGACGGGGATCGACGACTGGGAATGGGGGGTCACCCTCTGGTCGCGTAACCCGAGCTTTTTGAAGGACATTGTCTACACGATGCGGTTCGACGAGAGTTCCGCGCGATACGCTCTGTTCGGCGACTTCTACTTCGGCTACATCCTCCCGCCCGAGGAGCTTGCCGCGGCGATCCGCCTGTGAGGCAGGCCGCTCCGCTGGTCTCGTGCCCCTGAGAGAACGCGAATGAACGCCGCCGAGCCTCCCGCCGACCTGATCCTGGCGAGCACCTCACCGTACCGCCGGATGCTGCTCGATCGGCTCGGATGGCCGTTCCGATGTGTGGCTCCCGAGTGCGACGAGGCTGCGATCCAGGCGGAGATGTCGGGGAGCGAGCCGTCGCGAATCGCCGAGGAACTGGCGCTCCGCAAGGCGACGAGCCCGCCTGTGGCGAATCTCGGGGGAACGGCGATCGGCTGCGACCAGCTCGTCTCGTTCGAGGGGCGTCTCTTCGGCAAGCCCGGAAGTCTCGACCGAGCGATCGAACAGCTCGAGGCGATGTCGGGGCGGACGCACGAGTTGATCACGGCGATGATCGTCGTTCGCGGGGATCGGATGTTCCGCCGAACGGATGTCACGCGATTGCGAATGCGTCCGCTCTCTCGGGAGGCGATTGAGCGCTACGTCCGGGCCGATCGCCCGATCGACTGCGCGGGGAGTTACAAGCTGGAAACACGGGGAATCACCCTGTTCGACCGGATCGAAAGCGAGGACCACACGGCGATCACCGGGCTCCCGATGATCGCGCTGACCTCGATCCTTCGCGACCTGGGATACCCAATCCCTTGACAAATCGCCCCGCCCCGGCTGGAATAGGTTTCTGACGTGCCCGTAGCTCAATTGGATAGAGCGTTAGCCTCCGGAGCTAAAGGTTGCAGGTTCAAATCCTGCCGGGCATACTGACAAGCCGCTGGCGATAACCCCCTGAAAACTAGCGGAATCGCCTGAAAAACCGAGACTTTCGACGAGCCGAGCCGTCCCGGTGGATTCCGGAGGCTCGGCTTTCGTTTTGGCCTGACGTGTCTCCGCTGGACTCCCCTTGCACCAGTTTGGTGCAACCGAACGGTGGTCGTCCGTCCCGGTCGCCCGGACGGATTCCCGCCCGGTCTCGGGCCCGTCAGCGAGGGGAAGGGCCGGGAGCGAATCCAGGGCCCCATGAACGTCGAGCAATCGCGGGTCGGTGTAAACGTTCGCGGTCAGGCTTGGGTCGGAATGCCGCATCGCGGCTTGAGCCGTCCGCAGCGGGACGCCCCCCTTGCTCAAGAGGGTCCCGAACGTCGTCCGCAAGGCATGCACGTCAAGCGTCCGGCCCCGGTCGTCTCGCTTGGGGATCTTGGCGGCTTTCAGGTCGCGGGCGAGGATGCGGACCAGTCCATCCGGGACCGTGAAAAGCGGCGTGTCGGCCGGCAACCGGGCCGGTACGGGCTCGCCGCTTCGAAGGGCGGCCTTGCGGGCGTCGGCCAGCTTGTCGGCGAGCCAGGCCCGGATGTCGTCCGCCAGGTCGGCCCGGATCGGCACAACGTTCCCTTCCCGCGATTTTTCGTCGGCGGCGTCCAGTTCGACGTAGGCGGTCGGCCCGTCGAGCCGAAGTTGCCCGACAGTCAGGCTCGCCAGTTCGTTCCGCCTCAGTCCGGTCAGGACCAGCGTTTTGTAAGTCAGGGCCCGTTCCCGACCCAGGGCGTCGAGCTTCGCCCGGGTCGCGGGACGTAACTCGGCGACGGCCTCGCCTTTCCGCTTCCCGCGGCGGACGGTCATGGCGTCGAGCAACGGGCGGCGGCGGGCGACGTCGAGCAACCGGCCCAACTCGTCGGCGGTCATCGCCCGACGCTGGCGGCGGCGGTCGGCCTTCTCGTCGGCCTTCGCAACCCCCTTGAACGGATTGGCTGGCAACCGACCGACCGTGGGATCGGCGCACCAGTTGGCGAAAGCGACGATGGCGGCCCGGTGCGTGTTCCGGGAGCGAGCCGACCGGCCCGCCTTGGCTTCCTCGGCAAGCCATCGCTCCAGGGCTTCGCGCTTGAGGTCGCCGAGCCGCCGGAAGCCGCATGCAGCGGCGAGCCGGTCGAGATAGGTCCGCGTATTATGCCGGTGCAACGGGACCGACCCGGCGGCGGCGAGGGCATTGAGATAGGCGTCGAAATGCTCTGCAATCGGGGCGGTCAGATGCTCGGCGGTCCGGGCCTCGCTCGAAGTGATGAGACCGGCCCGGACTCGTTCAGCCTTGCGTTCCAGGTCGGCGAGAACCTGACGGGCGGCGGTCTCGTCGCGGCATCCGGTCGGCACTTCGACGACGTGATTGTTGCCGTCCCGGTACTTGGCATACCACGTCGAGGACTCGACCCGGATTCGGTCCCCGGCGTCGGTCAACGGCGCCGTCCGCGTCTTCCCCTTCGCGTCTCGCCAGCGTGCCAGCCGCTCGCCCTTCCGGGTGATGATCTCGGCATCGGCCGGAAGCGCCCGGGTCGTCGCCTTGCGGTAGATCGCCCCCATGCTACTTGCTCCCCCGCTCGATAAGCTCCAGCCCGAAGTAAGCGGCGAGCCGGTCGGCCACGTCCAGCCGGATCGATTGCCGGCCGTCGATGAACCGCTGAATGCTCGACCGCTGGACTCCGGTCTCCCGTTCCAGGATCTTGTAAGCCATTCCGCTCCGGATGATGGCTTCCTTTAAGGGGTCGGTGATCGGAGATTGGCGTTGAGCGTTCATGGTGCGATCATTATCGCATAGCCCACCCCCCTTGTCAATCCTCGCCTTGCTGATTGCTAGAACCCGGCAATGCATTTTGACTCTCAGATTCGAATGGATAGAAGTCTGGCCACACCAAAAATGTCGCGATGTGCTCTCCTCGCTCTTTCGCCCGCCGAACTCTCTCGATCTCTCGCTTGATTTCGGCAAGCTCAAGCTCGATCGCACGCTCCAGCAGCGAGGATAGCATTTGCACAAATGTGAGATGTCTTAACTGATTTTGAGACCGAATGTACCTGGCTTTCTCCTTTAGTTCGCTACCAAGACGGACAGTCACACCCCCCTCGTCCGTCGTCTTCTCGTCCGCGCCGTCCCAATCCCTTGCGTTCTGCCTGATGTAATCCTGGAGATCCTCACCAGGGCGAAACCACTCAAGATCGACTTTCAAATGGCTAAACTTCCAATGGAGCAAGCTTTCGATCCGCCGATCACCATCCATGATGGCAATCACCCGAAGATTCTCTCCCGTCGTACCTCGAAGCGCTTTCAGCCTTTTGGTCAGGCGAAGCGTAAAGCCGATCTTGATAATCCCGGAAGTAACATTCTCTATAAAATATATCATGATTCAGTGTATTTCGTCGAAGTGGGATCGAGGGGTCTGTTCACCTACGGCTAGGAACGAGACGCCGATTATTCTCCTTCAATCGCGCCGGTCATGATGTCAGTCTAACTCAAGCACGCAGCCCCCGGTCAGGGGGCGTGCGTGTCTTCTGGTCACACCCCCTATGGGGGTGTTTCTGGGATGGTAGGCATGGGCGCCTACAGTGCCGGTAGCGAAATGCCTACAGTACCATAGGCGCCGGCGCCTACAGTCTCATGAGCATCATTCCATCGGACACGGGAAGACGCGGTAAGCCGACGGGCCGCGGTTCAACCCGCCTCGCTGGACGACTTGGAGCATCTTCCGACGGGCGAGCCGGCCGACCGCCCGGCTGGCGGTCTGAC
>DAIDKV010000027.1 GCA_027449865.1 Planctomycetales bacterium
AACGGGTCCCGGCACGGCTCCGCCCCGACGCCCGGGCGACGAGTCCGGCGATGGCGGGCGTCGAGACCGGGACCGTGAGGCCCCCAGCGGCCCACGCCGGCCCCTTCCGCCGGTCGCTGCGTCCGCCCCGTCGGCCATGCGTCCCGGTGGCCCGGCCCGGCCCGCCGCACCCCCCGCGGGCCCGAAGGCCCAGCGGCCCGAACACCGGATGACCCGCGACGAGATGATGGCCCTGATGAAATCGGGCGGACTCTCCGCGCTTCAGGAGCAGACCAGGACCACGCCCACAGCTCCGCGCGGTCCCGGGGCGCCTCGGACACCCGGGCAAGTCGGTCGGACGGGCCCGACCACAGGCCCGCCGACCCGGCCCACGGGCCAACCCCCGACCGGACCCGCCAGGCGCCCCACCGCCGCGCCAGGCGCCCCACCGCCTCCCCAGGAAGAAGAAGACGATCGCAAGGGCCGCAGTGGCGACCACAACAAGGGCAGCCGACTCGGCTCGGCCACCGATCGCGCCGGCCGCCGCGCCCGGCGGAACGAGCGAGCCACGGACCGCCGCGTGACCTCGCCAGTGGCGGCCTCCGTCCTGCTTTCCGAGGAGGAGGAGTCGCGACGATCCCGCGGCGGACGCAAACCCCGCGGCCATCACCGCGCCGCCCTGGCCCCCACCCGCAAGTCACAGGCCGAGATTGAGCCGCCCGTCACCGTTCGCGCCCTCTCCGAGACCATCGGAGTCAAGGCCGGCGACTTGCTCCGCAAGTTGATGGGTATGAACCAGATGGTGACCATCAACTCCACACTCGACGAGGAACTCGCCGTCCTCCTCTCGATGGAGTTCGGTATCGAGTTGCGGGTGGTCCACGAGCGCTCGACCGAGGAAGACTTCTACGACGTCTACAACGCCGAGAGTTCGCCGGAGGATCTGCGTTCCCGGCCGCCGGTTATCACGATCCTTGGTCATGTCGACCACGGGAAAACCTCGCTGCTGGACCGCATCCGCAAGTCCAACGTGGTCGACTCGGAGAGTGGCGGGATCACCCAGCACATCGGGGCGTATCAGGTCGAACACGAGGGGCGGAAGATCACCTTCGTGGACACCCCCGGCCACGAGGCGTTCACGGCGATGCGGGCCCGCGGGGCCAACGTCACCGACATCGTCGTTCTGGTGGTCGCTGCCGACGACGGCGTGATGCCGCAGACCACCGAGGCCATCGCCCACGCCAAGGCGGCCGAGGTTCCCATCGTCGTCGCCCTCAACAAGATCGACCTCCCGAATGTTGATAGTGCCTCGAATCTCAGCAAGATCTACGGTGAACTCTCGCAGCAGGGCCTCCACCCGGTGGAGTGGGGCGGCGACATTGAGGTCGTGAAGACCTCGGCGACGACCGGCCTGGGGATCACCGAACTGCTCATGACCCTGGAGACGATCGCCGAACTGCACGAACTCAAAGCGAACCCCTCCCGACCAGCAACCGGCACCTGCCTGGAGTCCTCGCTCTCCGAGGGTCGGGGCGTCGTCGCCAGCATGCTCGTGCAGGAAGGGACGCTCCGTGTCGGCGACGTGGTCGTCTGCGGCGACGGTTACGGTCGCGTCCGCGCCCTCTTTGACGACAAGGGACGATCGGTCGAGGAGGCCGGCCCTTCGACGCCCGTCGAGGTCTCCGGGCTCGACATCGTCCCCTCCGCTGGCGAGGCGTTCGTGGTGGTCGACGACATCACCCGCGCCCGCGAGGTCGCCGAGGAACGGCGTGCCCGCGCCCGCGACGCCGCCCACGGCGACCGTCAGGCCATCACGCTCGAAAACCTGTACGACAAGATGGCGGAGAAGAAGGTCAAGAGCCTCAACTTGATCCTCAAGGCCGACGTACAGGGGTCGCTCGAGGCTCTTATCAAAGAACTCGACAAGCTTCAGAACGTGGAGGTTCCGCTCCGAATCCTCCACAAGGGGGTCGGAGGAATCAGCGAAAGCGACATCATCCTGGCCGACGCCTCGCAGGCGATCGTCGTCGGCTTCCGCGTCGCTCCCGAGGACCGAGCCGTCACGCTGGCCGACGAAAAGAATATCGAGATCCGCCGCTACGACATCATTTACCAGGTCACCGACGACGTGAAAAAGGCCGTCGAGGGGATGCTGGTTCCCGAGGTCAAGGAGGTTCACCTCGGTCGTGCCGTCGTCCGGCAGGTCTTCAAGATCTCCAAGGTGGGCGCAGTGGCTGGCTGCTTCGTCACCCAGGGAACGATCGAACGTTCGGCGAAGGTCCGGATCATTCGCGACGGCCGAGAAGTGTACAAGGGGGCGATCGAGGCCCTCAAGCGGTTCAAGGACGACGTCAAGGAAGTTCCTCAGAACTTCGAGTGCGGTATCAAGGTCGGCAACTTCGACGATATCAAGGCCGGCGACGTCATCGAGGCGTACCGGATCGATATCATTCGGAGGACGCTCTAACCGCTGACTAAGTTCAGGGGCCGTCGTCCCGGGGTCGGGACGGCGGCCCACCCGTCGTCGACGGCCGCGGCCGGCGATCCGAACTTTGAGCCCTTCTCCCCGAGTCGCGATCGATGCCTTCACACCGAAGTCAGCGCATGGCTGAGGCGATCCGAGAAGTGGTGGCCACCTCAATCCTCTTTGAGGTGGCCGACCCACGGATACAATCTGTTACTGTCCTCCGCGTCGAAGTCTCTGGCGACCTTCGCGAAGCGAAAGCCTACGTCTCGATCATGGGGACCGACTCCGAGCGAAGGCGGGCCCTCACCGGGCTTAACCACGCGACGGGGTTCATCCAGGCACGCGTCGCCGCCCGGCTCCAGACCCGATTCACCCCGGTCCTCAGCTTCGAGCTCGACGAGGGACCGCGAAAATCGGTCGAGATTGGCCGATTGATCGACGAGGCGGTCGCCTCCGACCGTCGCCCAGGCGGTCCAGTGGCCTCCAGGCCTCGTGGAGAGTCGGAAGAGTCGGACAATGAGGATGAGGATCGCGAGAGAGCCGAGGACGAGATCGAGGACTAACGACTCGAGATCCTGGTCGAGAGGGCGTCGGGACAGGCTGTTCGATCCCATCGTCCCTTCCTTCATTCCGGGCCGTTTCTTGAATCTTCCGTATTCCATCCTGAAGCCGTAATTTAAAGTTTCCTCGCGGTCTCTGATTATCGATCGACGCCCCAGGACTGGCCCCGGGTCTCAGGGGGCGCAGCCGAGGGGAGCGATGCCGCCCGGGACGTCAACGATGCTGGCGGGCTGGCCGGGCCGGCCCTCCACCTGACCGAGAGACCCGCCAACGACCCCAAGCAAGCGAACCGATCAGCCCCATGGCAACACAGAGCAAGGCCCAGTTCCTTACCGACGTCTACACCCTCCTTCGCCGGCGATACAAGCCGAAGGGGGAGCAAGACTCCGCCCGGCTCTCGGTCTTGAAGGCCGTCGTCTACGGGATCTGCCACGAGGACACGACCCGGGAGAACGCCAACCAGGCCCTCTCTCGATTCAAGGACGGCTACTTCGACTGGAATGAGGTGAGGGTCAGCGACATCGACGAGATCCGCGAGAGCCTCGCCGGTATCCCCGATCCCGAGGAACGAGCGAAGCGAATCCGTAAGTTCCTCCGGCAGCTCTTCAACCGAACTTACGGCTTCAATCTCGATGCACTGGTCAAAAAACCATTGAAAGAGGCGCTCAAGGTCCTTCAGACCTACGAGGCCTTTGCCTCGGACTATGTGACAGCCACCGTGATCCAGCAGGCCCTTGGCGGCCATGCCATTCCAGTAGACCACGAGACGCATCGCGCTCTCGAAAGGTTGGGAATCACCGAGGCCACAATCCCCGAGCTGCGTGCTGTCCTGGAACGAGCCGTCCCCAAAAACCGGGGCGCCGAATTCCTCGACCTGATCGAGGACCTGGCGAACGACACGTGCGTCGCGGTCGATCCAGATTGCCCACGTTGCGAACTACGGAAGATTTGCCCCTACGCCCTCGCCCGGAAAGAGCAGGATGCGGCAGCCCGATCGGCGGCCAAGACGCGTCCTTCCAAGGAGAGAGAGAAAGAAATCGAGCCACCCAGTCCGGCTCATGCTCACGAGCCCGGGCCATCGCCCACAGCGTCGCCGAAAAAATCCTCGCCCCCCCGGACCGCCAAGGAACCGCCGCCAGTCAAGCCATCGCCTCGCGGCAAGCAGGGCTCAAAATAAGAACGACCGCTGGCGGCGTCCTCACCTCCCCATCGTTCAAGCGACCACGGGGTCGGTTCGAACTTCGAGGATCGAAAAAAAAACCTGGACGCCCGCCAGGCTTCGACTATAACACCTTCGCGAGGCATCCGACGGATTTGATCATGTGTCAGATCACCCGTGTCGGACCGTCCGTGGACCGTTCGTCCTCGGCCCTTACTCGTCTCGCCCATCCCGCCTGCAATCGGCGGTGGACATAGCTCGATGACCTCGCCGGCGCCATGCCGGCCCCTGTCGAGATTCCCGCATCGCGACCCGTGCGCGGATTATCCGTTGCGCCAGCGACGTCCGCGTCTCGGAGCACTACGTATTGAGGAGTTTTCACATGAGCAAAACATTTGGACTTCTGGCTCTTGTTGCCCTCGCCCTTCCCGCCTTCGCTGGTGAGAAGAAGGATATCGTGGACACAGCCGTCGGAGCCGGCGACTTCAAGACCCTCGTCGCCGCCGTGAAGGCAGCGGGTCTTGTCGAGACGCTCAAGAGCGAAGGACCCTTCACGGTGATGGCCCCCACCGACGAGGCCTTCGCCAAGCTCCCCGCCGGTACGGTCGAAAGCCTGCTCAAGCCCGAGAACAAGGAGAAACTCGTCGCCATCCTGAAGTATCACGTCATCCCGACAAGGGCAATGGCGGCCGACGTTGTCGGTCTCGACGGCAAGGAGGTCAAGACGGCCGAGGGGAGCTCGGCCCGTATCTCCGTCAAGGACGGCGCGGTTATGATCGATAACGCCAAGGTCATCAAGACGGACATTGAGTGCAGCAACGGCGTGGTCCACGTCATCGACACGGTGATTTTGCCGCCGAACGTCAAGTAATCATAAGACCGATCTCAGAGGGGGCCGTCGGAGATACTGGTACTTTTCTCCACGGCTCCCTTCATCAGACCGACGCGTCGAGTGAACGTGAATGGCTGCCAGAGAAGGAGATATCCCAGTGAACCACCTACAGTGTTCAACAGGATATCGTCCACGTCAGCAAACCGCCGTCCTATCGCATACTGCACCGCCTCGATCAGGCAACTCAGCGTCAGGCAGAACAGCACCGAATCCCGAAGTCGGGCGGATTGAGGCCAGATGGCTACAGGGAGCAGGCCGATCGGCAAAAAGGCCACGATGTTCCCCAGGAAATTCACGAACCACTCGCGTCCGCCTTCTCGCCAGTCGGCGATCATGGACCGGAAAGGTATCGCATTGTACCCCGACCCTTGCGAAGGATACTGGAGCCAGGTTAGGTTCAAAAGGAACAATAGATAGGCGATGAGAAGTCCCACTCCGAGCGCCCGCAGGACGCCTCGGTGACCGGCCGTCATTATCATCGTGTGACACCTCCCAGGCTCCTCGATCGGACCTTCCAGACGCGACAACCGTCACTCTCCCGCGCAGCCGCCCATCCTGTTCTTCGCTCGTTAACGGTGCAAGTCGGCTTTCTACACGTCAGGGTCTCAACACCCGCCAACGTGTTCTTTTGAATACAAGGCGTTCCCTGCTTTCCAGGAATTGTTCTTTCTCCTGGAGAAACTCTTCCCCTCACCTCCCCTGAATGTTGTATTCTGTTGGCATTCCCCGGATTGATCGCGGGATCGACAGGACACCTTTTTCGACGGGAGATGCAACCATGGCGGCTACCGGAACACGAAATCAAGGAAAGACGCAATTCATCCGCGAGATACTCGCGAGAGATCCGCAAGCCAATGCAAGGAAGATTCGCGAAGCCTGGGAGGAAGAGGGCTACGAAGGAACGATCAGCCAGACTCTGGTGAACAAGCAGCGGTCGCTGCTAGGCCTGGCGGGAAATATCAAGGGGGGGCGTCCGAAGGGCTCGGGGGCTCCTGTCACCAACGAAACGTACACCGGGAAGAAGCGGGGACGGAAGCCAAAGTCGGAGGGTTTCTACGCCTCGGCCGCGGTCGAAAGGCGAGGCACATCAGGTCGGCGATCCGGCCAGTTGTCGCAAATTGAGGCCGAGATCGATCGGCTCCTGTTCCGAGTAATGGACCTTGGCGGGTTGGAGACGATCGAAGACAGTCTGCGGCAGGCTCGTCGGCTGCTGTACAAGGCCCTGGATGGCGATCGATCGTGAAGTTCGTTATTGCACGAAGTGTCAGGCTCCTTCAGCGGATGAGGGTCATCGGAATCTCGCGCGACGCTGCGCGGTTCCCCAGGAGATCGGTCTGCACCAGCCGGAGGCGGTACGGACCGGGCTCCATTGAGGCAGGCAGCTCGATGAGATAGCTGACGTAATAATCGCGCCGGGGACGTCGACAAACGTCGCGGGCGATTTCAGGAGTCTGCTCCCAGACGATCGGACCGTCGGCCCCGGATCGTAGCTCGAGATGGGTGGCAAGCCGAGAGACGAAGGTATCTCCCTCCGATCGATATTCCAGTCCGGCCATCTCGCAGTAAATCCGGACACGCTGCCCGGGCCGGATCGCATCCGGGTCGACCAACTCAACCTCTCCAAAGCCGCGGACCTTCGAGCAGAGTTGAATCGCGACGATCTCCAGGATCGGGCGAGCCTCGTCGGCCGCCGCCGCCGAAGATGTAGCGGCCGTGGACGTATTCGCCTCGGCATCGATTCTGTCTCGCTCCTCGGTCGATTCGGGCTCACGCTCCACCTGGGCGGGAGGGTCCGCGATTGACGGGGCCGGCTGAACCGGCACCTGGAGAGCGGTCTCGGGTGAGACGGTCAACGCGGGGGGCGAGCCCGTGCCTGTTGAGGGCGAGTCGATCGGAATCAAGGCCGGAACCTCGACCGAGGTAGGGGCGAGGGCAGGGGGCGGCATGGAATCGTTCTTCGGCGTCGAGGCTGGCGAATCGGCCGACGTGGCCCTGGGCGCAGCCGGCGGCGTTGCGGGAGCCTCCGGCGCAGGCGACGCCGCTGTCGACGAGGGGGAGTCCGCAGGCGTCTCGACCGGTTGGACAGCATTCAGCGAAGCAATGTATTCGCGGTTCACCGACTCGGCGCGCCGGATCTCCGCGTCAAGCAACGGCGTGGGCCGGCTCGCGGGCGAGGTTGATGGCGCAGGTTCGGAGGTTGGCGGATCGGCGATCGTGGGGGTGACGACGTTCGAGGGTACCGGCAAGGTCCCGGGAACCGTCGTCGACGGCGGTGCGGGAGACGCCGACGAGCCCGATACTTTCGCGGCCGGTGCGACTGGGGCCGGGCGCAGCTCACCAGCCGGATGAAGGTCGGGCGGCAGCGCCTCGGCTGAGGGCCGAAGGTTCGCCGATCGCGTGCAGCCGGCCGTGAACGCCACGCCGACCATCCCCGCCATGGCCAGGAGCAATCTTCCGGTCCAGCGATCGTACGGCATCGGGCGATCCTGATGGGCTGAGCCGGGGAATACTTCCCCGCGGCCGGTTCGATGGATGCGATGGAGAAACTGTTCCGCAGGGCAATCGAGCGTACCCCGCCGATGAGAATGTCTTGTGGGTTTACTCCAAGTCGGCCCATCGAGCAAGCCCAACCGGCGCGTGAAACGAGCCCGAAGGGATCGCCCTTCGGGCCCGTTGCGAGTCCAACATCTCGGCGATCGGGTCAGGTGCGAATCTGGCCCCATCGCAGGGTCGCGAGCATGCCGAAGCCCATCAAGGGGGCCCAGGCGGACATCGGCGGATTGATCATCTCGAATGAACTGAGATAGCCAAAGAACAGCAGTCCACCGTAAAAGATCGCCGAGTTCCCCAGTGCCAGACCAAGGTTTATAAACATATTTCGGCCGTAACCACCAAGGACCAGTGGCAGGGTCATGAAGAGCAAGGCCATGCTCAGCACGGGACGGAGGATTCGCTGGTGGAGAAAAATCTCGACATCCATCCGCTGGGTCCCCTCGAGCGTCGGGCCGGCGAGGCTTCGAACGAGGTCGATGGTGTTGGCGTACTGATACCAGTTCGGCTTTCGGATCATCGCCTGGAAGGTGAGGCTTGATCGCAGGAAGTAGGCGCCTCGGGCGAGGTCGAGACGGCGGTCAAGCATGACGTGGGCCCTCCAGGGCACGAGGCCGACAACCATCGGCATCGGCGGAGCCGAGGCAAAGCAGGCGATCTCGGAATGCGGTAGGATCGCGTCGTCGGACGAGCCTGGATCGGCCTCGCCAGCGGGATTGACTGCGTTCGCGGGTGTTTCGGGCTTCCTGGATGCGGTGGTTGGCACCTCCAGTGGGGGCGGGTAATGATCCAGGTCCACAACCCGGGTCAACAGCCCCTCGCTGTCGCGCATCATCTGCTCGTCCATTGGCGGGTCCATCCTCGCCTCGCGGATCAACCATCCGCCCTTCAAGGGGGCCGTCGGGTGGTCGGGCGGGATGTAGGTCGCTTGAGTCCCGACGATCACATAAAACCGGCCCAGGACTTCGGGTGGAATGGTCACGTCAAACTTCGTGATGGTCCGCGTGGCCCGGTCGGCTGACTTGCCAAGCAACATGATCTTCCGCTCGTCGTACCGGGTGGAGACGACGTTGACGCGTTGAAGACCATCGTCCTGGTGAGACCGCGAAAGTTCCTCACCAAGGTACGGCATCACAACTTCCTGGTTGCCGATCGCGAACGTGCTGACGACCACCGACGAAATGAGCACCGGAACAATCGCCCGATGCGTACTGATCCCCGCCGCGAGCATCGCCAGGTGCTCGTTGTTCCGCTGCATCCAGGTTACGGTGAAGATCGCCGCCATCATCCCAATCACGCCGCAGAGTCGGTCGAAAATCTCACTCTGGTGGACGAGATAGTACCGGCTCATGATCCGGAAGAGTTCGACCGATGTGTCGGCGCGCTTGGCGAACTCGTCGAGGTTCGAGAAGGCGTCGATGATGATGTAGAGACCGACCAGCGAGACGTAACAGATCACATAGGCCTTGATGAAGGCCCAGTATCGCTGACGGTCGAGGATACGCATCCGCGCCACGACCCCCCAGGACACCGCCACGACAGCGATCGTTGCCGCGATCGCCCACGGCCCGCTCGCACGCAGGATTTCCACGATCGTCCCCCCGTATCAATGCCGGATGATCGGCGGCAGTACCACCCAGGCGAGAATCGCCAGCAGAGCATTGCCGATCGAGAGCGACCAGTAAGGCGGCAGCATTCCCTCATTGCCCAGGTTCTTGCCGACGAGCATGAGCGGGTAATACAGGGTGATAATCGGCACGAAGCAGGTGATGAAGGCACTCAGGAAGTCGCGCCGGGCAAAGCGGATGCCCACCGGCGCCCCAAGCACGACAAACAGCAGACTCCCGCAGGCCATCGAAAGCCGGAGCCACCATTCGGTCTCCAGTTCGTTCCTTTGTCGGACGGCATATCCATGGCCGACGAAGGCGGCATCGACGTCGAACCAGTTCATCCGGTCGAACCGCCCCGAGCCGAAGTGAAAACCAGCGGCCATCGCTTGTCGTAGCCGCTCGGTCTTGATGACGTACTCTTGCTGCTTCATCTCGGCGCGAAGAGTGCGGCTGCTCTTTTCCTGGATCTTGATTTCGGGGTCGAACTTGCTGTCCTTGGGGATCGGGATGTCGAGCTGACGGTCGTGGATCAGGGCGATGTCGGCGTCCTTGCGGTGCAGTAGCTCCGCGTTGTCGAAGTAGATTCGCACCACCTTGTCTACCTCGACATCGAAGTGCAGGACGGCCTTCTTCGACTGGATCACCATGTCGAACTCGTCCTTGCCAGGGGCCACCCGATGCTTGAACGTCGGGTTGATCATCTCCTTCCCCTGGACATCGCTCACCTTGATCAAAAACGGCCAGTGCGGATTATTGAATTCGTGGTCCCTCTTCAGCAGCTTGTAAAAGGTTTCCTCAAGATCCCGGAACAGGACCATCTTGGCGGCGTGAGTGTAATAGGGAATCCAGGTGGCGCTCAGGTAGAGCAGCAGGAAGCTCAGACCGATAGCAAGATAGTACGTCGGCATGAGGATCTTCATGACACTCACGCCGGCCGTCTTGATGGCGATGATCTCGTTGTCGCCGGCGAGGCGGCCGTAGACCACGGTGACGGCGAAGAGGAGCGAGACGGGAATCGTGTAGGGGAGGGTGCTCGGCAGGACGTACGGCACCAACTCGGCGATGTCCTGCGGCGAGAGCCCAATGTCTCGCGCCTGGGCCGCGACCATGAACAGCACGAAGATCGCGGACATGGTCAACAGCGCCAGGGAGAAGGCGCGGAAGACCTCGAAGATCACGTACCGCTGGAGGATGCTCAAGGCCACGACCCCCGTATTCGCTTCCGTGCTAACGGGATATTTGTCATTCGTCCTTAGCTCTTGGCCATGGGAAGGCCGGCCACTGCGCGCCGAGCTGGTCCTCGGACCGCGACGAAGCCAGGAAACCCACTCTCAGGAACTATTTACCAAGAACAAATCGAAGAGCGGCAGCGAGTCGCCGCGTCCCCTCGACAAGCTCATCCTCGCGGGGAACGCCGAAGGTCAGTCGAATATGGTTCTTCGGCCGAGGGGCGGGCTCGGGTGCGAAGGCGAATTCGCCCGGCACGTAGAGAACTCCCTCGCGGACACTCCTCGGAAAAAGCGGCCCGTCGAGGCCCGTATCCACCCCCTCGGGCAAGGTCATCCAGACGAAGAGCCCTCCTTGAGGGCGGGTCCACGAGATCCCGGGATCAAGACCGCCCAGCGAGTCGTCGAGCGCGGCGAGGAAAACCTCACTCTTGCGCCGGTAAAGTTCGTTGAGCCGGGCGACATGGCGGTCGTAGCCGCCGCCGGCCAGGGCCCGCTCGACCAGGCGCTGGTTGAAGTGCGCCGAGCCGAAGTCATGATTCCCCTTCGTGTAAAGGATCGGATCGATCAGGGACTCCGGTACAATTCCGTATCCAAGCTTGATGCCGGGGCTGAAGGTCTTGCTGAACGTCCGGGCGAGGATGACCGTATCGCCTTCGCGGTCGTGGCTCCAGACGCTCGGCGGCTCGCTGGCCCCAAACGAAAGACCGCGATAGGCCGCGTCCTCCAGAATGAAGATCCGGTGAGACCTTGACCACCGCCGCGCCAGTTCCACCAGGGGCCCGCGACGGTCCGCCGCCAGGCTGATCCCAGACGGATTGGAGTGCTCGGGGATCGTGTAGATCAGCTTGACGCGATCGAGTTGCCCTTCGGCCTCAATTCCGGCAAGCGTCGCCTCCAGGGCATCGAGCCGAAGCCCACCCTCATCGACCGGGATGCCGATGACCCGCGCCCCTCGCGTCTCCATCGGGCCCAGGAAGACAAAGTAGGTCGGCGACTCGACCAGAACGATATCCCCCTGGTCTACGAGCGCCTCGCCGACGAGGTAGATCAACTGCGCTGATCCGGTGGTGACAACGGTCCTCGGGATCACCTCCTTGCAAGAGCCCGCCGGGCGTCCGTCCTCGCGTTCGAGCCGGGCGACCAGCCGTTCCCTTAGCGCGTGGTCGCCGATGGTCGTCCCATACTGGAGCGACCGGCGCGCCTCGAAAGGCTCGGCGGCCAGCCCGGCGACGATCTCCCCCACCAGCTCGACTGGCAAGGTCTCTTGATCCACGAAGCCAGCCGCCAGCGAGACGATCTCCGGATTCTCCAGGGCCGTCTGCATCAGGTGGCTGATCGATGGAGGCTGTGTTCGACGTGCGGACGCGCTGAGGGACACTGGGATCGTCATCGTGGGCGAAGGGCCGATTCGAGGATGGAGCGGAGCCATGCGAAGCCGGTGAAACTTTAGCGACGTCGGCGTGGGTGTCAAGCACGCTTCCGCGGGCGCACCGAGACGCCTCTCACCCCAGACACCAATCCCACAGTCCTGGTTCGCAACGAACCCTGGCGGCACGGGCATGGAATGGGTAGCCTTGGACGCGTCCCCCCGACGCAAGGGCACGGGCCCCGGGTCCGGCGGGATCCCCGATCCGAGGCCCCGGCGATCATGGAACAAACCCCTACCCAGCTTGGATTTCGGATGCCCGCCGAGTGGGAGCCGCACGCGGCCACCTGGATCGCCTGGCCCCATAATCGCGACGACTGGCCCGGCAAGTTCGCGCCCGTCCCCTGGGTCTATGTCGAGATCGTCCGCCTGCTCTCCCGCTCCGAGCCGGTCCACATCATCGTCCGTGACGGAGAGATGCGTCGACGCGCTTCCGACCGCCTCGATCGCGGCGGCGTCGACCTCGGTCGCCTTCGCTTCTTCAAGGCGGCGACCGATCGCGTCTGGGTTCGCGACTCGGGCCCCACCTTCGTCGTCCGCGACCGGAAAATCGACGAGACCGACGCCCTCCCGCCCGTCGGTCTCGTCGGCTGGAAGTTCAACGCCTGGGCCAAGTATCCCAACCACCTCCACGACCGCCGGCTCCCCCGCCGGGTCGCGAGATGGCTCGACCGGCCCCGATGGGTTCCCCGGACCGAGCAGGGCAAGCGAATCGTTCTGGAAGGCGGCGCCATCGACGTCAACGGCAGGGGCACCCTCCTAACCACTGAGGAATGCTTGCTCGACGACGTACAGGCCCGCAATCCCGGCCTCGGACGGGAGGCGACCGAGCGAGCACTCGCCGATTACCTGGGCGTTCGTCACGTGATCTGGCTGGGCCGAGGCATCCACGGTGACGATACCCACGGGCACGTCGACGACCTGGCGCGGTTCGTCGGGCCAAGAACGGTGGTCACCGTGGTCGAGCCCAACGCCGACGACCCGAACCACGAGCCGCTGCGTGAGAATCTCGACCGCCTCCAGGCGGCCCGCGACCAGGACGGCGAGCCATTGGAGGTGGTCGAGCTGCCGATGCCGCGCCTGGTCGTCTTCGAGGGGCAGCGGCTCCCGGCGAGCTACGCCAACTTCTACATCGCCAATTCCGCGGTGCTGGTCCCGACATTCCACGACCCGGCCGACCGCCAGGCGCTCGACATCCTTGCCCGACTCTTCCCCGATCGCGAGGTCGTGGGGGTGCATTGCGTGGACCTCGTTCTCGGCCTGGGAACGCTCCACTGCCTCACACAGCAGCAGCCGGCTGGCCCGGTCGATGGTTGATCCGCCAGCCTTTCTAGCCGCATGATGGGAGGACCTGTCGAGATCAACACCCCATCGGAGGAGCGGGCTATGAATCCCGAGGATCCTCGAACTGAATATGGAGATGAGCCTGATACGGCGACTCCAGCCGCTCCCGTACGGTTTCGGACCGACATTCGCGGACTGATGGCGCTGGTCGCCTGCTGCGCCCTGCTGGTCTGGATCGCGATGACCTTCCACGAGAGACTCGACCCGACGCGTTCCGTGGCGGTCGGCCTCCGGTCATCAAGCTGGCTCCGCCGCATGGAGACGGCGGAAAACTTGAGAACGATGATCGACCGCGATGACCGAGTGGCGATCTTCGCGCTGGCCTCGTCGGCGAACGATGAGGTCCTTAGGGCCAGGCTATCGATCCTCGAAGTCCTGGGCCGCGTCACCTCCGAGGGGATCCGAAACGGTCAGCCCGAAGACGCTATCCATGCCGGAGTAGCCGGGCTGTTGCGGGCGTTGGTGGACCCGGAGCCGATGGCCCAGCAGACAGCGCTTCACGGCCTCGGCTTGATCGCTCGGACTCCCGGTCCCCACCCGATCGACCGGCGCGCCCTCGCCACGGCGGTCGCCGACCTACTGAACGACCCAAAGCCTTCGGTCCGCGTATCCGCTCTCTTTACAATCATGGCCTGCGGAGACAAAAACACCCAGACTCCGCCGCTCCTGGTGGCGAAGCTGGAGGACCCCGACGTCGAGGTTCGGGCAACAGCGTTCTTGGCCCTCCGCGATTTCCCCCGGGACCTTGACCGGCACCTCCCCCTGTTGCTCTGTGGTCTGGACGATCTGCAGGTCCGTTCTTCGTGCCTGGGGTACTTCCAGCCCGACCGTCCCGCTGGATTCACGACCAAGGTGATCCCCGTGCTGGTCACGGCCCTGGAGAGCCGATCGCGAATGGTCCGCCGGGCCGCCGCTGGCGCCCTCTGTCAACTGGCAACCGACTCTCGGACCGCCGTCGCGATTCCGGCACTCATGGCGGTTCTCCGCGAGCCGACAACCGTCGAGCCGCCCCTGGAGCCTCCGGGCGACCTCGCGGACCCCGACCCAGTCCCGGTCGCAGCCCTCGCCCTCGGCCGAATGGCACCCGACACACCGATGGCTGGCAAGGTCCTGACCGCCCTCGCCGAGATCGCCCAATCCAGGAATCACCGGAGACAGTCCGCGGCCATCGAGGCCATCGGCCAGTTCGGACCGGCTGCCGAGCCGGTCGTCCCCCTTTTGATCCAGGCTTTTCACGACGGGATCGCAAGGGCAAATTGGATTTCTTACCATTCCCCCTACGTGATTCCCGGAGCCCTGGCGCGGATCGCGCCGGGCACGAGATCGGCTAAGGCTTCGGTGAAGGCACTGATCGAGTCGCTGGAGCCGGGTATCGATGTAGACGACAATATCCAATCATCGACTCTCCAGGCACTCGTCGCCTTCGGAGCCGAGGCCGTGCCGGCGCTTCCTCGCATCCGCGAGTTGCAGAAAGGAGTGTCGCAGGCCGTTCAGAGGTCCGCCGAGCTTACGGCAAGCTCGATCGAGGCCGCCGTGATTGCCTCGAAGGAGACCGGCACGGTTGTCGGGGGCAAGCCCCAGGCATCGAACCGTCCGCCCGGTTAGAATGGCCGCGACTCGGGCCGACGGCCCGGATTCACATGGAGATCAGCCTGGGAGGTCATTCGAATGAGCATCCTGAAGCGATGGGGTTTCGCCGGATTGGCGATGGTGCTGGCGGCGGGGTGGTCTTATCGCGAGGTCGCCTTCGCGCGAGAGCGGGCCAACGAGGTCCACTCCGGGACGATTGGCGTGGAACAGGTCGAGATGAAGACAGCCACCTATAACGGCCAGCCCGTGGGTCAAAATGGCGTCTACGTGGCCGGCGAGACGCCAGCCTCGACGAAGTTTGTGACTGGCCGGTTCGTTCTGCCGCCGGGCAAGACCCCGCATGCGCCTCATACCCACGCCGAGGAAGAGGTGATGATCGTCGAGAGTGGCCACGGCGAGATCTTCTGCGACGGCAAGACGACAAAGGTTGGTCCCGGCTCGGTGATGTTCACCGTCCCGAACGCCTCTCACGGCATCACCAACACCGGCGACAAGCCGATCGTCTTCTACTATGTGAAGTGGGAAGCCAAGAAGTAAGCCCGGCCGTTAGAGCGACTTACCCCCGAGAGCCGGCCGTGGCGGGAATCTCCACCACACGAGTGGTGCGATCCGGCCGCTCGCGCAAGGGGAGATGCTGACGGTATCGATACAGGCCGTTGCTCATCCGGGCGTCACGGCCCTTGTTGACGGAAAGTCGGCGGTCAACCCGGTCGAGACTCGCCTGGAAGAGCTGCATCGCGCGAGTCTGCCAGCCGACTGCACTCTCAAAGTCGCCCACCTCCGCGCAGGCGGCGGCGATCGCCTCCAGACAGGAGGGGTCCGACCACCGTGTCAGCTTGCAGGCGACGGTCGCCTCCGCAAGGGCGCGGCGACCGTCGCGGAATCCGTCCAGGTCGCAGGTGGCGAGCAGCCAGGCCACCTCGCGATGCCCGACTGGGTTCTCGGGCGCCATCCGGGACAGCTCCTCGTAATTCTCCAGCAACCGGCCGAAATCCCGGGTCATTTTCCAGATGCGCCCTCGGCCAACGTAGGCCGCGGTCGCCTGGGAATCCAGGGCGATCGCGGACTGATAGTCAGCCAGCGCCTGATCCGGTTTCAGGTCCTTTTCCCACTCCATCGCGCGGAGGAGGTAGCCTTCGATCCGATGGGGGGCCAGTCGGATGGCCTCGCTGAGATCCGCGATCGTTCGGGCGTGATCGCCTCGACGAGCCGAGAGGGCACCTCGTCCAAGGTAATACGCTGGCTCCTTCGGGTCGATGGTGATGGCCAGGTCGTAATCGTCTATGGCCTCGGCGTAATCGTGCCGCCGGACCCGGAGCGAGGCCCGGGACGCGAAAAGCCACGCATCCCTTGAATTCTCCGTGATCGCCCGGTCAAAATACTCCAGCGCCCGATCGACCGGGATCACCTGATCGGCGTCGACCCAGCCGCGAGACCGGCCGTCGGGAAGTCCGACGAGCAACCGTCCGTCCTGGATTCGCTCGACCTTCAAAGCGGCACCCGGCGCCGGCGAAATCTCGCGATCACCGGTCCGAAGCTTCAGGCCCCGACTTGCCGGAACGACCTCGGAGCCCACCTCGAGTCCGACCGCCGACACGTCTCCGCTGGCCGCGGTCCCGGCCGCGAACGTCGCGGCCATCCAGATTCGCATCCAGGCCCGGCGACGCATCTGGACCGGCGGATCGGATCGTCTCATCACGCAACTCCTGGAATGCTGGCGGGAAGGCGAGGCGGGGCGGGCTTATTCGTCGACGGTATCGAGGTTCCGATGTCCCTGCAATTCGCCGCCGGTGAGGCGTTCGATGATCGCATCTGTGGAGACGATCTCGATCCCGATCCATCGACGGTTCTTCCGCTCGCAGACGGCGAAGGTGGTGCCGCTGCCTCCGAACGGGTCGAGAACAATCTCCCCTTCGCGGGTGGTCATTTCCACAACGCGATCGAGGATCTTGGTCGAAACGGCGTTGGCTTTTCGACCCGCCGACTTGAACTTGCTGTGACGGACCGGTGGAACGTCGGTCCAGACATCCATGAGGTTCACGCCCTTCTCGTTCATGGCGTCGCGATGGCCGCCGTAGTCCCGCAATTCTCCCCCGCAATGCCGGCAGGTTTCGATCGGTGTCCGGATCTTGCGGAAGGTCTTCGGCTTCCCCTTCGTGTAGTAGAGCAAGCTGTAGTGTGCAGGATAGAGCCGACCGGGAATCGGCAGACCGAACTTCAGGCTCACCGTGATCCAGTGGCGGAACTGCATCCCGAGCGAGCCCAGGTGGTGCCCTAGCTCGACATTCCATCGCGGGATGTTGAAAACGAAGATGGCCCCGCCCGGCTTGAGGATGCGACAGCACTCGCCGAGCCAGAGCCGGCACCAATCGACGTATTCGGAATCGCCGCGACAGTCATCGACCCCGGTCCCATATTCCTTCCCCAGGTTGAACGGAGGATCGGCGAAAATGGTGTCGACACAGGAGTCGGGGAACCTCGGCAGCATCGCCGTGCAATCGGCGCGGTAGAGGATCCCCAATTCGGTCCGAAACGCGGGGGCCTCATCGATCAGTTCGGGGGGGCTCAACGTCAGGAATTCCCGAGGTAGTGGACGAACCATTGGCGGGCGAGCCGGGCGACCTCTTCCAGGGCGCCTGGTTCCTCGAAAAGGTGAGTGGCACCCGCGACGATATCGAGCTGCCGGTCGCCGCCGAGCATGTCGAAGGCCTCGCGGTTCAGTTCCAGGACGATCTCGTCGGCCCCGCCGACAATCAGGAGCGTCGGGGCCTGGACGTAGGGGAGGGCATCTCGGGCGAGGTCGGGACGTCCGCCCCGGGAGACGACGGCGCCAATCCGATCCGGATCTCGACTCGCGGCCAGAAGTGCGGCGCCGGCTCCGGTACTGGCGCCGAAGTAGCCCAGGCGAAGGCTGGCGGTTTCGGGCTGACAGGCCAGCCAGCCGGCCGCGGCGTCGAGCCGGTCGGCCAGGAGGGCAATATCGAAGACCTTCGAGCGGTCGTTGGCCTCCTCGGGCTCAAGCAGGTCGAGCAGGAGTGTCGCGAGCCCGACCTGCTGGAGGAACTCGGCGACGTACTGATTCCGGGGACTGTACCGGCCGCTGCCGCTCCCGTGAGCGAAGACAACCACTGCGCGGGCGGCTCTTGGCAAGGCGAGCGTGCCGTGGAGGGTCCGACGACCGGCCGGGATGGCGACCTCCCTCGCGGCGATCTCGGGCGATTGAGGCGAGTTCATGGCGGGTCCTCCGGCAGTCAAACGGAGTTCGGGACGGGAGCTTGCGCAATGACCGGCGCGGGCGAGCAACCGAGCGACCTCGTCGTCCTGGGTCTGCGAGAAGTCCTCGTACCAGAGCCCAACGGCCCGGAAGGGCTCGGGCGTGAACGCGCAGACGCACTCGTCGGCGATCTCTCCGAGTTCGGCACAGGTGGAGGCGGCACCGATCGGAACGGCGACGACGATCCTCGACGGCCCCATCTTCCGAAGAGCGGTGACGGCGGCCTTCATCGTCGAGCCGGTCGCCAGGCCGTCATCGACCAGGATCACGACCTTGCCGGCGACGTCGGCCGGCGGGCGGCCGTCGCGATAGGCCAGTTCGCGACGGGCGAGTTCGCGGCGTTCGTCGGCGATGGCGTCGAGGATGTCATCGGCCTTGACTTTCATGGCCTTGACGACCTCGTCGTTCATCACGACGACACCGCCCGAGGCCATCGCGCCCATCGCGAGTTCCGCGTGTCCCGGGGCGCCGAGCTTTCGGACGACGAAAACATCGAGCGGTGCCCCGATCGCCTGGGCGACCTCGAACGCGACCGGAACGCCGCCACGGGGGAGGGCCAGGACGATCCGGTCGTCGTGCCCGGCGTGTTCGCCGAGCAGGGCGGCCAGCGCCTGACCTGCCTCGGTCCGATCCCGGAATGGCCTCCGCATGATCGCGCCTCGCCCGACCTGACCCCTCAACGAAAACGCCCCGCCCGCCTCGCCGTCATCCGACGAAACCGGGTGGGGCCGCCCTGGCCGCCGTTCCTCGCCGCCCCATGCACGAGCGGCCTTCTAGTCGTTTAGGTTAAGTCCGATGTGAGGCGGGCGTCAAGCATCGTCACGCCTTTCGGGTCTTCCGCGCCCGTGTCTTCGGCTGCGGCTTCTCCGGCTCGCTCGGCGCGGGAGGCTCGGCCTCGACCTGCTTGCAGAACTCTTCGTGAGGGATGCCCTCACCGGCCTTGATCCACTGATGGGCATCGTCGAGGATGGCCCTGAGCCTCTTCGAGCGACTCATGATCAGCCGCTCCACCTCGTCGTCATCCTGCACGCCGAGCAGGACCGCGACCGGCTTCCTGTTCCGAGTGACGACGACCGGGCCCTCCTCGCTCTCCTTTATAAGGGAGCTAAATTTGGCCTTCACGTCCCCACGCCAAGGCATCGCTACATGACATCAGGAGTGCAGTCGAAAATCTGCCTGACCTGACCCCGGCGACTCCGACCCCCGCCGAGCTCCTGGCGATGACCGGAACCGACCCGGTTGTGACACCCATCGGAGAACGCCTTGCCCACCGGAGGGGACGTTTCGAGGCGGGATGAGTCGCTTCCTGGCGTAATGACCCGATCCGATGTTCCGGCGTTGACCAATGAAAAACCCCTGTTTCCAGGGGGTTAGATGGCACTGGCCGGCCTGAGCCGGCTTCTGTCGGAAGTGCCCCCCGTAGGACTCGAACCTACAACCCGCTGATTAAGAGTCAGCTGCTCTGCCAATTGAGCTAGGAGGGCGGCGGGATGAAGCCTGAAATCCAGGAATTCACCGTGAGGCTTGCGTCGCAGGTGCGATCGTGGAAATGATTCTACGCGATCGCTCGCTCGATTTCCAGCCCATCTCCGGCCCGGTCCGTCGGGTTTTTGGGATCGGCCCGAGTTCCCTGCGTGCGGGGACTGTTGCCGATAAGAGAGCCAGCGATTTGCGCACAGTTTGCGAAACCCCCCAGGTCAGAGGTATCGCGACAACGATCCACGCCGCGGCGAGTCGCAGCGTCGCGGCCATTCCCCGATGTCCGGGGCTCATTCCGCCTCCCCTTTGTGATGGTACGACTCGGCGACGGGGCGGATCAGAAGATTGCAGCCGAAGCCCAGCAGCAGGAGGACCGCCATTAGCGTCATCGTAAGATTGTACGACGAGGCTCGCGGCACACCCCGGCGGATCTGAAGGTCCGACAGATACGTCACCAACTGCGGGCCCAGCACGGCCGCCATCGACCAGGCCGTGATCAACCGGCCGTGAATCGCGCCCAGGTGCATCGTGCCGAACAGGTCGCGAAGATACGCCGGGATCGTCGCGAACCCGCCGCCGTACATCGAGATGATCACGGCCGTGAACGCCACGAATCCCAGCACGTGTCCGCCTCGCTGGATCGGCAAAATCATCGCATACAGCACAGCACCGCCCATGAGATAGATCCCATAGATCGGTTTGCGGCCGGTCAGGTCCGAAATTGAGGCCCAGGCAAACCGGCCGGCCATGTTCGCGAGGCTGAGCAAACCCGCGAAACCGGCCCCCGCCGCCGCGGAAACCCCAAACATGTCCTGACACATCGGCGAAGCCTGTCCCAGAATCCCAATTCCGGCCGTCACGTTCAGGCAAAGCACCACCCATAACAGCCAGAACTGCGGCGTCTTCCAGGCAAGCTCGACCGCGACGTGGGCCTCTGTCATCATCCGTCCGGGCCGAGAGCTGGGTACGTAGCCGGCCGGCTTCCACGTCGGGTGCGGGACGCGCACGATTACCGCTCCGAAGAGCATCAACACGAAGTAGAGAGCGGCCATCGCCACGAACGCTTCGGCAACCCCCACCGAGGCCGCCGTCCGGAAGCGGTCCATCAACTCGACACCCAGCGGCGCGCCGACCAGAGCCCCGCCTCCGAACCCCATGATCGCCAGCCCCGTCGCCATTCCGGGTCGGTCGGGGAACCACTTCACCAACGTCGAAACCGGCGCGATGTAGCCCAGGCCCAGCCCTATGCCCCCAATGAAGCCATAACCCAGGTAGACCACCGCGAGACTGTGGAGCCGAACCCCCAAAGCCGCGATCAGAAGTCCACCGCAGAAGCAGCCAGCACTTGCGACCATCGCCTTCCGCGGGCCCGATCGCTCCACCCATCGGCCAAGCAGCGCCGAGGAAATGCCTAGCACCATCAACGCGATCGAATAGATCCAGCCGACCTGTGGTCGCGTCCAGTCCTCGCCCGGGACCGATTCCGAGATCCCGACCAGCCGAGTCAACGGCCCGTTGAACACGCTGAAGCCATACACCTCGCCAATACACAGATGCACTGCCAGGGCCGCTGGCGGAATCAGCCAGCGGTCGAAGTCAGGTCCGGCGATGATCTGTTCGCGATCGAGTCGGCTCAGAAGACTCATGATCCCCCGTCCCAGCGCGCGACGATCCCGTCGTCGTTTTCGTGATGGGGTAGCATAACAATCGATCGGCGAACCAGGAAGTTCCCCGCGAGAACCAAAACCATGCCAATCCCGTCGATGATCGCCGAGGCGATCGTCGGCATGGTCCCGGAAACCAAAATCAGTATCGCTGGCACCCACACCCCGAGCGCCGCGCCCAGCGTGAGCATCAAATCCAGTCGATGCCCCCCCTTGAGCGTCCGGATCGCCGGGCGAAGCTCGACAATCAACGTCGCCAGGAAGCCGAGGTTGATCGCCAGCAGGGCCAGCAGCGATGTTCGGATCGCCCGAACCGGCCCCTGACCGGCGAGGTCCGCGATCGCGAGCAGTTCGGCGCACCCGATCGCGATCGCTGAGTTCGTCAGGTAGCCGCCCAGCCAGCGCGAGTCCTTCCAACCGGGTTGAGACGTCGTGCTGAAGAGGACCCCCTTGTACATCGCCGCCCCCATCGCAAAGGGAATTCCTGTCGTGATCGAGGCCAATCGCATCCAGGCGGGGATCTCGCGGATCCCTGCCATTTCCAGAACCTCGATCGTCGAAAGCAGGCCCAGCGGGATCGAATACGCGGTCAGACACCAGGTCCCCAGCGACATCGGCGAACTCGGCTTGAAGACCCGGAGCATGTGGTGGAACCGGAACCGGTGCCCGAGGTCGAGGACCAGGCACGCCAGGTCGATTGTCAGGAAGAGCAGGGCCATCGGATAGGCCAGCCGGGTCAGAGGACCAAACGCCGGCCTCGACACCAGGTCGCCGGCCGCCGCGACCACGAAGAGGCCGGTCGTCATGTTGTTGAAGAGCATGTCGAACGCAACCAGCTCGTGCCAGTTTGGCGGCTTCGTCACCCGTCGCGACGCGTAGCCGGCCGCGTTCATCGGCGAGGCAGGATCGGTGCAGGTCGGCATCTCAGGGCATCCGCAGGGTCCAGACCAGGATCATCGCGACGATCGCCGCCAGACCGCCGAGCAACGATCGCAGGTAGTCGCCCCGCATCCGCAGCCAGGGATTGAACGGCGACTCCGGCAGCCCGTACGTCGAGGGGCGATCCACCAGCAAGTAGAACGAATGCAGTTCGGAATAGGTCGCGGTCGGTGCCTCGCCGTAGAGGTAGGCACTCGGCGTCCCCCGCGAATTCAGCTCCTCGATCCGCCGATGCGCCCGGTCTCGCAGCTCGTCGATCGGGCCAAACTGAATCGAGGCCGTCGGGCACGCCTTGGCACACGCCGGGATCAGCCCGTCGCGCTGGCGGTCGTAGCAGAGCGTACACTTGTGGGCGTGGCCGTCGAGGTCGCTCCGCGTGATCACTCCGAACGGACAGGCCGCGATGCAGTAGGCACAGCCGTTGCAAATGTCCGGCTGGATATACACGTTCGAGAACTCGTTGTAAATGATCGCGCCGGTTGGACAGGCGTGCTGGCAGGGGGCGGCAGAGCAGTGCTTGCAGACGTCGCTCATCATCAGCCAGCGAGAGGGAGCATCGGCGCCGGCCGAGGCGAATTGCTCGATGAACTTGACATGCCGCCACGAGGTCGCCGAAAGCGCCTGGGTGTTGTCGTAGCTATCGCCGGACCAGTTCAGTCCGTCTGATGGAAGCTGGTTCCACTGTTTGCAGGCCACCTCGCAGGCCTTGCAGCCGATGCAGACCGTGGTGTCGGTGTAGAAGCCGGTCGGGGTACGCGGTTCGGGACGAACGACTGGGAGGAACGGACCGAGGATCGTCGCGACCGGCCCCGAAGGCGTTTCGGCCGGCTCCGGGATCGCGGAGATTTCCAGCTCTCGGGCGTTCATCGTGGCGGCTCCGATCGCACAAACTTCCCCTCGGGCTGCGAGGCCCTCGGCGTTTCAGGAATGGGCCGGGTGTCGGGCCATGCGGTCGGCACAACCGTCGGACGGGCGACCGGGCCGGCCAGGCGGCCGGGCTCCACCTGACAGGTGAACGCCTTCGCCTCGTGCATACTGACGTTCGGGTCGGCAAGGACCGAGGTGAGGTCGTTGGCATTGCCTCCGACGCTGGCACCGGCGTAGCTCCAGTGGAAAGGCAGGCCGATCTGGTGAATGGTCCGACCCTCGACGATCAGCGGGCGGATTCGGCGCGTGACCATGGCTCGGGCCTCGATTCTGCCGCGCGGGGACCGAACCGTCAGCCATCCTCCGTGCTGGATTCGACGCTCCTCGGCCAGCTCGGGACTCAGCTCGACGAACATCTCGGGCTGCAATTCGTTGAGCCAGCCGTTGAACCGACTCATCGGGCCGCTGAGGTAGTGCTCGGTCAGGCGGAAGGTGAAGGCGACCACGGGGAACTCGGGCGAGGGCGACTCGGCCAGAGGGTTCAGCGGACCACGCAGAGTCCGGACCGTCGGCGAATGCGTCATGCGAGGGTAGATCAGATTTCCGACCGGCGACTCGACTGGCTCGTAATGGGCGGGGAGCGGACCGTCCTTGATCGCGCCGGCAGCAAAGAGCCAGGCGATCCCGTCGGGCTTCATGATGAACGGCTCGTCGCCGGCGATGGCGTCCATTCCTCTGGCATCGGGCGCGGGACGGTAGCCCGGCGGCTTCTCTGGCTCGAAGTCGGGCTCATCGTCGCCGACCCATCGCCGCTGCGCCTCGTCCCACCAGATGAGCTTCTTCCGCTCGGACCAGGGCCGTCCCTCGGGGTCGGCCGAGGCTCGGTTGTACATGATCCGGCGGTTGTGCGGCCAGGCAAATCCCCAGTCAGGCTGGAGACCCGGGCCCTCGTCTACCTTTCGATCGGCAGCGCGGTTGTGCTCTGGGTCGGGATAGACGCCGCCGTAGAGCCAGCAACCGGAGTCGGTCGATCCGTCGTCCTTCAGTTCGGAGAAGCCGGAGAGCAGGCGTGGGCGGCCAGTTCTGGGGTCGATCTCGTCGAGCTTCCGGCCGTTGATCTCCTGAAGAATACGGTCGACGTCCGGCTCCCCCGCGATTCGGCTAAATGAGCCATCGGGCAGGCGATGGGGGCGTTCGTGGTCGTAGTCCCAGGTAAGGTTGAGCAGCGGCTGATCCTTCAGGGCGGTTGAGCCGGAGTAGAGGGCGCGCAGACGCTTGCCGAGGTTGTAAACAAACCAGGCGTCGGACCGGCAGTCGCCGGGAGGGTCGAGCGCCTTGCTGTGCCATTGCAGGAGGCGCTGGGTGTTGGTGAGGGTTCCCTCCTTTTCAGAGCTTGAAGCCGCCGGGATCAGGAAGACCTCGGTCTTGATTTGGTCAGGCGGCGGAGCGTCGGGGTCGTTTTTCCAGAAGGTCGCGGTCTCGGTCGGGAACCAGTCGACCACGACCAGCCAGTCGAGCTGGCGCAGGCCAGCGCGATGCAGGCCGGCATTCGGGCCGCCGCCGGCGGGGTTCTGACCGAGGACGAAGTAGCCGGTCATCTCGCCGCGAGACATACGCTCGAAGGTGAGAAGCTGCGAGTAATCGCCGTCGATCCTGGGGAGCCAGTCGTATCGGAAATCGTTCTCGGGTTGAGCGGCGTCGCCGTAGTAGGCCTTGAGCAGGCTGACGACGAACTTGCGGAGGTTGACCCAGTAACCGGTCGGCAGTCCCTCGTGCTGGACGTAGTCGTCGAGGGTGTCGTGGCCGGGGTCGGCGGCAGGCTGGGGCAGGTAGCCGGGAAGGAGGTCGTAGAGGGTGGGGACGTCGGACGAGCCCTGAATACTGGAATGGCCTCGCATCGCCATGATCCCGCCGCCGGGTCGACCGATGTTACCGAGCAGCAGTTGGAGGATGCTGGCGGCCCGTATCATCTGGACGCCAGTGGTGTGCTGGGTCCAGCCAACCGCGTAGACGATCATGCTCGTCCGGTCGCGGCCCGAGTTTTCGCAGAGGGATTCGGCGACGCGGGTGAACTCCTCGACCGTGCAGCCGCAGACCGCGGCGACGACCTCGGGGGTGTATCGGGCGAAGTGTCGCCGAAGGATCTGCATCACGCAACGTGGGTGTTTCAGGGTCGGGTCGCGGGGCGGCTCGCCGGCTGGCGCGTCGGTCATCACGGAGCGGGGCTGGCCGTGCGAGGTCGCGCCGCCCATCAGACCGTAGCCGTGGATGCCCTGGCCACCGCGCCCGGCGGCCTCTCCGGTTTCCTCGGCGTCGTCGGGCCGGTCGCTCGGCGAGCCCTCGTAGCCCCAGTGCCCCTCGCTCGCGTCGTAGGCCCGGGCCTCCGGCTTGAATCCGCTGAAGAGGCCGTCGAGATCCTCGGTGTCCTCGTAACCCTCTTCAATGAGGACGGAGGCGTTCGTATAGGCCAGCACGTATTCCTGGAACCACCGCTCATGCTTCAGGACGTAGTGAATCAATCCGCCCAGGAAGGCAATGTCGCTGCCGGTCCGGATGCCGACGAAGAGGTCGCAATGGGCCGAGGTGCGCGAATATCGAGGATCGACGTGGATGAGTGTCGCGCCTCGCGCCTTCGCCCTCATCGGCCAGCGGAAGCCGACCGGATGGGCCTCGGCCATGTTCGAACCCATGATGAGGATGCAGTCGCTGTTGATGAAGTCCTGCTGCGAATTGGTGGCCGCGCCGCGGCCGAACGAGGCGCCCAGACCGGGCACCGAGGCGGAGTGTCAGATCCGCGCCTGGTTCTCGACCGAGACCACACCCAGCCCGGCCGTGAAAAGCTTCTTGATGAGATAGTTTTCCTCGACGTCAAGCGTGGCGCCGCCAAGAGTGCCGATGTTCCGGACCGAGTTCAGGCGACGGCCATCAGGATCGGTCGCGGTGAAGTCCGCCTCGCGCGCGGCCTTCACGCGGAGGGCGATCTGGTCCATCGCCCAGTCGAGGTCCTTGATCTCCCATCGGTCGGAATTTGGAGCGCGATAGTGGACCTTCGTCAGACGATTCGGATTGACGGCCAGCTCGAAAGCATTGGCGCCCTTCGGACAGAGAGTCCCCTCGTTGATTGGGCTGCGGGGATCACCCTCGATATCGATGAGCCGGCCGGCCTTCGTGTAGATAAGCTGGCCACACCCGACAGCGCAATACGGGCAAACGCTCGGCGTAACCGTGGCGCCTCGGAGCCGAGACGCCCTGGCGACCGATTGCGGACTGAAGGGCTGAGGCGTGCGGCGCGGCCAATGGGCGCGGCCGAGGATCGGCAGCTCGAAGATCATCGAAGGCTCCTGAAGCATCAGGGTCCGGGAATCGTGGCCAATTTGCCGCAAGAGTTGTGCCGCGCCGATCGGGCTTCTCCGCGCGAGTCGCTGGGTATTATAAAAGGTGCCCCGCCGTCGCGTGCCGGCCGGATCGATGGATCGCAGCAGGAGAGGATATTCAGGCCGATGAATCGACGAGCACGCGCGATCCTCGCTCTGGTCGCGACGACGTCGCTGTGGGGCCTCTCGTTCCCGCTCATGCGGATGATCAACGTCCTGATGGTCCGAGCAGTGCCCGAGGCGCCAGGGGGCGGGTCCACCGCCTCGATCATCGTCGACCAGTTGACGCGGGCCTCGTTCTACATGGCCGTCCGGTTCGCGATGGCGATGGCGTTCCTGGGCCTGGCGGCGCCCGGGCTCTTTCGGGGGCTCACGGCGGCCGAGTGGGGCATGGGAATCGGCGTCGGCCTTCCCTTCGCGGCCGGGTTCCTGCTCCAGGTTGCCGGCCTCAACGAGATCCCCTCGTCGCGAAGCGGGTTCCTGACGAGCCTCTGCGTGGCGTTCACGCCGATCGTGATGATTGCCGTCGAACGCCGACGTCCGAGAATCGCCGCAATGATCGGCGCCTCGATCGCGATCCTCGGAACAGCCTTCCTCACCGGCCTGCTGGTCACCGGCGGCCCGCTCGTTGTGCGACCGTCGGCCGAAGCCGCGGCACGGGTCGGCCTCGGCGACATTTTGACGCTCGCCACCGCGTTCATCTTCGCCTTCCAGGTCGTCGCGGTCGACCTCTTCGCCCGTCGGATGCCGTCGGAACGCTTGACGGCCGGGATGTTCCTCGGCGTGGTCCTGGTGGCTGTGGTCTCAGGCTCGTTCGGGGTCGTCTTCCGTCCCTCGACGACGGGGATCTCAGGATGGACTTCGCTGCTGGCCGACGTTCCTTTCCTCGCCCTCACGGCAGTCACGGCCGCGCTCTGCTCGACACTCGCCTTCTGGCTCATGAACCTGTTCCAGCCCGAAGTCTCGCCGGTGCAGGCGTCGTCAATCTACACGATGGAGCCCATCTTCGCGACGCTTTGGGCCCTCTGGCTGCCGGGCCTGCTCGGACCCCTGATCGGCGTCAATGAGCCCTCCGAACACTTCCACGCCTCGCTCCTGATCGGCGGTGCGCTGATCGTCGTCGGCAACATCGTCGGACTCGCCGGGCCTTCCGACGGCATCCACCCAGACGGACCCAACTCGTCCTCCCGTTAAAATATTCACGGAAGACGGTTGACGCGGCCCGCGGGCGAGACTATTGTGTCGGTATCTGTTAAGGAATTCACGGGAGACTGGCGATGGTTCGACCGCAGGAAGAGGCGCTGACGGCCCGCGAGGCGCAGATCATGGAGGTGGTCTGGCGGCTGGGCGAGGCATCGGCCGAGCAGGTGCGTGAGGCGATGCCCGAGGCGCCTCACGATTCGACGGTCCGGACGCTGCTTCGGGTACTGGAGTCGAAGGGATACCTGGAGCACGAAACGCGGGGGAAGGCGTACGTCTACCGGGCGCGTGTCGAACGCGAGAAGGCGCAGCGGCGGGCGGTGGGTAGTTTGCTTTCCCGGCTCTTCGGCGGCTCGGCCGAGGATCTCGTGCTCCGGCTCATTGAGGACGAGCAGCTCACCCCGGAACAACTCACGGCGCTCCGTCGACGGGCCGGAGGTAAGCGAAAAGGAGGGACTCCATGAGCGTCGAATTCGGCTCGGTGATCTCGCTGGCGCGGGACCAGGCGATCGGCTCAACGGCGATCCTCGCAATGGCGATCGGCGGGCATCTCGCGCTGGGACGCAAGCGGGCGACGGTTCGATCGTCCCTCTGGGACGCCTGCCTCGTCGGCCTCCTGATCCTGCCGGTGGCGTCGATCGCTCTGCCCCGACTCCGGGTTGAGATCCCGGCGGCGCCCCTCGCGATCGATCCCGTCCGCGAGGTGATCCCCTTCCGCGTGGAGGCTCCGCCGCCCGAACCGGTGTCCATAGTTGTCGCGAGGCCGACTCCTGCCGCCTCGCACGCGGAGCCCATCGAGGCGCCGGTGGTGGCCTGGCGGCCTGACTGGATCGAACTGGCCCTGGGCGTGTATCTGATCGCCGCGGCCTTGCGAGGGATTGGGCTGGCGGTCGCGATGTCGGGGCTCGGACGTCTCCGACGCCGATGCCGATCGATCGACGATCCGCGATGGGTCGAGGCGCTCGATCGGTGGGGAGGGCGGCTTGGGATCGGTCGTCGGGTGGATTTGCTGGCGACGAATCAAATCTCGGTCCCGATCGCCGCGGGATGGCTCCGTCCCTCGATCGTCATCCCGGAGGGGCTGGTCGGCACGTTCGACCCCGAGGCGATCGACGCCGTCTTGCTTCATGAGCTGGCACACGTGCGCCGTGGGGATTTCGGCTGGAATCTCGCCTTGAAGCTCGTGCAGATTCTTTACTGGCCGCATCCGATGGTCTGGATGGCCGGGCGGATGATGGCTGGGGTCCGCGAGCAGGTTTGCGACGACCTTTGCGTCCACGTCCTTGGCGGCTCCGAAGCGTATCGCGCCACGCTGATCGAGGTCGCCTCGGGGTTGGTCCGGCGACCGGGTCCGTCGATCGGGATGGCGATGGCGAGGGGGCCGGGCCTCGTCCGTCGGCTGGACTGGATCGACCGGACCCGAGGCGCCTCGCGGTGTCTCTCGCGATGGCAGGCGCGGCTCGCAATCGCGATGGTGATGATCGTAGCGGCCGGGCTGCTGGGAACGGTCGAGGTCTCGCGGGGGTCGGCGCAGTCCGATGAGCCGCCCGCAAAACCGAAAGAGGCAACCACCCCGCGAACAATTGATGTCATCGTTCGCGACAGGGTAACGGGCAAGCCGATCGTGGGAGCCAGGGTCCGACCCACGATTAACCTGGAAGAATCGATCCGCCAGACCGATCGAGAAGGGCGATCTCGTATCGTTCTGTTCCGACACGGGCCGACGGAGCGACTCAATCTCGACGTCTGGGCCGAGGGCTACGTTCAGCAGCGGCACTACTTTACCCAGACCGGTTCGCGATATCCGAGGATCCCCGACCACCTGATCGTCGAGTTACTCCCGGGAGAGCAGACGCTCGGCGGGACGGTCCGCGACGAGGAGGGCCGGCCGATCCCGGGCGTGAAGGTTGTGGTCTGGGGCTACCTTGGCGAGAAGAAGCAGAAGGAGGAACTGGCCTACATGGTCGACGCCACGACCGACGATCAGGGCCAATGGCGATGCCGTTGCTTCCGGTCCATGAAGTTCGGTTATCTGTACCTAACGCATCCGGAATACGTCTCGGATGACGACCTTCATCCTCGTGCGCATGGGAGCCCCGATCCGAATGGGCCGGTGCGACCGGACGATCTGCCCTTGCAATCGCTCCTTGATTTCAGCGACGTGCAGATCATGATGCGGGGTGTTACGGTCTCGGGCGAGGTCCGGGATGAAGCGGGAAATCCGATCGAGGGTGCCGAGGTCGAATGGATCGACGCCGCCATGAAACAGATGTTTCACTCGAAGGTCGCGAGGACGACCACCGACCGGAATGGGCAATTCCGTTTTGAGCACGTGCGGCCCGGGGGCGTGGCGCTCCAGTTCAGGGCCAGGGGACACGCACCCGACGTGAAAACGATCGAGGTCAGGCGAGTCGCGCGGCCGATCGGGATCACCCTGGGGCCTGCGCAGCGACTGGAGGGCCGCGTCGTCGACACGGCCGGCCGGCCGATCCCGGGGGCGACGGTCAAGGTCGATACGCCACACGTACTCCGGACAATGGGCTCCCGGCACTTCGAGACCGACGCCGACGGGTGGTTCCGCTGGGAGGATGCCCCCGCGGATGGAATCCTTCTCGACGTGGGATGTCGTGGCTTCGTGGGCGTCTCGGAGAAGGTGGTCCGGGCGGGCGAGGACATCACCGTGACGCTCTCTCGGGCAGTCTCGGTCTCGGGCAAGATCCAGGATGCCCTCACGAAGAAGCTCATCGATCGCGCCGAGGTCGAGGTCGGATTCAACGACCCAAAGACCGGGAAGCTGACCTGGGAGCGGACTACTGGGGGCTTCGCGATGCAGGGTGAATTCCGGGCGGAAATCGCCGTCGAACGCCTCGCAGAATTCCGGCTCCGTGTCACGGCAAAAGGTTACGAGCCGGCCGAATCGCGCGTCTTCAAGGCTGACGAGGTGCAGGTCGAGTACGACTTCTCTCTGAAGCCGGCCGAAAAATCGGCGGCGCGGGAGGTCTTGGGGACCGGGTAAATATACCAAGTTATAGCGGAGATCGCGTATAGCCGAGTATAATCCGCTATAAGGCGCGATAACTCCCTATAGACCAGTGACCACGCATGGACCCGATCAAGAACCCATTCTCGCCTGGCGCGGGCTCTCCACCTCCGGAACTCGTCGGACGCGACCCCGTGCTTGAGCAATCACGCATCCTGCTGGGGCGGGTCAAGGAGAGGCGCCCCGAGAAGAGTCTTCTGCTGACGGGACTGCGGGGGGTCGGCAAGACGGTTTTGCTCAACGAGATCGAGCGGATGGCGAAGGCCGACGGCTATCGCACCGTCTCGATCGAGGCCCACGAGGACAAGCCCCTGGGCAAGCTGATCGCCCCCTATCTGCGCACGTTGCTCTTCGAGTTGGACCGGATCGCGGGTGCGGGAGACAAGGTCAAGCGGGGGCTGGCCGTCCTGCGGAGCTTCATCGGGTCGCTCAAGTTCACCGTGAATGACATGGCCATCGGCCTGGACATCGAGCCCGAGAAGGGGGCGGCCGATAGCGGCGACCTCGAGATCGACCTGCCCAACCTGTTCGTCGCGATTGGTGAGGCGGCCGAGGACCGCAAGAGCGCCGTGGCCCTCTTCATCGACGAGATCCAGTATTTCAACCAGAAGGAACTCGGCTCGCTAATCATGGCGATGCACCGGGTGCAGCAACTCCGGCTCCCGCTGGTCCTCCTCGGCGCGGGCCTGCCCATCCTCCCGGGGCTCGCCGGGGAATCGAAGTCCTATGCCGAGCGGCTGTTCAACTTCCCGGATATCGGGGCCCTCTCGGCCGAGGATGCCGCGAAGGCCCTGCGGGACCCGGCGGAGGCGGCATCCGTTCGGTTCGATCCGGCGGCGCTCGAAGAGAGCTATCGACAGACAAGGGGATATCCCTACTTCGTCCAGGAATGGGGCTATCAGGTGTGGAACCTCGCGACGGCCAGCCCGATCACGGAGCGGGTCGTCCTTGATGCGACGTCGGCTGTGATCCGCCGGCTCGACGAGAACTTCTTCCGCGTGCGCTTCGATCGCCTGACCCCGAGCGAGAAGAACTTCCTGCGCGCGATGGCCGCACTCGGGCCGGGCGCCCATCGCACCGGCGACATCGCTGTCAAGCTGGGCGTCAAGGTGACCAGTCTCGGCCCCGTACGGTCCAAGCTCATCAAGAAGGGGATGATCTACAGCCCGGCGCATGGGGACCTCGAGTTCACCGTGCCCCTGTTCGATGAGTTCATGATCCGGGCGATCCCGTATTTCAAGGCTTAAAGACCCGGATCGGCCGCCTCGCCCACGGCGGATCACGAACGCCGCGCCGAACGTCCCGACGGGAGGGTTGTGATCGGCCCCCGCTCGACTACACTGGAGGCCGGGCGCGTCGTGGGCGCGCCGGCATCCACGACGAGGGGAGGCGGCCTTGCAACTTCAGGAGATGACCTGGCCGGCGATCATGTCGGTCTCGAAGAACCTGCCGGTAGTGGTCCCGATCGCGGCCGTCGAGCAGCACGGATGGCATCTCCCCGTCGCAACGGATAGCCTCCTGCTGGCCGAGGTCCTCCGGCGCGCCGGTGAAACCCTCGGCGATCGCGCCATCTGGACGCCCTTGCTCTGGCTAGGCAACTCGCACCATCACATGGACTTCCCCGGCACGATCTCGGCAGCGCCACGGACCTATCTCGACGTGCTGGGCGACCTGCTCGACGGCCTGGTGGCGCACGGCTTCCGCCGGATTGTCCTGCTCAACGGCCACGGCGGGAACATCGTCCCGGGGAGCCAGGCCGTCTTCGAGGCCCGCCAGCGCCACCGTCGCGAGGGATTGCTCCTGCTCTCGGCCACCTACTGGCAACTCGGCAGCCGGCCGAACGAGATCGAGCCCTCGCTCGTGCAGTCGGAGATGGGCCACGCCTGCGAGTGGGAAACCTCAATGATCCTCCGGATCGCGCCTCATCTCGTCGGCGAGATTGCGAAGATCGAGCCGGTCTCGCAATCGCCTTCGTTCGCACCAGCCTCCCGGGGCTGGATCACCCGCGAACGGAGCGAGGTCGGCCACATCGGCAACCCCCGCGCCGCGACCGCCGAGAAGGGCGAGGCACTCCTCTCGATCTTCGCCCGAGATGTCGTCGCCTTCCTGGAGCGGGTCGGCGCCTGGGACGGCCGCTCCTGGGAAGGATGAACATGCTCACGAACGAGGCCGCCGCGACGATCGCGAATCCCGATGACCGGAAGGCGACCACTCGCACCTGGGGCATCTGCCTGATGATGCTCCTGGCGACGATGCTCAACTACATGGATCGCCAGACCCTCTCGCAACAGGCCACCGAGATCGGCCGAGCGCTCCAGATCGAGAACGAGCAGGACGGCCTGCTCGAGTCCGGCTTCGGGCTCGCGTTCGCGATCGGAGGGGTCGTCGCCGGGATCGCCGTCGACCGGATGGGCCCGCGATGGCTCTACCCGATCGTTCTGCTCGGTTGGTCGACGGCCGGCTTCGCGACCGGATGGGCGTCAACCTACCGACAACTCTGGTTCGGCCGGGTCGTGCTCGGCTTTTTCGAGGCCGGGCAGTGGCCCTGCGCCCTGGTCACCGCCCAGCGCCTGCTTTCGCGACGCGATCGCGCCCTCGGCAACAGCCTGATCCAGAGCGGTGCCTCGCTCGGCGCGATCGCGACGCCGATGGTCGTCCTGGCGATCAGCACGGGCGGCCCCGACGACTGGCGTCTACCGTTTCGCGTGATCGGGGCAATCGGCCTGGTCTGGGTGGTCGCCTGGCTGATCCTTGTCCGACCGGGCGATCTGGCGTTACGCGAAGAGACCAATCCGATCGAGCCAACCCCGCGCCCTCGCCTGCAATGGTCGATCGTCCGGCGATTGCTGATCCTTATCGTCGTCGTGACGGTCATCAACCTCTGTTTTCACTTCTTCCGGGCGTGGATGCCGAAGATGCTCCGAGAGGAATACGGCTTCAGCAATCGGACGGTCCAGCAGTTCTCTGTCGCCTATTACCTCGCCACCGACGCCGGCTGCCTGGCGATCGGCTTCCTGGTCCGATGGCTGGCCCACCGCGGGTGGTCGATCCACGGGTCGCGGATCTCGGCGTTCGCTGTCTGTTGCCTGCTGACGGCGCTATCAACGGTCGCCGCAATGGTGCCGGGCTCGTGGATGCTGATGGCCCTGCTGCTGGTGATCGGGTTCGGCTCGCTCGGCCAGTTCCCGGTCTATTATGCGTTCACCCAGGAGCTTTCAGCGCGTCGGATGGGGAATGTCACCGGCATCCTCGGGTTTGCGTTCTGGATGATTTATTCGATGGTCGGCGGCCCCATCGGGCGCTGGATCGACCGCACCGGCGCATTCTCGCAGGTGATGTTCGGGGCCGGGTTGCTCCCGCTGGTCGGCCTGCTCGCCGTCGGCCTCTTGTGGGGCCGCGAGCAGTCCGAGAAGGCAGATGGCGCTGAGTCTTGATCGACGCCGATCTGCCGGGAAGGCGAGGCTCCTGCCGAGCCACGGATGAGGCGCAAACGGCTCGCCAGGAGGCTCGCCCTTCCGGATGCCTTGTTCCTAGCGAAGATGTCACGATATCGCGAATATCTTGCTCCTGACCTGGACGGCACGCCTCGAGGCTCGACATCGCGAGGTGAACCACGTCCCTGGCGGTGGCTACGTACTTCGACGGCGACACCTGCTTCAACCGAGCGTCAGCCCGTGCCGGTGTCATTCAGGTGGAAATCGATGACGAGCGGCAGGTGGTCGGAGGCATCACGCGCGAGCCGGGAGTGGGCGATGTGCGCGTGCCGGATCGCGACCGGACCGCGGACGAACGCCTTGTCGAGCGAGGCGACCGGCCAGTACGCCGGGAACGATCGGAACCGCGATCGAGGCGATGTCACCTGTTCGAAGCCGTGTCGCGCGAACGGACCGCGGGCGAGGGTGTTGAGCCAGTCGTTAAAATCCCCGACCACCAGCGTCGGCAGTTCCTCGGCCGCTCGAAACACCTCATGCCCAAGTAAATGCCGGACCTGCCAGTGTCGCTCGCGCTCGGCCAGGCCGAGGTGCCAGTGGACCAGATGAAGCGGCCCCTCCGGCGTCTCGACGATCGCCAGTTGAGCGCCCCTCGGCTTCCGCCGTTTCATCCGGAGCGAGACCTGATGCGCTCCACGGAACGCCCATCGCGAGAGGATCAGGTTGCCGTATCCGCCGTCCTTCACCCGGACGTTGAGCTGGTACAGATGCTCCTCGGCCCGAAGCGCCTCGGCCAGCTCCCTCGGCTGATCGTGGTGGTGCGACCGCAGAACGTTCCGATCCACCTCTTGCAGGCAGATCAGGTCGGGATGGAGGTCTTCCAGCACGCGGACGATCCGGTCGAGGCGGTAGCGTCGATCCCGGCCGCCAATCCCCTTGTGGATGTTGTAGCTAACGATTCTCATGGCTTTAAAGGTTTTTCAGGTTCATCGGAATGCGGTTGGATCGCGGCGGTCTCGGCCTCGGTCCGGGCGACATGCTCGTTCAGAAGGAGCGCGGGACCGTCGATGGCCGGGTGAGCGGCGCGACCCTCGCCGTCGCGCTCGATCGGGAAGTCGAGGGCCGGCGAGGCCCGAAATTCCAGGGGCAACCCGCCCCACCGGGCCCGTCGGATACCCCGGACAATCAGCGCGTGATGGATTGCTCGATAGGCAAACCAGTATCCGATGACGTTCGGACCGGGAAGGACCCAGAGCGTCATCACGGCCGGCGGCGCCACGATCACGTTGACGGATAGCCACAGCAGGTGCCGCCACCATCGCTGGGAGAGATAGCGTGACCAGAGGCCACGCACCTCCTCGGGATCGCGAGCGGCCGGATGGTGAAGCTCGATCCGGGAGGCCGAACGCAGCCGCCGGAGCATCGTCTCGTCGGGATGAGCCCAGGAGTGCATCCACTCCCAGGCATGGCGGCTCCAGCGGACGAGCCGCGTGTCGGATTGCTCCCAGAACGATCGAAGCTGCTCGCGATGTTCTCGTATCTGGCCTCGCCAGCCGGATTCCTCGCCGCGTGGGATGTCGCCGTCGGGACTGTCGTCGGGCGGCTCGGATTCGTCCGCGTAGAAGAAGCTCCGCCGCTTATCGAGCGATAGCAGATAAATTTTCACGGGTCGATCACGATCCCCGGCCGGTCGCTCGCGGGGGCATTTTCCTGTTACGCATTTCGTGTTGATGCTGGCGTGTGGCGCGGCCGTCATCGCATTGTACCAGCCCGGGCCGGATTGCTCAGCGCCGGCGGACACGCTCCAGGCGGCCTCGAACTGACATCCTCAGCCCTTTTTCGTGCCCTTCGTGATTTTCGTGGTTCCTCTCGCCTGAGATCCCTGGGACGATGGGAAAATCGATTCCAGATTCCAAACTCCAGATGGGTGCCAATCTCAGAGCGGCAAGGCATTCCCTTTCTGGAATCTGGAATATCGAATCTTGCATCCGATTCTTTCGCAAATCCTGACTCGTCCCCTCATCTCCAGAGAGGCCGAACCTCAGCCTTTTTTCGTGCCCTTCGTGATTTTCGTGGTTCCTCCGGATCTTCATTCCGATCACGTCAGCCGCTTCCGGAAGAGGACCGCGCTGATCGCCAGCAGGACGACCGCTTGCGCCGTGAGAACCATGGCGTGCATCCAGAGGTCGGCCCAGCCGGCGCCCCGAAGGATCACCCCGCGTGCCACGTCGATCATCCAGGTCGTGGGAATCGCCTGCGCCAGTAGCCAGAACGGCCTCGGCATCGAGTCGAGCGGAAAGACGTAGCCGGAGAGGAACATCGAGGGCAAAATCGTGGCGATCGTCATTTGCATCGAGGCGTCGCGGGTCTGGGCTCGGGTTGAGATCGCCAGGCCAAGCCCGATCATCGAGAGGTAAAACGGCAGCGCGATGATCAGGAGCGTGAAGAAATTCCCGTGGACCGGCACACCGAAGCCAATCACCATCAGCAGACCGATCATGCAGAACTCGGCCAGGACCAGCCCGAGATACGGCAGCATCTTGCCGAGGATCAACTCGCCGGCCCGAACCGGAGTCATGAAGAGTTGTTCGAGCGTCCCGCGCTCCTTCTCGCGGACGACCGCGTTGGCCGAGAGCATCGTCGCCATCATCTGGCAAAGGACGACCATCAGGCCCGGGATGAAGAAGTTGGCCGATCTCGTGTCGGGATTGAAGAGGACGCGAGGCCGGGCCTCCACAGGCATCCGTCGACCTTCGAGCAGACGTTCAAGCGATTCAGAAAGCGCGATCGCGCCGCCGACGTTCACCGCCTCGGCCGCGACACTGGATTCCGATCCGTCGACGAGGATCAAAACCTGTCCCGTGCGGCCCGATTGCACGCGTCGCGAATAAGCCTCGGGAATCTTGATCCCGACCCGTGCCCGACCGGAGACCAGCGCCTGGGCGAGGTCGCGGTCGGTGAAGACCTCGCCGACGATCCGGAAGTCTTCCGAGTTCGTGAACCGGAGCAGGAGCGACCGGCTCTCCTGCGTTCGGGCCTCGTCGAAAACGATCGTCCGAACATGCCGGACATTGGTGTCGATCGCGTAGCCGAGCATGAACAGTTCGAGCACCGGCAGGAAAACGGCGAAGAAGAGCGTCGACGGGTCGCGGACGATGTGCAGCCGCTCCTTGCGCGCGATCGCCCGGAGCCGACGGAAGCCCCCACCGTTCATGACGACCCTCCCGCCTCTCGGGCACGGGCGAGGGTCACAAAAACGTCCTCCAGCGTCGGCCAGGTCGGACGAACCTCGGCCCCGTGCAACTCGTCGGAAAGCGATCGATCCGAGATCCCGGCGTCGACCACGGCGCGCACCGATCGGCCGAAGATCGTCACCTGCCCGATGCCCGCGCGATCGCGGAGCCGCTCGAAAATCGCGGCCGGATCGTCGCCGAGGATCTCCACCCTGCGCGAGCCGGCGGGCGTCACGCCGGGCCATCGCGTCAGGTCGTCGGGCGTGCCCATCGCCAGCAGACGGCCGAGATAAAGGTACGCAACCCGCCCACACCGCTCGGCCTCGTCCATGTAGTGCGTCGTGACGAAGAGCGTCACGTCCTGCGCGGAAAGGCGGAAGAGCAGGTCCCAGAGGTCTCGGCGGGCGACCGGATCAATGCCCGCAGTCGGCTCGTCCAGAAAGACCAGCCGGGGCCGATGCAGAAGCGCACAGGCCAGGGCCAGCCGCTGCTTCCAGCCACCCGAGAGGTGCGCTCCACGCTTATTCAGATGAGGCGCCAGCCCGACCTCCTCGACCAGCTCGGCCTGGCGTTCTCGCGCCTGCGAGGCGTTCAAACCGTAGATGCCCGAGTAAAAATCGAGGTTCTCCTGCGCCGTCAGATCCTCATACAAAGCGAATTTCTGCGACATGTAGCCGATCCCCGCTCGGACGGCGTCGGACTCTCGCATGGCGTCGCGGCCGAGCACCCGCGCCGATCCTCCGGCGAGCGGGATCAGGCCGCAGAGGGCGCGGATCAGCGTCGTCTTGCCCGATCCGTTGGGCCCGAGCAGGCCGAAGACCTCGCCGTGACCGACAGCGAGATTCACGCCGTCGACGGCCGTCAGCCGTCCGAACCGGATCGTCACGTCGCGGGCGTCGATGACGGGAGCGGCCGGCGCCTCGGCGATCATCGATTCCCCTCCGATCGCGTCGGAGCGGGTCCCGAGGGGGCGGGAAGATGGACCTCGGCGGCCATCCCGGATTTGAAGATGCCGTCGGGCTCGGTGACGCGAACCTTGGCCGCGAAGACCTGATGCCGGCGCTCGTCGAGGCTCTGAATATTCCGCGGAGTGAACTCGCTCTCGTGCGCGATCTGCACGACCCGCCCCTCGAACCGGACGCCCGGATGCGAGTCGATGGTGACCTCGGCCGGCTGGCCGACGACCACACGCCCGAGATCGGTTTCGGGAATGAAGACCTTCACCCAGAGGTCATCCGCGGCCAGTATGCGGACGACCGCCTGACCCGGCGCGACGAGGTCGCCCTTGCGGACGGAGATCACATCGACCAGCGCTCGCCCCGGCGATCGGACGACGGCCTCGGCGAGGTTGGCGTCGACCTCGCGGAGTCGGGCGCGGGTCTGCTCGACCTGGGCCTCCATCGCGGCGATGTCCTCGGCGCGGGTGCCGGCCCTGAGCAGATCGAGATTGGCGCGGGCCTGGTCGAGCAGTGCGGCGGACTCGGCGATCTCCTCGGGCCGGTTGCCTCGGGTGACGAGGTCGAAATGAGCCTTCGACGCCGAGGCCCGACCGCGGGCGCGGTCGAGGTCAGCCTGGGCAGCGTCCACCTGTGCTTTTGTGGTGCTATTCTTGCGCAGGAGAGCGTCGTATCGGCCGAGGTTCTCCTCGGCGAGCTTCAGGTCGGCCTCAGCGCTGAGCCAGTCATTGCGGGCCTCTCGGATTTCCTCCTCACGGAAACCTTCCTTGATGCGGTCGTGACGGGCCGAAGCAGCAGCGACGGCGGCCGAGGCGGCGGCGATCTCCTCTCGCCGGGCGCCGTTGCGTGCCTTTTCGAGCTCGGCCAGATCGGCCTTCAACTGGGCCTGCCACCGTGCGTGCTGGGCCTCCAGTTCAGGCACTTCGAGCGTGACCAGCGGCGCCCCGAAGGCGATCCGGTCGCCCTCTCGCACGTGAACTTCGCTGACTCGCCCGCCGACCTTCGAGCCGAGGCGGATCTCCTGCGCCTCGACGACGCCCGGGAAGACGAGGCGGGGAGGTTGAGGAGCCGTGATCGAATGCCAGAGCGGCGGGCCAAACACCGCTCCTGCCCCGGCCAGTGTCAGCAGGACGATGAGACCGGTCGCGATGGCGATCGGTCGTCGCGATCGTCGCGGCGGCTCGGCTCCCGCAACGATTTCCGGGCCCGTCCGGGTCTGGGCCTTCGTCATGATCGCGCCCACGGGCATCGTGAGCCTCCGCGTCCTCTCGATACCGCGCCGGCTCCTCCGGGCGGTCCTTTTGCTCCACGATATCCGCGATCAGTCGGACCGGCAATTCCGGCTGTGCCGACCGCAAGGCCGTTGCCTTCTCGGACCTAACTCCGGTCGAAGATCCGGAGGAACCACGAAAATCACGAAGGGCACGAAAAGGGCAGAGGATCAGACTCTCTGGAGATGGGGGGACGAGTCAGGATTTGTGAAAGAATCGGATGCAAGATTCGATATTCCAGATTCCAGAAAGGGAATGCCTTACCGCCCTGAGACTGACATCCAGATGGAATCTGGAATCTGGAATCGATTTTCCCAGGCTCCCAGGGATCTCAGGAGAAAGGAGGAACCACGAAAATCACGAAGGGCACGAAAAGGGCAGAGAATCGAAAACTTTTCTGATGGGGGCGGTCAGAGGTGCCTGTCACCATTCCGTGGGTGAAACACTACTGGCCCTGGTTGAGCAGGCCAAAAGGTTGCGGGACGGGGGAACAGGCACCGGTCCAGGACGACCGAAGCCAATCCCCGTTGACTCGACCAGGGTGAGAACAAAACAGCCCTGAGCCAACCACCCATTCTCCTGGTGAGCCATCAGAGGCGCATCTCACCCTCTACGCAGGGCCCGGCCTGGCGTGGCGCCGGTCGGTTCGCCGTCTTGCAGGACGATCGTCCCGTTCACGATCACGTGGTCGACGCCCTCCGCCAACGCCCGGCCGTTGGCATAAGTGGATCGGTCGATCACGGTGGCCGGATCGAAGATGGCGATGTCGGCGACGTAGCCCGTCCGGATCAGACCGCGGTCGGTTAGACGGTATCGACGCGCTGCGTGCGTGGAAAGGTGCGTCACCGCTTCCGACCAGTCGTAATCGCCCAGCTCCCGCGTGTGGTGGCCAAGCAGCCGGGCGAAGGCGCCCCATCCGCGTGGGTGCGGGAAGCCGCCGCGGAAGATCCCGTCGGAGCCCGCCATGTGCGCTGGGTGTCGGAGGATCGCGCGGACGTCGGCCTCGGTCCGGCTCCCGGGCCGGACGACCACCACGCCGACCGCCATCCCCGACGCACACAAGATCTCGCAGACGAAATCGCCCGGGTCGAGCTTCGCCCGCGCGGCGGCCTCGGCGACGCTCAGCCCCTCGGCCCACTGCCATTCCTCGTTCGCCACCATCGCGATCGTCACGTGGTCGAGCGGCTGTCGAAGTCCGCCCGAGAACCACTCGTTGCGAAGCCGGGCGCGGATCGCCGGGTCGGCCAGGCGCTCCAGAGTCGGGTCGATCCCACCGGCCTGGACCCACCCCGGCAGCGCGATCATCCCCAGAATCGTGTTGCCCGCGAGATACGGATAACTGTCAAACGTGAGGTCGAGGCCCCGGGCGCGGCCCTGGTCGATCAGGGGCAAAAGCAGGTCGGCCGGGCCGTTGTAGTGCGAGATGTGCGAGGCGACACCTGACGCCTCCGCGATCCGGTAGACCTCCTGCATGCCGATCGTCGCGTCGGCGCCATAGCCGCGCATGTGGGTGACATAAACGCCGTCATCCGGCACGATCGCCTCGCAAAGTGCGGCGATCTCGCGGGCGTCGGCGTAGAGGCTGGGGATGTAGTCGAGCCCGGTCGAGAGCCCGACCGCGCCGGCGTCCATCCCCTCGCGGAAGAGCCGCTTCATTGCTTTCAGCTCGTCGTCGGTCGCGGGACGATGGTCGAGGCCCATCACCTCCATCCGGACGTTCCCATTCGGGACCAGGAACGCGACGTTGAGCGCCGTCGATCGGTCGAACCGCGCGAGGTACTCCTCGACCGTCCGCCAGTTGTAGTCGAGGTCGGGCGGGTTGCCGTTGAAGCCGGCGGTGTATCGCCTCATGTACGAGAGCGTTTCGGGCGAGGCCGGGGCGAAGGCGCTGCCGTCCTGGCCGATGATATAGGTCGTCACGCCCTGTTTGAGCGCGGGGAGGTGGATCGGGTCGGCGAGCAGCATCAGATCGCCGTGGACGTGGGCGTCGATGAAGCCGGGAACGATGTATCGACCGGTCGCGTCGAGAACCTTCGCTGCCTCGGCCGCTTCAAGCCGACCGACATCGGCGATCATCGATTCGAGCAGCCCGACATCGGCACGGAACGGCGGGCCGCCGGTGCCGTCGATCACCCAGCCGCCCCGGATCAGTAGGTCGAACATGTCGCGGTCTCCTCAGCGAGATGGACTGGGATCGGTCTCGGGATCGTGATTGGGAACGGTCTCGGAGGCCGCGATAACGGGTCCCTGCCCGAGTCGCGTGTCGGCCCCTCGCCAGAGGTACCAGCTCGCGATCGAGCGATAGGGCCGCCAGATCTCCGCGAGCGCAGGGCATTCGCCCGGGCGCGGCAGCTCGGCCAGCGCGTACCGGTCGCGAATACCGGCACGCACGCCAAGGTCGCCTGACGGCAGAACGTCCGGCCGATTCAGGGCGAAAATTAAGGCTCTCCCGCAGAATCTGTGGAAGCGGGGACGGCCTTTGAAGGAAAGGATCGCATCCTGGGACATCCCTGGGACATGATGGAGTTACCACACTTCATCAAGACCGGGAGTGCCCCAGGATGCGTATCCAGACGATCCT
>DAIDKV010000028.1 GCA_027449865.1 Planctomycetales bacterium
CGGTCGCCGGGCCGCCGAAGGAGAAGCACGGCACGGATCATGAGATCCCGTCACCAGGGACCAGGAGAGTGCCATGCGCCCGGTCAGCAGGCGATTCGGCGGTCCATGGCAAATGTCGAGCCGAACAGTCGTGGGGACAGGCAGGAAAAACGGGGACATAGCGCAAATCGACGGTTGTCAGAGTCTAGAGAGGCATTCCAGCGGACCGGCCTACAGCCTGCCGCTGAGCTCGGGACGTTAGCCGGCCGAGGCGCTCCTCCGATGCGGCTACCGGGGCACTCGAATTTCTGCTATCATCATTGTCATGGCTGACTTCCGCGATGTCGACCCGGCCGAATGACGACTCCCCCCGTCGCGGTTCTCGGGAGCCGACCCATACAAACTCCAGCGCCAGATCGCTCGTTTCGGGGCATCGACTGTCGGCATGCCGCCGGTCTGGGTTTATGAAGGGTCGGATGGGGTGCTGGAGATCATCAACGGGGCGACCCGCGCGACTCGGATCGCGAAGCTGGCTCCAGGCACCCCGATTCGCGTCGAGGTGATCGGCAAACTTCGCCAGCCTCGCGCCCATCATCCCAAGGTAGGAGACCGGCTATGATCGCCACCGATCGCCAGTCCGACGTGTTCCATCGCCTGCAAGAGGTCCATCGCTCCTGCCCCGAGATGCGCCTCGGTCAACTCCTGGCGACCGTCGCGATGCTGGGCGAGGACTCCACCGGCCGATCCCTGTGGGACATCGAGGATGAGGAGTTGTCCGCGGCCGTCGAGCGCTTCGCGAGCGAGCTGGCGCGGCGCGCGGGCGCCTGATTCACTCTCGGAGTCCGGCGGCCCGTCGAACGATCAGGGATTGGAGGCCAACGCAGCCCGGCCTCCAATCCCCTGTTCAAGAAGCCCGGCCGACTCGCCGTGAGACGGAGAAAGGGAGTGGAGATGATTTATTCTTATGCTGATATTAGTTACTTGCTATTATTTATTATGATACTTATATCAATCACTTTTTCTTGTTAGCTTTATCACACCGTATTCTCTGTCAAGGACGACTTCGAGTACTGGCCTCCGATCAACTCGTCGCGGAGATCCTCCAGAAGGAACTCCGCATCATCGAAATCATGCGGGAGATCCAGCCGCTTCTTGGGGAGCCGGCGTGAGCAAGAAAAAACCGGCACCACTCCCCGACTACGCGGGCCTCCTCGTCCGGATCAAGGACCGCATACGGCAATCGCAGGTCCGGGCCGTCCTGTCGGTCAACGCCGAGTTGATCCGGCTCTACTGGGACGTCGGCCGGATGCTCGAGGCCCGGCAGGAACGCGAGGGCTAAGGCACGGCCGTCATACCCCGGTTGGCCTGCGACCTCCGGAACGAACTCCCCGAGGTCAAGGGCTTCTCCGAGCGGAATATCGGCCGCATGATCGCCTTCTCCCGGGCCTACCCGGAACCCTCGGCACTTTTGCCACAGCCCGTGGCAAAACCGTCCGCCGCCGATCGGCCACGCCCCGCGACGGATCTGGGGCGCGAACAAAGGGCTCGGGAGCCGAATCGACATCTGCCATCGACGGGAAGAACGGGGTCGGGACGGAGGGCACTGGTCGGCCGCCGCGTTCTCCGAACCCATCGCTCGATCCGGCCGACGGCCGCGGGCGGGCCGCACCCGGCTCCGACCGGTTCCGGACGTCCCCTCGCCGCCGATCCGTCACGATCCGTTGCGACGTACCGGACACGCTGCCGCATGATCGGACGGTCAAATGATTTTGGTATCATTCGTCCGACGCAGCCCCGTTACCCCTACTGATACACGTGCCCGCGAGGGCTGTTCGGTTCTTTGTGAGGGCGAGGCTCCGTCCGAGCCGCGCTCACAGGCTCGGCGCGAGCCTCGCCCTCCCCATGCGCACGCCTGGGTATTTGGGACGACCAGGCTCCGTCCGAGCCGCGCTCACAGGCTCGGCGCGAGCCTCGCCCTCCCCATGCGATCGGACACCATCTCCGGGCGCGTCAATGAGAGAAGATCTCCGCCAGGATGTCCGCGAACTCGTCGAGCCGGAAGCCGGAGCGGAACAGACGATGCTCGCGGAGCCTCAGCATTCCCGGCGCGATCGGGCCGGAGAAATCGGCGGCGACGGTGTCGCAGGCCTGGAGGAAATGCGGCTCCGGTCGGCTCCAGGCCGCGAGCAGTCGGGCCCGGTCGTACTCGGCACTGCGCATCATGCCGACGATCGTGTCGGCGTCGCGGGCGTGGTGGCAGCCGAGATTCCTGTTCGCATCGGCCTTTCGGTCCGCGACGGCCGGGAGCCTCGTCGGGTGGGCGGGTGCAACCCCTGGAGGTTGCCGCGCTGGCACCATCGCCATCGACCCGGCTTCCTCGCCACAGTCTCCAAAATCGCCATATTTTTTCTGGCCTTCCTGCCTTGATTTCGTTCTACTAGCTTCCTCTGCGAGACACGCCCCGTTTCCAGACCTCGATCGAGGAAATCTTCAACAGAGAAGAGTTCTTCTGCAGGATCGGTCGGCGGGCGGGCGGTGCGCCGCGTGCCCGCGGCCTGTAATGCAACGCATCCCTCGATTTCGCCCTCCGCGTCACCTCCTTGATGCGGGGGGGCGAGCCCTGAATCCTGCCTGCGCCTCGTCCCTCGGTGTCATCCCTCCGCGCCGGTTGCGACCTTGATATCCTTCGGGGTCCGTGACGGCAATGGGGTAGGACGATCCCTTCGGCGCCCATCCCAATGGGCCACCGGACCTACGAACGATATCGGCCGACTCGTACCAATCGTGCCGGCTCGATCCGTGGCATGGCAGTCGCCACGTCCGCGATTCGCGCTTGTCTTGACGTTCCAGGTTTTTCATGCGTCGAGGAGCCATCCCATGCGTCAGGCGATCCAAGGTTGGGTACGCTCGTTCTCGCGGCGCGCTGGTGACCGACCTGGTCACAGGCGGCGCCCTGTCGTCGAGGGTCTGGAGGTGCGATCGCTTCTGTCGGTCGCGGTCCCTCACCACCTGGCGGGCCATCATCATGTCGCGCCCCATTCTGCGATCGGGCAAGTGCACGCCGGGTCCGACGCCTATTCTCCGTTTCCTGCCCCGGCGCGGTCGGGCTATCAGCGATTCGCCCGGGCGCGGAGCGGGCCCAATGCGTATCAGCAGACCAACCTGGTGTCGGATTTTCCCGTCGGTGTCGAAGGGGTCAATCCGCGGCTCCAGGACACGAGCCTCGTCAATCCGTGGGGCCTGGCCTCCGGGCCGGACACGCCGATCTGGATCTCCGATCAGGTCACGGGTGTCTCCACGTTGTACTCGATCGGCGCGAATAACACGGTCGAGAAGCTTCCGCTCACCGTGAAGATTCCCTCCTCGGTGACCCAGCCATCGCAGGGCTTCACGCCGCTGACCGGTCCGACGGGGATCGTGTTCAACGCTTCCGGTACAGGCTTCGATGTCAACGGCTCGCCGTCGCTGTACATCTTCTCTACCCTGGACGGAACGCTGGCCGGCTGGAACAAGGCGTCGGGCGCGTCGGCCGTCGTCATGGCGAGCCAGGCGCCTGCGGAGGAGTTCACGGGGCTGGCCATGGCCAGCAGCGGCGGGCAGACCTATGTCTACACGGCCGACCCGCGACTCTCGCCGGGCATCGATGTCTTCAATAGCTCATGGAGCAAGGTCTCGCTGGCGGGAAACTTCGTCGACCCGAGGTTGCCGGCGGGCATGACGCCCTACAACATCCAGGCCCTTGGCGGCCATCTGTTCGTCGCCTACCTCGGGGCGGCTCAGGGTGGTGGAGCGGTCGCCGAGTTCAATACCGACGGGACCTTCGTGCGGCAACTTCCGCTCTCCGGTGCGGCCGGGCCGCTTCAGGGCCCGTGGGGCATGGCCATCGCCCCATCGAACTTCGGCCGATTCCGCAATGACCTGCTCGTCGGCAACTTCTACGACGGGCGGATCAGCGCCTTCAACCTCAGGAACGGACGGTTCCTGGGCCAGCTCAAGTATGCGAACGGCCAGCCTGTCGTGATCCCGTTCCTCTGGGGTCTCGATTTCGGCAACGGCGTCAGCACCGGGCCGACCAATTCGTTGCTCTTCACCGCAGGGATCGCCGGGCAGTATCACGGTCTCTTCGGCGCGCTGACGCCGACCCAGCGGATACGCCGCTGACGGCGGCCTCTCGGGATTCTGGACCGGAATTGGGGAGGGCGAGGCTTCGTCTGGGCCTCGTTGTGAATCGGGCTCGCACGGACGCCCGCCCTCCCGGCGAAATTCCGGCTCCATTCTCAGTCGCGGCCCGGGGGCCTGACCGGCTCCAGCTCGATCGTGCCGAGGTCGAGCGGGGCAACCGGGTGTCCGGCTGGGATTTCGACGTCCTTCTCGATGCCTGCCAACTTGGGACCGTAGCTCCCGGCAATGCTCTGGCCGGGCTCATGGACCTCGGCCTTGAGGCGGTACTTGCCGGGCGCGACATCCTCGATCCGAAACCGGCCGTCGGGGAGGACGTTGGTGTCGAGGGCATCTCGCGGGGCATCGATTGGAGCCAGGTGCTGGTTGAAGTACGGGAAGACGGCATCGGACCGGGTCCCGGCGGGGAGCTTGAACCGGCCGATCACCGGGCGGCCGGTCCCGCCGAGGGCCACCCAGGTCGTCTCGCCCGGTCGGACCTCGATCGTCCGGACGGCTCCGGTGCCCACGTGGAAGGCGGACCGATCGAGGCGAAAGATCCGGCTCAGAGTGAGCCGGCCCGGGATGAGATGCTCGAACGCGAACCGGCCGCGGGCGTCGGTGGTGCGTTGATGGCTCTGCATGGTGCGCGGGGCTGGGCTACGCTCCGGCTCTTCGAGCCGGATCTCAACCCCAGCCGCCGGACGCGGGCCGATCTGCACCGTGCCTTCGATCCGTCCCCAGGGCCGGAGAGCGATCGGTTTCGATTCGGCGAGCGCCCGATCGTCGGCCTCGGCGAAGCCGCTCTCGTGGTCGACGAAGACGGCGAATCGCTCGGTCTGGGCCGGGAAGGCAAACCGGCCCTCGGCATCGGTAACGGCCCGGGAATAGGCCGTCTCGTGGAATTTACCGTTGTGGAACTGGGCCTGGAGCGAGGCCGTGGAGAGGACCACCGCCGCGCCGGCGAGAGGGCGTCCATCGAGTCCGAGGACCATCCCGGACGGGCCCTGTCCCGGCTCCAGTCGGGCGTCGAAGGTCACTTCCCCGGCGTCCAGGCGGAAGGGTTTTGATGTGGCCGACCGGTAACCTGCGGCCTCGACCCGAACAGCTAGCGCCGTGACAAGCGGATGCGCATACTCAATCTCATACGTCCCGCCAGTGAACTCGCCGCGCGGCCCGACTCGCTGCCAATCGACGTTGCGGAAAGCCCCGTCCGGATTCGAGAACCGATAATACTGGCCATAGACGACCGTGAAATGGTCGATCGGTCGGCCCGTCTTTGCGTCGACGACCTTACCCCGGATGTGGAGCGGGTGGTACATCGTCACGGTGGTTTCGGTCGGGCCGGCGCGGAACTCGCGCTGGCCGATCATGGCGAAGCCCGGCCGGGTGAGGGTCAATGTCACCGGCTCGGCCGGCGCGGAATCCCAGGTGAAGCGGCCGTCGGCGTTGGTCGTGGTCGACCAGCCGAGCGACATGTGCCCCTTCCAGTCCGCCTGCACGGTCACGCCGTCGATCGGCTGGCCCTTCGGGTCGCCGACCCGTCCTCGCAGGATGTGCCCCGGACCCAGACGGAACTCGACGGGCTTCATCCCCGCCTCAACTGGGATGTCGAGCAGCTCGGGCGATCGGCCGGGGGCCTCGGCTGTGACCGTTTGCACGCCTCTCGGGACGTGGTCGAACCGGAATCGGCCCTCGGCGTCGGTCACGACGGAGGGATAGTCGCGGCTCCAGATTCGACGGTCCGCCCCCAGCCCAACCTTCGCCCCGGCGATCGGTCGGCCCCGATCGTCGAGGACTCTCCCGGTGATCGGCAAGCCGACTTCGAGGATCGTCTCAGCCCGGCGAGATCGGAGCGATGAATCGCTCGGTGTCGGGAGGTTGGCGGTCATGAAGGTCGGGACGAAATCGGGATGCGTGACCCGAAGAAAGACGAACTCCCAGGTGGACGGCATCTCGTCGAAGTGCCAGCGTCCATCGGCGTTGGTCTTCACCTGGATGTCGGGGATGGAGGTCCAGTCGGGGGAGTTGATGGCGCCCGCTCCCGCCGTGATTATCACCGTGGCCCCGGCGACCGCCTTGCCGGCTCGATCCTTCACGATCCCGCCGATCGCTCTTCCGGGCTCCATGGTGATCGTGTGCTGGCGGGGAATCGCGGGGCGGCCGGGCTCGTCGAACGGGCTGTAGCCCCGGTTGGCGTAACCAGCCTTGCGGGCGGTAACGGCGACCGAATTGGGCAGGTCGCGGGGGAACTTGATTGTGCATCGGCCGTTGCGGTCCGTCGTGAGCCGGGCCATCACCGAGGTGTCGCCGCCGAGACCTGCTCGGGCGCCTGAATCGGTTTCGACCGTGATCTCGGCACCCTCGATCGGTTCCCCGGTCCCGCGCCGGACGACCTGCAGAAGCAGCGTCCGGTTGTTCGGATCCTTTTTGGATGGGGCCTCGACCGCCGGCGCGACCACGGCCGGCTGTTCGGCGGGTGGATCGTTTGCAGTTCCGACGGAGGCAAATCCCGCCGCGGCGACTGTGAATCCGGTCAAGAACAGGACACCGGCGATCGCTCGCGGGACCGCGACCGAGGCCCGGAGCGTCGATCGGGCCATCGCGATCGAGGCGGGAGAGACGCCGGCCGCCGCGAGGGCGGCGCGGCCCTCGACGAACGCCCGCGCCGCGGCAACCGCCGCGTTCGCCCACGACGTCGAGATCGTGGGCAGCGGCAGGACCGCGGGCACGGCCAGTCCCCGACGGGTTATCCGATCGCGGAGCCGTTCCTTGGCGCGGAGCAATCGGCTCTGGAGCGTCCGGAGCGGGCAGCCAAGCCGGGCCGCGGCCTGCTCGTGCGAGAGGCCCTCCAGGTAGCAGAGCACCAGCGCCGACCGGTAGATCTCGGGCATCGCGTCGATCTCCTCGTGGAGTTCTTCGAGGGCGTCGGCGTCGGCCGGCGGCCTGGTATCGTGAGGGGTCATATGAGCTTTCCTCTGCTCGTGCTTCCGGCGCCGGGCGTCGTCGCGACGCGCCCTCGCCGAGACCCGACGGGCCACACCGTGGAGCCAGCTCGCCGCCGAGCCTTTTCGACGGACCGTCCCGGCGCGGCGGGCCAGGACCAGGAAGACGGCCTGCGCGGCGTCCTCGGCGTCGTGGGCGTGACCCAGGGCGCCCCGGCAAACCCGCATCACCATCGGCCCATGTCGCTCGACCAGCACCGCGAACGCGGCCCCCGCTGCGCTGTCCTCGCCGGCCAGGAACCGCGAGAGCAGCTCGCCGTCGGAGAGGTGGCCCAGCACGCCCCCGTGAAAGAGCGATTCGAGCTGCCGGCCGTAGTCGGTCCGTGAGTCGGTCGACATGGAAGTTCGTCCCTCGCGAGAAACGGTGATTCCTTGTGTAGTTTCCCGACAGGTGCCCGAATGCTGCAACTTTCTTCTGAAGGGCTCGAAGCGACCGATCGTTCCTGGACCGGGGCATCCATCTCGCGTGTCTGGACGTCCACCTGATAGAATCAGGGTCCGCGAGGTTCCGACCTTCGACGGACCCGGGGCGGAGCGCCCGGACGTTGGGGGCCCGTCCCGGATCGAGTGGAGGCGAGGTCCGTGCCCGTGCAGAGCGATCGGCCCGATATCGACGCGATCCTCCGAAAGCAGTTCGGATTCGCGACGTTCCGGCCCCACCAGCGGCAGATCGTCGAGGGCCTGCTGGCGGGCGACGACGTGCTCGCGATCCTGCCGACCGGCGGAGGAAAATCGCTCTGCTACCAGCTTCCGGCGATCGTTCGACCGGGGCTCACGGTGGTCGTCTCGCCGCTGATCGCGCTGATGAAGGACCAGGTCGACAACCTCGATGAGCTGGGCGTCCCGGCGACGTTCCTCAACTCGTCGCTGCCGCCCGACGAGTACAATCGTCGATGGCGCGACCTGAACCGTCGAGAGTACCGGATCCTCTACCTGGCGCCCGAGCGGCTGGTCACGGCGGAGATGCTCGGGGCCTTGCAGGGGTGGGACGTCGGCCTCTTCGCGATCGACGAGGCCCATTGCATCTCGGAGTGGGGCCACGACTTCCGCAAGGAGTATCGCGAGCTCTCGGTCCTGCGCGATCGGTTCCCGGGCATCCCGCTCGTCGCCCTGACCGCGACGGCCACCGAGCGAGTCCGGAACGACATCGTGGCGCAGCTTCGGATGCGACCGCCGAGGGTCCACATCGCGAGCTTCAACCGGCCGAACCTCTCGTACCGGGTCGTCCCGCGCACCTCGCCGATGAAGCAGATTCAGGGGGTTCTTGCCGACCACCCGGGCG
>DAIDKV010000029.1 GCA_027449865.1 Planctomycetales bacterium
GCCCCCCGGATCACCCTGCCGGCGATCCGGCGAGCGTTGCAGCGGCTCCTGAGGCCGACGGCCAAGCCGGATTGCACCTATTGCAATCCTCATGCTCATGTTTTTGATTGCACGCTGAAAGTTTTAACGGGGTAGTACTAATGGCCGGAAGCCGGTTTCCGATCGCGTGAGGCGGGACAAACCTTGCTCGTCAGATCGTGCGGTCGCCGCATCTCATTGGAGACAAATCATGACGTCACTTCTGAGTGCGACGCTGGTTCTGGTTGTTGCCGCGGGCGTCGGTCCGGCCGTCGAGGTCAGGTCGCCATCGGGTGATCTGGTCCTGACGGTTGGTCTCCGGGACTTCGGCGACGAGCGGGGTTGTCCGTATTACCGCCTCGCTGCCGGAGGCCGGACGGTGCTGACCGATTCCCGGCTGGGCCTCGACCTGGAGCCGGAGGCGCTCGCTTCGGATCTGGTCGTGGCGAGGGTGGCCCGCTCGCGCGGGGATGCGATGTGGAGGCCCGTCTGCGGCGAGCGTGCGGAGGTCCGCGATCGCTACAACGCCGTCCGGTTCGAGCTGGTGGAACGGCGCCGGCGCTCTCGGCGGCTCGAGCTGGACTTCCGCGTCTACGACGAGGGGATCGCCTTCCGGTACACGTTGCCCGAGCCGTCGAATGTCGGGGCGTTCACCATCGTGGCGGAGCGGACGCAGTTTGCCTTCGCGGGCGATCACCCCGCCTGGGCCGTCTACCGGGCCCAGGGTCGCTACGACGTCGGGCCGGTCCCGATCAGCCGGATCGCGCCTGGTGCCGAACGGCCATTGACGGTCGAGCTGGCAACCGACCTCTTCGCCGCCGTCGCCGAGGCCCGTTGCGTCGACTACGCCCGGATGAAGCTGCGACGCGCCGACGACTGTCCGCAGACCCTTGAAGTGTTCCTCGACGCCGAGCGAGGTCGGGCGGGCCGGGTGGTCGGCAAGACGCCCTTCACCTCGCCCTGGCGGGTGGTGATGGTGGCCGATTCCGCGGGCCGGTTGCTGGAAAACGACGATCTGATCCTCAACCTCAACGATCCCTGTGCCCTGGCTGACACCGCCTGGATCCGACCGGGGAAGGTCATGCGGGAGATCACGCTGACCACCGACGGCGGCAAGGCGTGCGTCGACTTCTGCTCGCGACACGGTCTGCAATACATCCTGTTCGACGCGGGCTGGTACGGTCCCGAAGGCGACGGCCGGTCCGACGCGTCGGCCGTCGATCCGAAGCGCGCCGGCGTCCTCGATCTCCGGGAGGTCATCGGCTACGGCCGAGAGAAAGGTATAGGGGTCATCCTCTATGTCAATCGCCGTGCCCTGGAGAAGCAGATCGACCGGATCTTCCCGCTGTATGAGTCCTGGGGCGTCAAGGGCGTGAAGTTCGGCTTCGTCAACGTGGGGAGCCAGCACTGGACAGCCTGGCTGCACGAGGCGGTCCGCAAGGCGGCCGCGCACCACCTGATGGTCGACATCCACGACGAGTTTCGGGATACTGGATACCGGCGCACTTATCCGAACCTGATGACGGTCGAAGGGATTGCCGGCAATGAGGAGTTTCCTACGCCGTCGCACAACGCAGTGCTGCCGTTCACTCGCTTCCTGACCGGCCCTGCCGACTACACTTACTGCTGGGGCTCGGCGAGGCTCCGTGTCACCCACGCCCATCAGTTGGCTCTCTCGACGATCGACTTCAGCCCCTGGCAGATGCTCTTCTGGTACGATCGGCCGGGCCAGGTTCGCGTCGACCAGGCCCTGGACTACTGGAAGGCCCTGCCGACCTGCTGGGACGAGACGCGAGTGCTGGAGGGCCGGATCGGCCGGTGCGTCTCGATCGCCCGAAGGAGCGGAGCGGATTGGTTCGTCGGAACGATCAACCCGGGTGGCGGCGAGGTCCGTCTCCCGCTCTCTTTCCTCGAACCGGGCCGGAAATACCTCGCGACGATCTACGGTGACGATGAGGCGGACGGCTCGCATCCCGGGGGCGTGGAGGTCAAGCGGATCGCCGTCGATCGGGGCACTGTCCTGAAGCCCCGGATGCCCGTCAACGGAGGGCAGGCGGTGCAACTCGTCCGATTTGGCCGCCCAGACGAGACCCGATGAGTCGGATCGAAGGCCGCTGAAAACGTCGCATGATTACCCGAACCAGGAGCCGCGCGGAACGGCTCGGTCTGGAGTCACCGATGCGATCCGCGCACGGGTAGAGTTGAGCGAAGGGGAGCGAAAGGAAAGCGAAGGCCGGGGCCGTTCGTGGGTCCGCATTCCACCGAGCCGGCACGCGACTGGGGCATTCTCCGAATACCCCAGCCGTTCGGTGGATCGAGGAATGTCCTCATTCCTGCGTCTGTGAACCATCATGGCCGCCGCGCGGGACATGGCGGGCCGCGGAACCGAATCGAGCGGCGTCCCTGCTCGCATCCCCCGTCACGATCCGCATTCCCATCAAGGGGTCCGGTGCGTGGCGTCGTCGATCTTGCGGCCGGCCGCCTCGGCCGGGCCGCTCGGCGGGTTGACCGTGTCGCGCACCTCTCGTGCTGCGTTGTCGACCCGCTCGCCCGCCCGCTCGGCCGGGCCCTCCTGGCAGCCGACCATCGGCAGCAGCCCGGCCAGCACGAGGGGGAAAACCAGTCGAATCTCTGCTCGGATCCTGGGCATCCTGGGTGTCCTGTTTGACGGAATCCGCACGGTCCAGGCTGGGAAACAGCCCCGCACACCGCCTCGGAATGCAGGGATCATGGGCAAATCGGATGCCCGAGCGACGTTCGCTGGTTGACAACCTCGTGGTCTCGACCCCGGACGAAGCCCAGGTTGGCGCGCGGATCGCTGGCGGGAGCCGGCTCCTGAGAGATGGAGTCGCGCGGAGCAATCCCAGCAAATCGCGTGGCGATCGCTTCAACGAGCCCATCCGCCATCTCGACGTTCCGAACCTCGCCGCACTCCCAGTATTCCCAGAGGCCGCAAATTCAGCGGTTTGCCGGATTTTCCTGCATCACCATTGAGGCATGGAAGGAGGAAAAATACCGGATTCGGGGTGGGCCGCCGCGTAGAATTCATGGAAAATACGCGATGTCTTCATTCCCCCGACACCCCGACGGGGACCTCTCCCTTGAACAAGCTGCTCCGCGACTACAACAATTCCGCGCACGTCGTTGCGGCGGCGACGGCGTATGTGGCGCTCTGGAATGTGCTCCTGGTGCATCGTCCGGCGGAGTTTCGGCTCGGTGGAGTCTCGGCGTGGTGGACGGTGATCTGTGCGGTGGCCGTGATCAACGCCTGCGGGTGGCATCGGACAGCCCAGCGGGTCGCGAGTCTCTCGGCCGAGGCGGATGCACCGGACGTCTGGTTTCAGAAGTGGCAACTGCGGCTTTCGGCGGTGTTCGTGCTGGGCTGCGGTTTCCGCTCGCTGATCCCCCGGGCCGACGTGCAGCGGTTCGGCCTGGTCGACTCCTGGCTTTCGAGCGTGCTGATTGGCCGATCGGTCGCCACGGCCGCCGAGCTCTGTTTCGTGGCCCAGTGGGCCCTGATGCTCCATGCCGCGGCCCGGGGCGTTGGGTCGCGGTTCGGTATCGCCGTTGCCTGGCTCCTCGTCCCGCTCATCGTCGTGGCCGAGGTGTGCTCGTGGTCCGCGGTCCTGACCACCTGCTACCTCGGCAACGTGGCTGAGGAATCGCTCTGGGCGCTGGCCGCCTCGCTCCTCGTCGCTGGCGGCTTCATCGTCTGGGCGAGGCGACCGGCCTCGCGCGGACCGTTCCTGGCCGGGGCCCTGACACTGGGTCTGCTTTATGTGGCTTACATGATCTCTGTTGACGTTCCCATGTATTTCTCTCGATGGCAGGCGGATGAGGCCAGCGGGCGTGTGTACCTTTCGCTCAGTCAGGGACTGCGCGACGCCTGGTCGCGCCGGATCGTCACGTTCTCGTGGGAGGAGTGGCGGGCGGAGATCCCGTGGATGACTCTCTACTTTAGCGTCTGTGTCTGGTGGAGCCTGGCCCTTGTCCACGCTCCACGGCCGGTGCCCGACCCATCGCCCGACCAGCGGGCCCGCGGAGGGCCCCGGTTCACCCCGGACGGTCGCCCTGGATGCGTTTGAACATCAGCCCCAGTGAGGGGCGACGATCGATAAGTCTCTGTCGGAGCCGGCTCCAGCCGGCGATTCTCGCATCACCCCTGGCGTCGGCTGATTCGAGAGCGGGAGTTTCCTCCTCCTCGAGCGGGGTCTGACGATTCACGCCCATGTCGAGCCCGTCTCCATTGGCGATCCACTGCCGGAGAGACCCATGTTCCTCAAGCCCGGCAACTAGGTGCCCATGCCGCTGGAAGGCTCCTCCCAGGCGACATGGGACACCCTGCTCGTCCCTCCGAAACAGTCGATCGCTAGTCAGGCTTGATCGGCCGCCTCACCAGATCCTCAATCCCATCGATCCGTCCCGTTTTCTCTCAACCCTCCTCTATTGGAAACGACCATCCAGTGTTTGATAGGCAAAGTATTAATGGATTTGAGAGCTTCATAAATAAAGTTTCGAAGAGTTTGATCGTGTCTGATGGCGAGTCTCGGCTTGCATGCGATCCCTCTGGAGGTCGGTGAGATCCTGGTGAGGCGACGACCGTTCGTTGATCTCAGAATCAGTGAGTCGATGCAATCGCTTGTCGGTTGAAAGGCCGGTTCCCGAAACGAGAGGGATCAGCCCGGCCTGGCGCCGGCATCGTCGACGAGGCTCGTCAGCTTCCAGCTCCCCCGGTCCAGCACCGAGATGGCGAGAACTTCCCCGAAGATCCGGCGACGGATCACGCCCTCATGCGAGGGATCCAGAAATCGGGGAGGGTCGGACTGAGATTTGGCTGAGATCGGCAGTATTAGATGGTGACGGCCGATCGCGGTGCACCGGAATCCGGGGAAGAAGCTTGCGTTCCGACCGTAGAGTGTCGAATGCGTGCGCCGAAATCGGCCGTTCTGGTTGCCGCGTCGCGGATCCTTGGCGCGCCGGCCGAGATCCGGTCGACTGCGGCCCAGCCGTTGGGAAGGGAGTCGGCCCGGGTATCGTCCGCGTTCTGCATCCACGAGCCATCTCAGTTTGTTGAAATTTCGCATCATGTTCACGGGAAATTCGAATGGAAAGACCAGGCTGTGGCACCGATGAGTTGAGTTCGGATCCATAAAATCTTCGAACAGGCTGGTACGCTCTTGAAAGCAGCCACCCAGTGAGTTTATAAGTCTTGGGTTCTGGGATGCAGCTTCCTTGATGGAGCCTCCGAGCTGGGAGAGCGGAAGCGGGCGAGGCCTTCTGGCAGTTCGCCGCGATCAAGCGGTGATTCAAAACGAAAACTTTGAGACGGAGGCCGGGCCGTCTGCGCTCATTCTGCGCGCCGAGGCCACTGGTTGATCCGACGGCTCTTCAATGTGGCCATCGGATTCTGTCGAAAACGCTTTAAAGTGCGTCTTGTATTCCTCATTCGATCCGAGTTTTTTTTCGTGCGGGTGGGCCGCCATGAGGGGCTCTGGCCGCGCTCCGCCCTGGTGACGGGAGCGGAAGAGTTGCGACATCTGGGACTTTTCGAACTCCCCCCTCGATGACGTGAAAGGGGATCACCGTGAGCCGCCTGAATCGACCTCGCCGAGTTGCCACGAAGATGAGAGCCCAGCGGCCCCGGTGCTGGAGGCGCCCGGCGATCGAGCCGCTGGAGCCGCGCCAGTTGCTAGCGGGCCCGTCGGCATCGATCAATAGTGTGACGATCAACCTTGCGATGCCTGGGTCGACCTCGGTGTCGGGAACGCTCAATCCGGGGGATTCGATCAATGCGTACCGGATCGACGGTTCGGCCGGCGAGACGCTCAACTTCCACAGCACGTCGCTGACGACCGGCGCCGGGGGGAGCTGGCAGCTTCTCGACGAGGGGAACCAGGTGGTTGCCTCGGCCGGGATCGGCCACGATTTCACGGCGAACCTGACGGTGACCGGTCCCTATTTCCTGGAACTGGTCGGTGGGTCGTCCTCGAGCATCAACTACAGCTTTGACGTTTCGGACACGTCCACCTATCCCACCCCCACGGCGTCCGGGTTCGGCAGCGAGCAGACGGGGAGCCTTGGCAGTGGCGCCTCGACGACGTTCACGTTCACGGCTCCGGCCGGCCTGCCCGTCTACTTCAATTCGCTGAGCTTCAGCCAGCCGATGGAGGCGAAGCTCACCGACCCCGGTCAGAAGAGCGTCTTCGACTACACTCCCTACAATTCCGGGAGTCTCGGTCCGATTCTGCTGCCTTCCGCGGGCACCTACACGCTAACCCTGACCAACAACAGTGGGTCGTCAGGGACCTACGACTTCAAACTCCTCTCGCTCCCCGTCGCGGCGACGTCGCTCGCCACGGGGCCGACGCAGACCGTCAGTGGGACGCTCGCCACCGGCGGCACGACGGCCGTCTACAGTTTCCTCGGCGCCGCCGGTCAGCGGCTTTTCCTGGACAATCAGCAGAACGCAGGCGATCCTGTCAATCTCGTCCTGATCCAGCCCGACGGCGGGATGGCCTTCAACATCAACTCCTACAATGACAGCCGCCCCCTCTCGCTCACCGAGAATGGGACCTATTACCTGCTGGTCGAAGGGTCGGGTACGGCGTCGATCGGCTACCAGTTCCGGCTCTCCGACACGGCATTCTCGCCCCTGGCCTTCGGCTCGGCGACCAGCGGGACCGTCACCAATGCCAACCAGTCGGATGTCTACTCGTTCTCGGGAACCGCGGGTCAGAAGGTGACCTTCCAGGAGGTGAGTGCCTCCAACGGGTATTACAGCACCTTCCTGACACTCTACGGCCCGGACAATCAACAGGTCGCGAGCAACTGGATCGGCTCTGGCCTGCAGGCCACCTTGCCCACCACGGGTACCTATACCCTGGTGGCCGGTAATAACAACAGCTACAGTTCCGGAACCTACAGCTTCGAGGCCTACCAGAACGTCGATCCGACCTCCGCGCTGATACTGGGGCCGGCCAGCGGAGCCGAGGTGACCGGGACGCTGGTCAACCCTGGAGACGAGGCGTCGTACACGTTCAACGGGACGCCCGGCCAGCAGGTCTACTTCAACAATCTGACGAGCTTCAACGAGTCCGCGACCCTGACGGATCCGTACGGCAACCAGATTTTCAGCGACTACCTGAACTCCAGCACGGGCCCCTATACGCTGACCCAGGCCGGGACCTACACCCTGACCGTCACCGGGAACGCCTCGGGCGCCGCTTATGGCTTTGTTCTGGACGACACGTCGAAGGCGACGAGCATCAGCACCGGCACGCCGGTCACCGACACCCTGGCGACGTCCAACTCCGCCAATCTGTACTCCTTCAGCGGGAAGGCCGGCGAGCGGGTGACCTTCGACATGACGAAGATCCCGTCAGCGAAC
>DAIDKV010000030.1 GCA_027449865.1 Planctomycetales bacterium
GGAAGAAATCGAGTGCCGTTCCGGGGACAGACTGTGAACTCATGGGAGACCTCGGCGCGAACGTGTAAGTTCTCATGGCACAAGAGCTTAGACGCCGAACGAGGTCTACTTATTCGATCCGGGCTGAATAATCCGGGCTAGATGACTTAAAGCACTGGCAAAACCTCTGGATATTTAAGCTGGGAAAACCGTACTGTCACCCTTGTTTTGTCAAGGCTTCTTGGAATTCGGCCCACAGGGACGACACCTTGGTCCCGGCCAGTCTGGTGTCCCTACAAAAGAATGGAAATCGGTGTAAAATCAATTTGTGTCCGCGCGCACTGACCAGAATGCGACCACAGTGGCAACATGTGTGCGAAATGCGACCAGGCCGGCCGGGCCTCGACCGATCACTTCAATCGAAAGCCTCCCGCGGAAATCTGGTTCGTCAGCCGGATTGAACCGGACGATGAGGTTTGCTGATCGACCGGGACCGATCTCCATCGGCACTGGTCCGACTTCGAGACACGGACAACTGGTCTCGACTCGTTCGACGATGACCGGGCTCTGTCCCGGATTGCGCAGGGTGATCCGTCCCGTCGCTTGCTGGCCGGGACTCAACGAGCCGAGGGAAACCGGATCGGGGCTAACTTGAAGCGGAGCACCCGAGACAGCGGAGTTGAAGGGGTCCGCCGTTGCGTGGGAATGGCCTCGCGTCGCCCCTGGCGAACCGGGGATCAGGAGGGCGACGACGAACCCCAAGGCTACGAGCAGGGCGGCGCAGAACGCCAGATGTTGAAGATGACCGATGCCTCGCACGATCATGGCTGTATGAGATTCGGGCGCACAGCTTGTATTCGACTCGATTCCAGACTCTAATCGCGCTTCTGACGACTGTCAAGAGCCCCGAATCCGAAATTCTTCGGGATTGCTCGAAATCCAATAAATAGCACATGAACGAAATCACGAAATAGGATAGGACCGATGCTGCTTTTTCACTCCTCCCCGCTCATCCAACTGGACGTGTCGAACCAACCGCACATCGAGTCACCCCTCCCCCTCCATCCTCCGACTGGCCTATTATCGGGCTGCCGGTGCTACTTCGACCGTGAGACGCGGATGCGCGCGGAAGGATGTGTGACTCTGTCCCAATCTGAAGGATTCTCGAATGCCGATCCACGACTGGTCCCGCGCCGGGGCGTCGACTTTCCACACCTTCCGACACCGATGGATCAGCGCCCTGGTCGACGCCCTCAACGCCGGCCGTCTGCCCGACGACCATTTCGCCGCGATCGAGCCGGCGCGAACTTCCGACCGGATCGCCGTGCATCATCGCGATGGACGGATCGTTGCGGTGATCGAGATTGTGACGCCGGCCGACAAGGCGTCCTCGGCGGCTCTGAACGCTCTCGTCGAATCGATCGGCCGGACGATCCTGGGACGCGTTCACCTGCTGCTCGTCGATCTGTTTCCGCCCGGCGAGCACGATCCGAGCGGGGTTCTTCACGCCGTCTGGCTCGCGCTCGGCGAGGAGATCGACGAACCGCCCGCCGATCGCCCATTGATGGCGGCCTCGATTGATTCCGGCCCGATTCCGGCGAGCTATGCCGAGCCGATCGCCGTCGGCGAGATTCTGCCCGAGATGCCGGTCTTCCTCGAACCGTCGGTCTACATCCCCGCGCCGCTGGAAGCGTCGTACCAGTCGGCCTGGGACGCCCTGCCCGAAGTTCTCAAGGCGCGGATCGGGGGGGCGAGGTAGAATCCATCGTCCATGAAGCCATCTCGTTCGTAATCTAGACTTGCACGACGCCGAGAATCGCCGAATCCGTGCGCATTCGTCCGCGTTACACCCATTCCGATATCTTCGACGAATTGGCTTCGACCCAGCCTGCGACAGCCGGCAACGCGGCCGGCTCCTGCTGGCGACCGATCGCGGGCTGCGGACCGTCGCCGCGGATGGGCTCGCGATGGCTCCGTTTCCGATCGATCCCGGCCGGAAGATCCGGCGCCTCGCTCGCGACGGCCTCGGCCGCCTCTGGCTGGGCGGCGAGGGGTTGATTCTGGTCGAGGGCGGGAAGGTCCAGGCGATGGATACGCTGCCGATGCTCGATCGCGAGGAGGTCAGAGCGCTCGCCGCTGATCCCGATCATCGCGATGGGATCGTTGCGGCGATCGAGGACCGGGGTGTTGTCTTTGTCCGGGTCGGGCGTTGATAATCTCGGAAAGGTTCGTACGAAAAAATCGAATCCGTTGACCGATCGAGGCTCGCCATGTCGCCACGCTTCGGACGATCGCTCGGCCTGCTCGGGGCGCTCCTGATCTTCTCGTCGGGCACCCGCGCCGACGACCCCGCCTCGCCCGCGATGGGGACGGTCCGGCTCGCCTCGGGCCAGCTCGCCCACTACGCCTATCACCATGACCGGAACGCCCTGGCCGACGCGGTCGTCGTCGACGATTCGATCGTGGCGATCGGCGGCTCGGGCGCCCTGTTGCGGTTCGATCGCGACTCGCTCGCGTGGAAGAAGGAGCACATCGAGAGGTCCGCCTCGACTTGCCTCGGGCGGGGGGCGGATGGCTCGGTGCTGGCCGGGTTCGACGACGGACGGATCGCCCACGTCGATCCGGCCGCGCTTCAAATCCGCGAGGTCGCGAAGGTGCCGGGGAAGGTGCAATGGGTCGGAGCGTGGGCCGATCGACCGGGGGCGAAACCCCGGATCGTCGCGGTGGTCGAGCGGGTCGGACAGGTCGAGGATCGGGGCCGGACGTATCCCGTCCGCTCCTCGGTCGTGCATGACCTCGGCTCGGGTCGGACCTTTGCGATCGAGTCGAAGGAGGATCCCCCGCAGCCGCGCCGGGCCTCGGCGTTCCTGCTCGATCAGAAGCATCGGCTCTGGCTCGGCGCCGACAACGGCGAGTGGGGCGGGTGGTGCATCTGCGTGGACCTCGGCGCGGGGCAGGTCCGCGAGATCCCCGGCCTGAGGATCTACGATTTCTCGCCCGACCCCGCCTGGCTGGGCGTGATGGGCTTCACCGAGCTTCGCGACGGCCAGGTTTGGGCCCACGGCGGGACCACCCACATGGGAGACACCGAAGGATTTCTCTGGCGCGTCGATCGCGGTAGGGCCGAGGAACTGTATCGGCTCGATAACTATCCCGACAATCTTGAAGCCTTCGCCAGGAAACAGCGCGAACGGCAGGCCCGCGGCGAGAAGGTGGACGACGACGAGCAAAGACCCGAGCCCGACCCGCTGCCGACCGATCGCCCCTATCTGCCCATCACGCACGTCGTCGAGGCCCCCGGCGCGGACGGGCTGATCGTCGTCGCGTTCAGCGGCGTCTATCGGACCGACATCAAGCTCTCTCGATGGTCGAAGGTCCACGAGCTGGAAATCCGATATCGATGGGGGCGCCCGGACGCGATGGGGGCCTATCCGTCGGTCCGGGCCGTCCTGCCGATCCCCGGGCCGGGGAAGGTGCCTGGCCTGATCTTCGCCACCGCGATCGACGGACTGATCCGGCTGGTCGACGGGAAGCAGACCGATCACGCCCTCCCCGGGCAGATCGGGATCGAGGAGGTCTCGCGGCTCGCGAACTCCTCGGAAGGGCTCCTCGTCCTCGGCGGTTCGTCCGACGGGGAAGCCTGGCGGCTTCGCGGGGGCGAGTGGGGCTCGGTCTCGTTCACGCCGAAGTTCGAGAGCGCCGATCCCAACGAGAAGGATTTCGAGACGGAGGGATGGCACTCCTCGACCGTGCTGGTCGGCCGCGACGGATCGATCGTCACGGTGAGCGCGTCGCCGGTGATGCCCGGGACCCGCGCCGTCGCCCGATGGAAGAATGGCAAGGCCGAGGTCGTCGGCCGAGAGGTCTCGATGCGGGCCGGCGAATCGTGCTTCCTGACGCCCGACGGCGGGATCTGGTCGGCCGACTCGACTTCCGGGAACGGGCCCCAGAAACCGACGATCGTAAGCTTGCAGCGGCTGGTCGATGGGCGATGGATCGATGCCTTCTCGTCCGAGTGGACCAGCGATGTCGGCTCGCGCCGGCCCGGGATCGGCTGGGACCTCCGCGCCATGCACGACGACGGGCCGCCCTGGATCCTCCTCGACCCCAGGAACGAGGTTTTGCTCCGGCTCTCGTATGGAGTGAATTTCCAGGATCCTCGGCTGTCGGTCGTCACGACCGAGGAGGCCGGCAAGCGGCTGAAGATCCGCGACGCGATCCCCTCGGAGAAGGGCCGGATGCTCCTGGCGACCGATCGCGGGCTGCGCTCGTTTTCCATCGACGGCGGGCGGATCGAGGCGGGGGGTATCGAGGCTGGGAGAGACATCACGAGGCTGGCTCGCGATGGGATCGGCCGCTTCTGGCTGGGCGGCGAGGGGCTGATTCTGGTCGAGGGCGGGAAGCTTCAGCCGATGGATGAGCTGCCGATGCTCGGTCGGTCGAAAATCGCGGCGATGGCGGCCGATCCCGATCATCGCGAGGGCGTCGTCGCGGCGATCGAGGGGAGAGGCGTTGTCTTTGTCCGGGTCGAGGGGCGATGATGGAATCGGGACGATGTCCCGCTCGAGATCCCGCCGTCTCCTCCTTCCCATTCCTTCGAGGCCCGCCATGACGCGCCGCCTGGAAACCACCGCCCTCCTTGTTGCCGCCCTGGTCGTCGCGATCGGCTCGACGTCGGCCCTGGCCGAGGTTCCCGCCGCCTCTGGGACGGTCCGGCTCGATGGCGGGAAGGTCGCCCATTACACGGCTTACCCCAATCGCAACGCCCTGGCCGATGCGGTTCTCATCGGCAATGCCATCCTCGCGCGGACCGATGCCGGGACGCTGATCCGATTCGATCGGTCGACGTTTGCGATGGTGAAGGAGTCGGTCGGCCCGATCGCGGCGACGGCCCTCGGGCGCGGTGAAAGGGGCGCTGTTCTGGTCGGGTACGCGGATGGCCGGGTCGGGCGGCTTGATCCGTCGAGCCTCGAAATTGCCGAGGTCGCCCGCGTCTCGGGGCGGGTGCAGTGGGTCGGAGTCGTCGGGAAGCGGCTGGTCGCGGTCGCCGAGAAGGTGGAGCCGTTCAAGTTTCGAGGGACCGAGTTTCCGGTGCCAGCCTCGATCGTTCACGAGGTTGGATCTGATCGGACCTACCGGCTCGATCCGAAGGAAGATCCGCGGGGCAACGGCCGGGCCGACGCCTTTTTGCTCGATCGCAAGGGCCGGCTCTGGATGGGCGGCGATCGCGGCGATCTCGGCGGGTGGTGTGCCTTCGTCGATTTCGAGGCGGGCCGCTTGCAGGTGATCCCCGGCCGGGTCGAGCCGCACAACCCCAGGCCGTTCTGGCTGGGAGTCATGGGCTTCACCGAACGGCCCGACGGCCAGGTATGGGCCCACGGCGGGACCATCCGCGGAGTCCTCACCGAGGGCTTCATCTGGCGCGTCGATTCCGGGACGGCCGAGGAGCTCTATCGGGTCGACAACATTCCGCCCGGCGAGAAGGAGCGGCAACGTCGCCAGTTTGCCCGCGCCGCCATCGAGGCCCAGCGCAGGGTTCGAGACGAGCCGCCGGCCCTGAACGCTCCTCCAATCCGCGAGCTGGCCCTGCCCGATCCCGAGCCGGCCTCGGAGGAGCCGCCGGCCGATCGGCCGATCGTTCCGATCTCCCGGATCCTCGACGACGGGACGGGCGAAGGTGTGGTCGTCGTCGCGGCGAACCGCGTTTATCGGGCCGGGGCGAAGCTCGGGCGCTGGCGGAAGGACCACGAATTAAAGCTCCAGGCGCGCTGGCCGTTTGCCTCGGCGCCGGTGGATGTCGACGCGGTCCGCGCGGTGATCTCGCTGGGAAAGGAACGTTGGACGTTCGCCACGGCGATGGATGGGCTGGTGAGCCTGGTCGACGGCCAGGAGACCGGCCACGCGGTTCCCGGCCAGCTTGGCGCGGGGACGATCGCCCGGCTGGCCCGATCGAGCGATGGCGTGCTGGCGCTCGCGGGTGCCGAGGATGGGTCGGCCTGGCGGTATCGGGGCGGTCGATGGGACCTCGCCTCGTACCGCCCTCCGTACGAGGCCGATCCCGCCGCGCCGGATGCGAGCGGAGAATCGAAGGCGAGCGGGTGGTACGGAACCCGGGTGATGGTCGGCCGCGACGGGTCGATCGTCTCGGTGAGCTCGTCGTCGTGGATCGACCCCGGGACGCTTCTGACGGCCCGATGGGTCGACGGCCATCCGCGGGTGCTCGGGCGTCAGGTTGCGGGTTTTCACCCCGGCGGCTGCTTTCTGGCCCCTGGCGGGATTCTCTGGCAGGCGGAGGCGGGGATACTCCGGAGATTCGAGGGTGGGAAATGGGTTGAAACGGCCACGGTGAACCCCGAGTCGGAATCGCCCCGTCCCGACTGGAGCGACCTGCAACTGGACCTGGTCGCGATCCACGACGACGGTCCGCCCTGGATCTTCCACGACCCCGAGCATCGCCTGCTGCTCCGCCTCAATTACGGCGAGGGGTTCCGCGAGGCGAAGCTCACGATCGAGTCGCCACCGGAGCTTCGCACACGACGAGTCATCCGCGACGCGATCGCCTGGAAACCGGGCGAACTACTGCTGGCGACCGACGACGGCCTGCGTACGCTCACGATGGCCGATGGACGCCTCTGGACACCCCGCCTGACGACCGGCGGCCGACCCGTCGCCCGACTCGCCCGCGACGCCCGCGGCCGACTCTGGCTCGGCGGCGACGAGGGCCTCTCCGTCCTCGAAGCCGACGGCAAAACCCTCCACCACCTCGACGACGTCCCGCTGATCGGCCGGTCGCGCATCCAGGCCATCGCCGCCGATCCCGACCACCCCGACGGCGCCCTCATCGCCATCGAGGGCCGAGGAGTGACCGCCATTCACGGTCTGTAATGATGAATTTGCATGAAATATGGACTTTTGATTGCAATCCACGCCCCCGTGATGGGGGCGACGCAGCGTGACTTCATCATGCGGCTGTTCGGCTGGTTTCAATCCACGCCCCCGTGATGGGGGCGACACCGCCTTTTCGGCTTCGGCCAACTGGGAGATTATCGTTTCAATCCACGCCCCCGTGATGGGGGCGACGGTTCGGACCCTCTGACTGCACCTATTGAATAGGTTTCAATCCACGCCCCCGTGATGGGGGCGACAACCACGCGGCGAGGACGTCGGCCAGCTCGGGAGGTTTCAATCCACGCCCCCGTGATGGGGGCGACGCACCGGCGGAGACGGCTGATCGCGTTGCGGACGTTTCAATCCACGCCCCCGTGATGGGGGCGA
>DAIDKV010000031.1 GCA_027449865.1 Planctomycetales bacterium
AACGGAATGTCAGAATACACCCAAAGGTAGATCCAATAATCCCCTGGCAGTCCTTGCATAGGACGTCGGGATCGATGGAACGGGCCGGCCCTCAAGACCGTTGTCGGGCCCTGGGCTCGGATGGGACGGGGACAGCGAAGGGAGAGGGAAGCCCATTCGCTTCCCCCTGGGCCAGCCCCCGGATCTCTCCTACCAGAATTCCTAGGCCATTCGTGACGCCACGGCAAGTGGCTCGTCCCGGAATCGACGTTTTCGCGGGGCAAGCCAACCCGGCTCGACGCGAGGGAATCCGGTCGATCGCCGGTCCGCGTGACGATCAAATCCTTTGACAGTCGGTTCCACTTCGACTATGTTCGGCTATTGCGCCAGGGACGGCGGCGACCGAGGGTAGGGGAGGTGCGCGACGGGTGGTCCGTGGCCCTGGACCGGGCCGGTCGCCGCAGCAGAATGCGATTTTGATATGTTCTCCGCGATCTCCCGCCTCGTCATCCGACGCCCGGGCGCCGTGGTTCTGTGCGGTTTCGCCGCCGCCGCGCTGCTCCTCTCCGTCGCGCCGCGGTGGGACGAGGTCACCAAGGACGACGACGTTCGCTTCTTCCCGCCCGGCTATCCCAGCGTCGTCGGCCAGGAACTGCTCGAGCGCGGCTTCCCGCGCGACGCGGCCAGTTCGCAGGTCGTGCTCGCCTGCGAGCGTCTGGACGGTCCTTTGACCTCCGCCGACTACGCGGCGATCGACGCGATGATCGCCCGTTTCTCCAGGCTGGTCCAGGAGCAACGCAACCTGGGTGTCAAGCGGATCGACACCTACAAGACGCCCGTCATCGGTCCCCGTCTCCGGGGCGACGGTGGCGACATCGGCGCTCGGGCCGTCCTGACGATCATCTCGCTTGATGGAACCTATCAGGCCAAAACGACCCGGGTGGCGGTGGATCGAATCCTCGACTGGGCCGACCAGCAGCGCACCGAGTTCTCCAGCGGGCTCCGGCTCGGTGTGACTGGCTCGGCGGTCGTCGGCCACGATATCAATACGGCTGCCAACGAGAGCATTGAGAAAACGACCTGGATGACCGTCTTTCTCGTCGTCGTGATCCTGCTGATCGTCTACCGATCGCCGCTTCTGGCGATGATCCCACTGGTAACAATCGCTCTCTCGGTGGTCGTCTCGCTTCGATCGGTCGCGATGCTTACGAAGTTTCCGGACATTGGCTTTCAGGTGATCAACATCACCAAGGTTTTCGTCGTGGTCGTACTCTTCGGCGCGGGGACCGACTACTGCCTCTTCCTGATCGCCCGATACACCGAGGAACTGAAGCGAGGGCGGAGCCGTGTAGATGCGCTCCGGCATTCGATCGAGCAGGTAGGTGGGGCCCTGGTGGCTTCGGCCGGAACGGTGATCGTCGGCCTGGGAATGCTCTTCTTCTCCAGCTTCGCCAAGATCAAGTACACCGGACCGACAATCGCGGTGAGTCTGGCCGTCGCGCTTCTGGCCTCTCTTACAATGGCGCCGTCGATGCTCGCCCTGCTCCGGGGGGCGATCTACTGGCCGTTTCGCGAGGTCCGTCGCGAGGGTGGTTCCGCCGCGGACGACCCGGATTTCGACGAGGCCCCCGCACCCGGTTTCTGGATCTACGCGGCCGATCTGATCGTCCGGCATCCGGGGGCGATTCTTTCGGTTTGCCTGGTTGCTCTGCTCCCGCTAGCGGTCGTCGGATACCGGGCGAGACCAAGTTATAACCAGCTCGCCGATCTCGATCCCGACCGGCCGAGCGTCGTCGGCTCGGAGATGATCCGCCGGCATTTCGCGGTGGGAGAGCTCAGTCCGGCCACGGCCCTGATCGACGACCCGAAACTTGACTTCCGTTCCGAGGCTGGCCGATCGGCAATCGCCGAGGTCAGCCGCCGCCTGCTCGCCATCGAGAATGTCGCCGAGGTCCGGTCGCTCACGCAGCCGGTCGGCCGGCCACTCGGTGGTCCTGATCGCGGGTTTTTCGGCGGCTTCACCGACGACCTCCTCCGCCGGGGAGCCGTCTCGCGTTACGTCGGTGTCAAGCCGGCCGATTCGGCCGACGCCGGACATATCACGCGGTTCGACATCATTTTCAAGACCGACCCCTTCTCGCAGATCAGCCTGGACACCCTGGAGCGGGTTCGGACCGTGCTTGACGAGGCGACCGCCGATGGACAGCCGATCGCCGGCACCCGCGCGATCGGAATGGCAGGCTCCACGTCCATGGTCAACGACCTCCGCCGCGTCACGACCGCCGACCTTCGCCGAATGTATGTTCTGATCACGATAGGAATCTACGTGATTTTGGTCGTGCTGCTGCGACGGCCGGGGATCGGCCTCTACCTGGTCGCGACGGTGGTTCTGGGCTACCTGGCCTCGCTCGGGCTGACCGACCTTGTTTTCTCGGCGATGCACCGGGGACCAGCTCCCTGGGGCGGCCTCGACTGGATTGTCGGCTTCTTCCTGTTCGTGATCCTGGTGGCTGTGGGCGAGGACTACAACATCTTCCTCATGGCGAGGGTGCTGGAGGAGGAGCGGAAGTACGGTGTGACCGAAGGGACGCGTCGGGCCGTGGCGCACACCGGCGGGATCATTAGCTCGTGCGGCCTGATCATGGCCGGGACCTTCGGAGCCCTGCTGGTTGGCAAGCTCGCCTCGCTCCGTGAACTGGGCTTCGCGCTGAGCCTGGGCGTTCTGCTCGACACGTTCCTGGTTCGTCCGATCCTGGTTCCGGCTTTCCTGGTCTTGCTGGACCGGGCCTGGCATCGGCCCCCCGGGACGGCAATGGTCCGGCAGGCGAGTTTCCTTGAGGCCGGCCGGTCGCACGCCGTCGAGCCGTCTTCCGAGGGCGTCTGAGATCCAGAAGGAAGGCCCGCCGGGGGATCCTGGGATCCCCGGGCGGGCCGGTTCGCATCGGATGTCGCGGGGAGGCGAGGCTCAGGAGCCCTTTGCCTCGGACTCGGCCGAGCCCGAGGCGCCGACGAGGGCCGGCTGGGCCTCCTCGTCCTTCGACGAGACCGCGTTGAACTTGAACCGACGGTTCTCGTCCTCGCCCTGGACCTCGACGTAGATCCTGTCCTTGCCCTGGAAGTTGCCGCGGAGCAGTTCCTCGGCCAGCGGGTTCTCGATCATGTTTTCGATCGCGCGGCGGAGCGGACGGGCGCCGTAGTCGGGGTTATAGCCGCGGGCGATCAGGAGTTCCTTGGCCGCGTCGTTCATCACCAACTCCAGGCCACGCTCGCCCAGGCGACCTCGGATCTTCGCCAGTTCGATGTCGACGATCGTCTTGAGATTGTCCTTGGTGAGCGAGTGGAACACGATCACGTCGTCGAGCCGGTTGAGGAACTCGGGACGGAAGTACTTCTCGATGGCGACCTTGAGCCGCTCCTTCATTTGCTCGTAACTGGCGGCGTCGTCGCGGCCCCGGTCGAAGCCGAAGACATTCGTCTGCGACGTGACCTCGGCCCCGGCGTTGGTCGTCATGATGATGATCGTGTTTTTGAAGTCAACGTTGCGGCCGAAGCTGTCGGTGAGCCGACCTTCCTCCATGATCTGGAGGAGCGTGTTATACACGTCAGGGTGCGCCTTCTCGATCTCGTCGAGCAGGATCACGGCGTAGGGCCGGCGGCGGATCTTCTCGGTGAGCTGGCCGCCCTCCTCGTAGCCGACGTAGCCCGGCGGGGCGCCGATCAGCCGCGAGACGTTGTGTTTTTCCATGTATTCCGACATGTCGATCTGGATCAACGCGTCGGTGTCGCCGAACATGAACTCGGCCAGCGCCTTGGCCAGCAGGGTTTTGCCGACGCCGGTGGGGCCGGCGAAGACGAACGTGCCGATCGGCCGCTTGGGGTCCTTGAGCCCGGCGCGGCTCCGGCGGACGGCCTCGCTGATCCGCTTGATCGCCTCGGACTGGGAGATGACCTTCTTCTGGATCTCCTCCTCCATGCGGAGCAGGCGGGTCGTCTCCTCGGTCTCGAGCCGGGTCAGCGGGATGCCGGTCATCTTGCTGACGACCTCGGCGATAACCTCCTCGTCGACCGTGCCATCGATCTCCTTGGAGCGCTCGCGCCACTCCCGGGTGATCGTTTCCTTTTTCTTCTTGAGCTTGTCGGCCTGGTCGCGGAGGGCGGCGGCGCGTTCGAAGTCCTGGTTGGCGACCGCCTCTTCCTTGTCCTGATTGAGCCGCTCGATCTGCTCGTCCAGCTCCTTGAGGTCCGGCGGCCGGGTCATCGCCTTGAGCCGGACACGGGCGCCGGCCTCGTCGACGACGTCGATGGCCTTGTCGGGAAGGCAACGGCCAGTGATGTACCGGTCCGAAAGCTCAACCGCCTCCTCGAGCGCCTCGTCGGTGATCTGGACGCGGTGGTGCGCCTCGTATCGATCGCGAAGGCCGCGAAGGATCTCCAGAGCCTCGGCACGACTGGGAGGCTCGACCACCACCGTCTGGAACCTGCGCTCCAGGGCGCCGTCCTTCTCGATGTATTTACGATACTCGTCGAGCGTGGTTGCTCCAATGCACTGGACCTCGCCTCGAGCGAGGGCCGGTTTGAGCACGTTGGAGGCGTCGATCGCTCCCTCGGCGCCGCCGGCGCCGACGAGCGTGTGCAGTTCGTCGATGAAGAGGATCGTGTTCTTGGCTCGACGGACCTCGTTCATCACGGCCTTGATCCGCTCCTCGAACTGGCCGCGGTACTTGGTCCCGGCGACCATCATCGCGAGATCCAGGACAACGATCCGTCGGTCCCGAAGCAACTCGGGGACGTTGCCGTCGACAATCATCTGGGCGAGGCCCTCGACGATCGCCGTCTTGCCGACGCCTGCCTCGCCGAGCAGGACCGGGTTGTTCTTCTGCCGGCGCGAGAGAATCTGGATCACGCGCTCGATTTCATTCTGGCGGCCAATGACCGGATCAAGCTTGGATTGCCGAGCCAGGTCGGTCAGGTCGCGTCCGAACGAGTCCAGGGCCGGGGTCTTGGACTTATTGCCTTTTGACGTGGCGCCGCGTTCGCTCTCGCCGCCAGCGTCCATCCCATGACCGAGCAAGTTCAGCACCTCCTCGCGCACTTCTTCCAGCTTGAGATTCAGGTTCATCAACACCTGGGCAGCCACGCCCTCTTGCTCGCGCAAAAGCCCCAGCAGGAGGTGCTCGGTCCCCACGTAGTTGTGGTTCAGGTTGCGCGCTTCCTCGATGGCGTACTCGATGACCTTCTTGGCCCGAGGGGTCTGCGGCAGCTTACCCATCGTCACCATCTCGGGGCCGGCCTGGACGATCTTCTCGATCTCGTTGCGGATCTTTCGCAGGTCGACGTCCATGTTCCGCAGGACGGTCGCGGCCACACCGCTCCCCTCCTTGATCAGCCCCAGGAGGACATGCTCGGTCCCCACGTACTCATGGTTGAATCTCTGCGCCTCCTGGTTGGCAAGCTGCATCACCTTGCGTGCACGATCGGTGAAGCGTTCATACATGCGGTCTACTCCGATCCGACGATTGTCCCCACTTCGCGCCGTCCCACATCCTGCTCCACCCTTCATTCTACGCAAGAGGGAGCCAATCAGTCAGCGGTGTTATCCGCAACCTGGGAGGCGGCCGTCATCCCGTCATTATAAGCGGGCCTGACGCCTGGGGTGAGGCGTCGGCGTGGGATTCCAGGGAATTCGAGCCTTGACGCCGCGGGAAGACAGGTTTGGGTCGGGATGAGGGGACAAGTGGCCAAAAACGCGTCGGGATTCGTCCGCGGTTCCTCTATTGTGTACAGGATGAATCACCAGGCGCCGCTTCGCGCCAGAATTCCGTTCCACGGCGGGGCGGATGCCTGAATGGACGGGCAGTGGTCAATGGATCTCCATGGCCCGAGAATCCGACGGGGACGGTCCCCGTGGCTCTCACAATCCGGGATCGCGGAAATCCATCCCGGCCGGATTCTGAGAGGATTCTAGGAGGGGTTTCCCCCCGAATCAAGCGAACGTTTGGATGGCTGGGGTGGGTGTTCCGTCGGGATCAGCGGAGCAGTCCCTCGCGGAGTTGCCGACCGAGGAGCCGGAGCCGCTCTCGATCCTCGGCGGGAAGGTTACGCAGCGGGTCGCGGATCTTTTTTTTGTCGATCGCCTTGCCGTTCACGGCCACCACCATCTGATCGAGAGTTCCCTGGAGTGTCAGCGTAGTCATCGAACCGAGGTCCACTTTCAGTTCGCCGAGAAGGCGGCGGGCCTGGTCGGGGAGCTGGTTCTCGAGACCGACGATCCGGAGTCGGTAATCGATCCGGCCGTCGAGGTCTGTCCAGCCAGACATCGCCACCGGGACGCGCCCGATGTTGAGCGTCATTCGATCGGTCGAGATCCGGCCGTCCCGGTAGCCGAAGGTGGTCTGGATCGTTCCCACCCGGCGACGGGCGCCGAGGTCCACGAACCGGGAGAGCTGGGTCATCAGCGGTGTACCGTCGATCGAGACCCGTTTCAGGGCGACCTCCCCTCGGCCTCGGAGTTTTTTGACAAGCATCGGCCAGGTCGTCCCCTGGCCGCGGACGACCAGGTCGGCGCCGAGCCGTCCGGTGGTCCCCTCGGTCGCTCCGGCAAGGACGGGCACGGCGTAACGGAGCACTCCAAGGTTGGCGTCGATCCCGACGTCCTCCGCTCGAACCCGAGCCTCGGCGACGAGGTTCGAGGCGGTTCGGTCGATGCGGGCGGAGAAACGCAATTCTCCTCCGTTGACCGCTCCCCGAATCTGCTCGACAACGAGCAGGCGGCCGACGGTGTAGCCGATCCCCTCGATCTCGCGGCCTTCGATCCGGGTCCGGCTGGGTTCGTCGACGACGGCGATCCTGGCCCGATGCAGCCGCATCGCGATCTGTGCGTCCTCGGGTGCGGGGCGGCCGTCGCGACCGATCCGAGGCCCCTTCGGGCGGAGCAGGTCCGCGAGTTCAAGCTTTCCGTCGGCCCGGCGGAGGACGCGCAGGTCCATTCCATCGACCTCGATCCGGTTCGGCCGCCACTCGCCGGAGAGCAGCCGCATGACGCCGAAATCGAGCCGGATACTACCGGACTTCAACCAGGGATCCTTGAGGTCGGTCGCGGAGCCGATCCGAAGGCCAGTGAGGTGGATGCCTCCCAGTAACCCGATCGAGACCGAGTCGAGTTCCACCCGGCGCCCACTGCGCGCTTCAAGTTGCGCCACGATCCGCCGACGTACCCACTCAGTCGGTGCGGCCAGCACGATCAGGGTCCAGAGTGTTGGAGCGATCAGGGCCACGAGGCCGATCTTGCGAGCGCGCCGCCATCGCGGTGATGTCATGGGAATCCATCCCCTCATCGAGACGAGGTGCCTCCGTCCTGTCCGGACCCGGTCCCGCCGGGTCGAGTGGACCATAACCCGGTTCGCCCATCCCGGCAAGTTAAGTTCGGGGAGTAACCGGACGATTATTCTCCCTTTCTGCGATTTCATGGGCCAGTTTCCAGCCGGGGCTCGTCAATGGCGAATGGCCGGGGGGATGGGGCTCGAGCAGTTTTCCGTACAGCTCGGGACGCCGGGCGCGCAGATACCGGCGGCCAGGAGCGAGTTCGAGGGCCTCGGCCGTCAGGAGACCGACGACGACCTCATCATCGAGAGCATGACTCTCGACGATCACGTCGCCACTCGGATCCAGAATCATCGAGAGGCCCGGTTTGATTGTCTCGTGGTCGCGGCCGATGTTGTTGGCAAAGATGGCGAATACGCCATTTTCCCAGGCCCGCGCGGGGAGCCACCGCGAGAGCCAGGCTCGTCCCTTCGGCCCGCGGAACTCCAGCCGGAGACGCTCCGGGTCGCGATGACGGTTCTCCCAGAGTGCGGGTTCGATCGTCCCTCGGCCTGGCATTGTCGATGGCGTGCCGCCGGTCACGTGCGGCATCACAATCACCTCGGCGCCCATCAAGGTTGTTGCTCGGACGTTCTCCGGCAGGTTGTTGTCGTAGCAGATCAGGAAGCCGAATCGGACGCCTCGGATCTCGACCACTTCATATCCGCGCCCAGGTGTCAGGAACGGGCTGATGAACGGGTGAAGCTTGTGGAACCGCGCGAGCAGTCCCTCGGGCCCGACCGCCACGTAACTGTTGTAGAGCCGGCCGTCGGGCTCACGCTCGATCAAACCGGCCATGACAACGGCCCTGGCCTCGCGGGCGATCTCGACCAGCGCGGTGACGGAGGGCCCGTCGGGCACGGGTTCGGCGAGGGCGTCGAGCTGTTCGCGCGAAAGGGTCTGCAAGAATGTGTAGGCCGTGATGCTGCACTCGTGGAAGCAGACGACCTCGGCGCCCCGGGCGGACGCGTTTTGAGTGAGCTCTCGGATGCGCCCGAGATTGTAATTCTTGTCGCCGTCGCGGTGCTCAAACTGCGCGGTGGCGATGACGATGTCTCGCATCGGCGATCCCTCTGGTCCTGGATGAGCCAGGCATTCTACCATCGCGTCCAGGTTGCGACATGAGCCCGCTTCCCGGGTCTTCCATCTCGGGTTCGTCGGGCCGCTCCTTGAACGTCGGCACCGGAGCGGGTAAACCGGGTTTGGACGTCGAGCTCCACGGATTTCGGACAACCGGCGATCAGGTGAGGAACCCAGATGATCTCAACTCGATCCAGACTCCCTCAAGCCATCGTGGTGCTCGCCGCGGGCTTCCTGATGGCGGCGACCGGCTCTCCGAGCCGCGCCGACGACTTACCTATGGTGCTCGACGTCGAGTTCCAGCCTTTATCGGCACAGGCGAAACGGCTTGCCGAGGCGCTGGTCCTTCTCGGAGAGCCGCTCGTTCCCGAGGAGGCCGCCAGGCTCAATCAGGCCATCGATTCGACGGGTGGCGAGGCCGCCATTCGGGCGATCCAGGAGGTTCTCGACCGCCGATGCCTCATTGGGATCGAGATCAACGCCGAGAGCCGGGTGAAGGCCGTTCAGGGCCCGGCCGAGCCCCGGCTCCTTCAGAACGGGTGGTCGGCCTTTCTTGTAAAGGTCCACAACCAGGCCGGCGTCACCGCGCACCTCGCCGCCGAAAGCCCCAATGCCGAACCGGTCTACCGGGTCTCCTCGGGAAGACCCGACCCGAAGCCTTCGGTAAAGCCTTCTCAGGTCCTCCAGCGCTGGCTGGACCTCGCGACGTTCGACGACCGCCCGCTCAGGAAAACCCTCTCCGGCCTCGCGCTCGAATACCGGATCATCCAGCTCTACAGCCGAGACCAGGGCCGCCGCGAGGCGAAGATTCGCTTCAATGTCGGCCAGGGGACTCAGGACCTAGGCTTTCGCAGTGACATCGACCTGCTCTTCCGGTGCGAGCCCGCGGTCACGGTCGTCCTCGGCGTCCGCGACGAGGACGGCCGGCCAACCACGGCCTCCTTCGTGATCCGCGACAAGCTCGGCCGGGTCTACCCTTCGCCCGGCCGTCGCCTCGCGCCCGACTTCTTCTTCCATCCCCAGGTCTACCGGAGTAACGGCGAGACTGTCTCGCTGGCGCCCGGAAATTACCTGGTCGAGGTCACGCGAGGACCGGAGTATCTCGTCACCCGCCAATCCATGACCGTTCCACGTGGCCGGATGCATCGCGAGGTCTTCGCGCTTCGCCGCTGGATCAATCTGGCGAAAATGGGGTGGTATTCCGGAGATCACCACGTCCACGCAGCCGGATGCGGCCACTATGAGAGCCCAACCGAAGGTGTGAAGCCCGAGGATATGTGGCGTCACATCGTCGGCGAGGATCTCGACGTCGGTTGCGTGCTCTCCTGGGGCCCCTGCTGGTACGCTCAGAAGCAATTCTTTGAGGGAAAAATCCATTCGCTCTCCACTTCCGAATACCTGATGCGATACGACGTCGAGGTCTCGGGTTTCCCGTCCTCACACGCCGGACATCTCTGCCTCCTCCGACTCAAGGAAGACGACTACCCGGGCACGACCCGGATCGAGGAATGGCCAAGCTGGGACCTCCCCGTCCTGAAGTGGGGCAAGTCGCAGGGGGGAGTGGTCGGCTTCTCGCATTCGGGCTGGGGCCTGAAGGTCTCCGGCTCGAAGATCCCAACAGAAGAGGTTCCGCCCTTCGACGGCATCGGTGCCAACGAGTACATCGTCGACGTTGTTCACGACGCGGTCGACTTCATCTCTTCGGTGGACACGCCAGCACCCTGGGAGTTGAATATCTGGTATCACACGCTTAATTGTGGATTCCGGACGAAGTTGAGCGGTGAGACCGATTTCCCTTGCATTTACGGCGAGCGGGTCGGCCTGGGGCGGGTCTACGTTCGGCTCGACGAAGGACAGCTCGATTTTGATCGATGGGTCGAGGGAATCAAGCTCGGGCGTTCGTACGTTACCGATGGCAAGAGCCATCTCGTGGACTTCCGGGTCGACAACGTCGCGCCTGGGGAGTCGGGAAGCGAGTTGAAGCTGGCGAAGCCGGGGACGGTGAAGGTGACGGCGCAGGTTGCGGCTTTTCTCGATCCCGGCCTCTCGCCCGAGGCCCGCGCGATCCGGTCGAGGCCGCTGGACGAGAAGCCTTACTGGGACCTGGAACGTGCCCGAATCGGTCCGACGCGCAAGGTTCCGGTCGAGGTGATCGTCAACGGCGAGCCGGTGGCGCGGACCGAGGTCACGGCTGACGGCAACATCGTGGGCGTCTCGTTCGACATTCCGATCCGGCGATCGAGCTGGGTGGCGCTCCGGGTCTTCGCGTCGTCGCACACGAATCCGGTCTTCGTGCTGGTCGACGGCAAGCCGGTCCGAGCGTCGCGGAAGTCGGCCGAATGGTGCGAGAAGGCCGTTGATCGTTGCTGGTCGCAAAAGGAGAAGGCGATTCGCGACTCGGAAAAGGTAGCGGCGCGTGAGGCGTACGATGTCGCCCGAAAGGCTTATCGCCGAATCCTCGCCGAGTCCGAAGGGGAGTAAGCCACCAAAGTCCGGCGAGGGGCGGGATCGGACTGGATCTCGCCCCGACTCGGTCGATGCACGGGGTTTGCGAGGAAATTCGCCCCCCCGAGATCCGAATCCCGATCGTCATTCCTTCACGAAGCATCAGGCCATCTCACGCTCGCGAACGGTGACGTAAACCTCCTGGCAGGCCTCGGCGATCTTCTCGCCGAGTCCCTGGTGCTTGCTCTCGAGCTGACCGGAATACATGGAGAGGACCTTGCAGAGAAAGGCGCCGTGGCAGGCGTCGGCCTCGTGGGAAAGCTGATCGAGCGACTCCTCGATCTGATCGGCGAGGTAGAGCAGGAACTGGGCCTGCCCCTTGATCTCGGCGAGCGACCGCCGGAGTTCGGGTGAGGCGGAGCCGGCTCGCGGAGGGCCGGCGACGGTCGCGGTTGCGGCGTCGGGTCCGTCGAATTCATCGCGAGGAGCGTCGAGGGTTCGCATGAGGAGACCTCCCTGGTTGCCGTTCGTCGGGGTGATCACGCGAATTCCCCCGAGTCGGGGGCGTCGAACGGGCCTTCGACCAGGGATTCCAGCTCGCCGCAGAGGTCGCCGACGAGCCGCATGTTCTGCCCCTCCTGCCGGAGGTTGGCCGCGTGCATTTCGACGAGCTGCCGGATGAAGATCCGGGTGCCGGGATCGGTTTCGTCCTGGTAGCGTTCGGCGTCGGCGACGGCGGCGCGAACCAGATAATCCATAAACTGGAGCTTCCCGCGAATCGCGACACAGAGGCGCGAGAGCTCGGATTTCCGTGCGGATTCGGGTGCGGCAGTGAGTTGGGACATCCTTATCGCGTCTCCGACCGAGGGGCCGGAAGCCAGGGCCCGATCGGGCCTCGGCATCCGTGCCGGTGTTGATGTCCGCGCGGCGACCCCCGTGGGCGATCGGTGGCCATTGGGTCGAGGGGACGGCACGGGCCTGGTCCGTCGTCAACAGAAGTACGCCAGCGGGCACCAGATTACTCGGAGCCCGCCCCGCCCGCAAGCGGAAACGCCAGGGCGCCGGGCTTCGTGATCTGGCCCGTTCCCTTGGACCTCCGGCTCGGGTAAAACGGGTCGGATCGGGGCCCGTGGCCCGCTGCTTTCCTTCCCTCTTCCGGAGTCTCCCACGATGTCGAACGGAATGAGTCGTCGCGATCTGCTCCTGGCTGGTGGTGCCGCCTGGCTTGGCGCCGGCGCCCTGGGACAGGCCCTGGCCCGGCCCGAGGGGCCTACCAAAAAGGTCCTCTTCTTCATGAAGAGCGCCGGCTTCCCCCACCCGGTCGTCACCCGAAAGGGCGGCAAGCCAAGCCTCGCCGAAACGGTCCTGACGAAGGCCGGCAAGGAACACGGCTTCGAGGTCGTCGCCACTAAGGATGGCCGGATGTTCGATCCCGACAAGATCGGCCAGTGGGACGCCTTCGTCTTCGAGACCACCGGCGATCTCACCACCGAGGGCGGTTCCGAGAAGTCGCCCGCCATCTCCGCCGACGGTGAGAAAGCCCTCTACGACGCCATCCGAGGCGGCAAGGGCTTCCTCGGAATGCACTGTGCCTCCGACACTTTCGGCCACCACGGGAAGCGGAACAAGGGCGCGAGCGACCCTTACATTCAGATGCTTGGCGGTGAGTTTATCGTCCATGGCGCTCAGCAAGAGTGCCAGATCGACATCGTCGATCCGAAGTTCCCCGGCGTCGCCGATGGATTCGGCCGCGAGGGCCACTCCTTCCGGTTGAAAGAGGAATGGTACGCCCTCAAGAACATGACCGACGATCTGCACGTCATCATGGTGCAGAACACGAACGGCATGCAGGGCAAGATGTACCATCGTCCGAACTACCCAATGACCTGGGCGCGAATGCACGACAAGGGCCGCGTCTTCTTCACCTCGATGGGCCACCGTGAAGACGTCTGGGAAAGCCCGATGTACCAGGCCCTGCTGATCGGAGCCCTCCGCTGGGCGACCGGCCAGGTCGAGGTCGATGTGGAGCCAAATATCCGGAAGGTCACCCCGCATTACGACCAACTCCACGCCTGAGCCGATCGAAAGCGACGGCCGCGGGCTTGCCCCGGCCGTCGCGGCTGCTATACTTGTTGTCACCGGCGCCCGTAGCTCAACGGATAGAGTCGCGGACTTCGAATCCGAAGGTTGTAGGTTCGAATCCTACCGGGCGCGCTTCAGCCGGGAATTTGTCAGTGGCTCCATTCCCGGGACAATCTGCGACAAGTCTTCGTAAATTAACAGGTTAGAGCGAGCCTAGGGATTATCTCCGGGCTTTCTCTTTGCGCCCCGAGTGCCATCTTGAGTCATTGCGGGCCATGCCGGGCCAGTCTCATACTTCCACCAATACTTCCAAAATGAGGCTCTGAAACCCACTGCTTCGACAGTCGGACCATCAGCCCTCGCACCCGTTCACAGTCGAGGGATACCTCGGTGGTTCCCAGTGGACGCGCAGCCAGGCTCAAATTCCTTCCAGATGATCTCCCGGCACCGCAGTCATCGGAATCGGGCCGCTGACTCGTGTCCAGTCCGCCGCGTCACGCTTTTCGGCCTTTTCTCGAAGGTACCAGAGTCCGCACTCCCCCTTCACAAACGTCCCGGCTGGGGCCTCACGGGTGCAGGACCTGGATCGCCTCCCTCACGACACGGCCCCGTGATGGAATCTTCTACAAACTGCCTGCCGCAGGCGCCCTATCGGAATATCCGTTACAGTCGAAGGGTCGTACTGTACGCTTGGCCTAAACCTATGATCCTGTCAATCATCGAGGCATGCGGGACGAACTACCGAACGACATGCGGTCCCGGCTCGGCAACCGGATCGCCTACGGCGAGGCGGCTCGCCTCCACGAGATGGCGGCGTACGATCACGGTTGGGGCCGCGACTTCGCCGCGGGGGTCGGCGGCGGGGCCGACGCGACCGAGCGGGAGGTGCTGAAGCGGTTGTCGCCCGGGATCGCCCCCGAGTTAGTGCGCCTCGCCGTCCAAGACGTGGTGGACCAACGAAAGCCCCGCTAGTGATCTCCGGCATCACCGAGGCGGGTGATTTGCTGGCCTGCTACATTGAAGACAGCTCGGCCGTCGGATGAGGCGGCGGTGTCCGGTCGGGCGGCACGTCGGCGCGCCATCGAAGGCGTCGGCGTGCTTTCAACCCCGCCTGCCGGGGCGTCCGCCTTAATCCTTGGCCGGGCGGCCCCGGCCTCTCTCCCTTCCCTGCCGACCCTCCTCCGCGACGCCGGGTGTCGTCGACGCAGCGGAATCCTCCGATGTCGAGGGAGCCCCCGGTGTGCCACAATCGTCACGAGTGGACAGAAACGCCCCTCTTGCGGCACCGGCGTTGGCGGCTACACTGGCGCTGTTCGACGCAATTATTTGTTCTGTCGAGAGTTAGGACTTCTGGGACGAAGGTTTCGTCAGGAGCGGTGGAGCGGATCGCCAACACCAGCGGGGAGGGACAGCCGTGGGGGACGAACTTCTAACGGTGACTGAGGCGGCGAGGATGAAGATGAGCGAGGCGCAGGTCCGACGGCTTACCAAGGCACGCCTCATCGAGCATACGCGACCGGGCTACGGTGGGAAGTGGATACTGATTTACGCCCGGGAGGTCGAGCGTCATGTGAGGGCCTGCACCGTCCCTCCGATCGCCGAGGACCCCGCGCCGGCTCGTCCGATGTCCACGACGGGCGCTGGCGGGCGACGCTCGAAACACTCGGCTACCGACGTCCCGGTGGTCAACGAGGGGAGTGGCCCGGCCTCGAAGGAAGCGATCGAGGCGGGGTGGCGAATCCGCCGGCTGCGGGAAGAACAGGGAATGATCCCGTCAAGGCTGGTGAAACCGATCGGTCTCAAGCGAGTCCGGCAGTTGCATCTCCTGGAGGTGGGCATCGGGCTGGACGGACCGGGTGCCCCGCAGATCATCGTGAAGATCGCCGGCGTCCTCGGAGTCGAGCCGGGTGACATCTTCCCCGATCCTTGGCCCGGCGGCGAACGATTGCGAAGCATGCCGCCTGCCTGCTCCGGTCCGGTCGGTGAGGTCAGATCGCCCGGAGAGCCGAGCCCGGTCCGCCCCCAAGTCCCCTAATACCTCATGAATGTACTGCGCTCGGTCGGATCGACATCCGACGTGGGTTGGGGGCTCCCGCCGTCCGCAATCGGGCCCGAGGGCACCCAGGATTGGTCTACGGTGTGGTTCTGTGGTCTGACGCGGATCTAAGTTGCATTCCGAGGATTTCGTCAAGGAACAAGCCCATCTGCCTGATGTCCAGGACATGAACCTTCCATGCATCGTCTGCATCCCTCAGCGCCTCGATATACCGCCTCCGATTCGCTACGATGTGTTCGTGGATCGTTGGGTTGCCTGGCGGTATGAAGCCGAGTCGTACGCAGAGGGCCAAGTGGGTAACGGCTCGGGACGTTCGTCCGTTGCCGCCCATGAAGGGATGAATCCAGTTTAGCCTCCAAAGTAGGTAAGCGGCGGTCTGGATGGGGTTCCACTCATCCCGTGAGTCGTTGGCCCTCTCGCACATCTCATCGACCAGGTGCGGGACGGACTGGTGTGACGGGGGTTTGTGGGGCGAAGAAGTGATTTTTACGTTCCGACTCCGGAAGGAACCGGCACAGGAGTAAATTCCCTGGATGGCAGAGAAGTGAAGGGCTTTGATGATCTCGGGCGTCAGCCGCAACAGGTGACCTGCGTCTTTCGGCTCGCCCCGGGCGTCGGGGATAAGATCGATGACCCGGCGGAACTGGAGGCGCGCGTTCCGCGCCTCCAAATGGTCTTTCTCAGCCGGGTCCGAATAGAGAGGTTGATCGTGTTCCACCTTCAACCGGAAGCCGTATTATCCGCCAATCGACTGCTGCCCGGCGTGGGCAGCGCGCGAACCACCATCTCACGCGTGATACGCTCGTTCTCGAAGTGAGCGTTACCGTAGGCGAAACTAATTTCTTGCTCCGTTAGTTCTTCAACCGACATCTGGTAGTTACGAGCTTGATCGATGAGGCTCTTGAGTTGCTCAGACATGGCGTCCTCCGGTCTCTTGCGTCCCATATGCGTCCAGCCGCCTCCGAGTATAGATCGGTCAGCAGGTGACCGCAAGAGAATCGTAGTTCGCAAAAATCTGGCCGAGATGATGAGACACGACGAACGCTATATCCTGCCTAGTTTGCGCAATGCGTTTCTCTTTTTCAAGCTGCTGCGCCTGCTTAAAATGGATTAAAGTCGCGCAAGTCTCTCTAGACCGCAGGATCTCTACAGTTCCATCTCGACTTCACTCGTCGCTGATTTTGATCCAAGTTGACGACTGATCAGCCCAGCCAAATCCCAGGTTGCGACGTGGCAACACGCCGGACACCGCCGTCCGGAATCCGGCCCGATGGCCTTGCGTTCACGCCGGGGCGAGATATCATACCGGCGTTGGTGCAATGAGTCATCTGCGGCGTAGGCGGAGATGTCGATCCGGTTCGAGTGTAAGTGCGGGCAGAGGCTAGTGATGGCCGAAGAGTACGCCGGCCGGGTTGTCCGCTGCCGTCAATGCGGAACGGAGCAGGCGGTCCCGGGTGCGGCAGGGCCTCCCTTGATCGTCAATCAGCCGGCCGGATCACCGCGCACAGGAGGAGAGGCGACCGGGTACTTCTACAGGACGGTCCAGATACCACCGGTGATCGAGGCCGAGCCAGGGGCTTCGGTCTGGCAGATGGCGGCGTACCTGGAGAGGGTCGTCAATGCTCAGGCCCGACAGGGGTGGGAGTTTTTCCGGACCGACCCGATCGGCATCAGTGTGCCGCCGGGTTGCCTCGGGGCTCTACTGGGCCAGCAGACGACTACCGTGCAGTATCACGTCATTACTTTCCGGCGCCTGGAGAACCGGTCGGACGAATCTGTTCATAAGTCCATAAGCACGACGACCGAAGCGAGCCCCGAGAAACAGAGATTACTCGCTCAGGAGTTGGCCGAGAGAGAGGAGAAGGCAAGGAGGGAGGCAGCCGAAAAGGAGGCAGCTGAACAACGTGCCTGGCGGAAGGCCATCGCAAACGAGGAGTCTCTTGCAAGGCGGGAGGCGGCGCAACGCCGTCGGGTCGAGCGGGACAAGGCGTACAAGTCTCGCGGAATCGAGCCCGGACCGATGGCGTGGTTCCGAGCGTTGTCCGACACCAATCAGGCGATACTCCTGGGACTCGGGATCGCCGTGCCGGTGGTGGCTTTGGTGGCACTGATCTTCCGGGCGATGTAGACAGGTGTTGGGATGGGGACGGAGCCGGGAATCCCCCAATCACTCCGGCCGAAGATCATCCGACAGCACCCAGGCGAGCCGGGCGCCGGCCCGGTAGGTTTGTCGCCTGACGATGGGCAGGCTCGCGTAGTAATACGCTTCACCGAGGACGTCGCCCGTCTCGACCCGTCGGCCCTTCGCGGGCTCACGATAGGCGAGCCGGGCGGCTTCGAGCGATCCGGTGGCCCAATCCTCGGCCGTCCCGTCCATCGCGGCGGCGAGGCCGATCGGTTCGTCTATCGCGACCAGATCCGCGAGCCATCGGGATTCGCGAGCCATCGGGCCTCATCGCGGCTCCTGTGCTCCTGAATCAGCGTGTCCCAGGCGTGGTGCAGGTTCGTCGATCGCCGGAAGAACCGCACCTAGAGGGCGTTGCCGCCCCGGTCATTGTTCTCGCCGACGTGGAGCGGCTGGTGCAGGTCGCTGACCAGGTGGACGAAGTACCGCAATGCCATCCGACGGGCCGGCAGCGGTCGGCTACGGTCCCGTGAGGATCGCTCGGAACTCCGCGAGCTTCGGCACGATCTGACCCGCCCCGGCGAGGTCGTCCCGGTATCGGGGCTCATCGATCGGGACGTTGGCGTAGTGCCAGGGGCCCGACCCGTGGACCTTGAGCCTGTTCTCGTCAGCCCACGTAGAGGCGTCCGCCAGCGTCTCGCCGGGCTCCAGCAGTTCGGCAATCGCATCGCGGGCGGCGGGACTGATGTGCCGCTCGGCAAACTCGGCGACCACGCGATGCCCGAGCTTGCCCCACGCCCATGCCGGGCCAGCAACCTGGAAGGCGATCAGGAACGCGAGGGCGGACATCAGGGCTCGGAGGGCCATCAGGAAGGCTCCAGGGTGTCGGACGATCGGCTCCGATGATACGCGAACGTCATGGCGTTGCAAGTCGGCATGCTAAAGATTCGCGTGTACACGATTTGATCTTGCGTTCAGAGGAATCCCAAGTATGATACTTCCACAAGCCGTAGTATCCTCCGCGTCGATGCGAGAGGCGGCCGACCTGCGCTTCGTTGGTGTCCTTTCGGCAGCCCTGCAAAAAGTACCGCGCTGATGCCAGGCTGGGGTGCTCGGCAGCGAGTGGCACCCATCTCGGCGCGTTTCGGCAAGATCCGGGCGAGGGCCGACGGCGGGCCTCCTCGCTGGTGGGCAAACGCCTGATGCTTCTTCTCCGGAACTCGCCGAGGATCGTAAGACTCCTCACCGGCTCCGCGCCATCCGGGCGGCTGCACCGACCGGTTGCGGTAAGTCGAAGGACGACCCTGTACCCGATTCCTCCGCGAGAGCAAAACTGCGACGACAGGCGTTGGAATGGCTTCAGGCCGAGTTGAAGGTCCGGGAGATCCTGATCCGGGATTCCGCCTCTCCGTTTGAGATCGAGGTCCTGGAACGCTGGAAGACCGACCCCGACCTCGCGGATGTTCGCGAGATGACCGCCCTGGCGAAGTTCCCGGAGGATGAGAGGGACGACTGGTCGATCTTCTGGAAGGCCGTGGACCAAGTGATCACCCTCGGCCGACCCGTGGCGTCCTCATCGACGCATTGAGCATCCACCGTCAAATCTCGACCTCCGGGAAGCCTGCATCCCGCATTAACTGAGCCTGGCCCACCTCATAGGGGCTAAAGAGAATCGCAGGAATGGCCGCGGCACGGAGCCGCGGCCATTCCTCTTCGATCAACGATCACATCAGGGCCTGTAGTACCCATTGCGAGACAGATACTCCGCCCCTCCCAGGAATCCGCCACCGAACCCGATCAGTACCCCGAGCGGGCCGAGTGCATTCCATCCCAGGATTGCCCCAAGCCCGCCGATCAGTAACGCGATCATGCAGCTGAAATCGTTGAAGATCCGGCGTCGGGCCCGGCCTCGAATACCGAGTAGCAGAAGGTCGTAGAACACCTTGAGCCCAAAGGCCTGGTACGAACGCGGTCGGGGCGGCTTTCCGCCGTTTGGGTAGCGGAGCCGACGGTTCGGACGACTCCGTCTTCGGCCGTGATAGGGTCGGGACATCTCATCCCTCCTCTCCGGACGCCGGTTCGATGGCCAGCGCCTCGCGTTCGAGCCGGGTCGGCTCCTCGCCCAGCAACTCGCCGACCTTCTTCCAGAACGACCTGACCTGCGAAGACGAGGTCGCCAGCCAGATCGAATCCAGCAGATTTTCCCGTTCCGCCCGGAGTCGAAGGACCTGCCGGCCCGTCTCATCCCCGGCGAGGATCTCGGCCTCGTGCAGCGCCGTTCGTTTGTCGAGGGCCGCCCGGATCTCCGGATGGTCGTGGACGCGGCTGTAGGGATCCAGTTCATCGGCCGGGACGCCGCGGACCCTTGCGAGCATCTCGCGGCGGACCTGCGCATCTCGCCGGTCCAGTTCGGCGCGATGACTGGCGATCTGGTCCAGATCTTTCTGAAAGTCGGCCAGGCCGAGTGATTCCAAAGCCCGGCCCTTCGCCTCGCGGCGGACTCGCTCCATCAGTCCGGGATCGCCGGCAGTGATCGCCTCGATCCTGCGGTCGATCCGGATCTGGATGCGGTCGCGCCAGTGGTTCTTCTCGGCGACTGTCAGTCCCATAATCGTGACCCTCCCGGTTGTGGTGATCGTGTTCTGGACGCGTACGGACGGGACGTGGGACCGCTCAGACGCCGGCGACTGCCTTGAGAGCGTCGATCAGTTCCGAGGCCTGCCGGATCGACAGGTCCTCGGGGCGGCTGGCGCCGTAATCACGGAGCAACGCGTCGAGGTCGGCGCGCTGCCTCGAGGCGATCGAGCGGATCGCTCGAACCTGGTTCTCGGGCGCCGGCCGGCGCGGGCGAGATCGCCCGGACGTCGGTCGATCGACGTGTCCATTGCCGTTGGTGTGGCCGTTCGAGGCCGGGCGGGTCGGAGGGGACGGCGACTCGCAGGGGATCTCGACGGGCGCCTGCAGTCGGGCCAGCTCATCGTGGACGGCCTGGTGGGCCGCGACATACGCGTCCCGAACCCGGGAGTGGAAGGCGTCCAGGTCGCGATCGAGCAGGGCCGCGTCGACCTCGACCTGCACGTTGCAACTGGCTCCGATCGAGCCGTAATCCGGGAGCCCCACCTTGCGGCTGACCCCCACGTTCAGCAGTAGCGGCACGTTGTTGCCTCCTCGTGATGGACGTTCGGACGTGATGGACATCGGGGACGATTCGGTGATCGCGCGGGCTCAGCCGGCGGCCTCGACCAGCTTCAACTGCCGGAGCGACTTCAGGGTCTCGTTCAGAAGCCGCGACTGTTTCCGCTGCCGCCTCAGCCCGGCGACCAGCCGGGCCGATCGGGATTTCATCTCGGCCAGGGCCGCGTGCAGCGACTCGGCCTCCTGGATCAACGCCGCCAGATTCGTCCCCGGCGACTCGGCCGACGGGATGGACCCGGCGGGCCTGGTGGTCCGACTGTTGCGGTCCTCGGCCGATCTCAGCGGCTCGTGACCGTTCCTCAATTCGCGCACGGTCGTGGTCCTTGTGTCCTCGATGCTCGTCGGGGCACGACGCTCGCTCCCGGATGCGGCCCCCGATGTGATCCGGATCACCTCCGCGTCCTCCGGCGGTTCCGATCCTCCACTGAGCGGCTGGACGGCGTAGATGTGATCTCCGTTTCGGCAGACGAACGGCGACTCCACGCCGGTGAGACCGACCTCCCGGAACCCCATCTCCAGCGCCCGTTCGAGCAGCACCCGGTTGGTGCAGAGGCTCGCCGGGACACCGGTGTAGCTGGACCGATCGAGTACCAGCTCGGTGACCCGATGCGGCCCCTCGGCCGAGATGGCCCGAACGGCGATCTCGCCGTTGAGCTCGATGGTCACCGGGGAATGGATGTCCCCGACTCCGGGCAGGCGGCCGAGAGCAGTCTGCAGGAAACGGGCGTCGTGATCATCGAGCCGGAGCCGGGTGACGACCTCCGACGGCTGCGGGATGACCCGATCCACCTGCGGGAACCGGACCTCCTTCTGGATCGCGCACCACACCGTCCACGGGCCGGCTCGAAGGATCACATGCGTCTCCGTCCGGCCGACCTCGATGGGTCGATCTCTCGGGATCGACCGGCAGGCGAAGACCGGTCGGGCCCTGATGAGCACGTCGTCTTCCCAGGGGAAGCGGAACCCTGAGCGGACGAGGAGCTGGCGACCGTCGGTGGCGACGACCTGGCCACGCCGACCCTGGAGCTGGAGGCAGTTCAGGGCGTAGCGGGTTGAGTCGTCGGTGGCCGTCTCGGTCGCCTCGGCCAGGGCGTCGAGCAGTTCGCCGGGGACCGTCGACCAGTTCGTCGGAAGGGCTGGTATCGGCTCGATTCGATCGATGGACGTGACGAGACTGTACTCGCGGATCTGGGGGATACCGCGGTCATCCCAGCGGACAGTCGTTCGGTCGGGGGCTGTCGCCTCGATGGTGACAGGGGACTCGGCGGACCCCTCGAAATCCGAGAGGGCGTCGAGCGGGATCGCGACGGTTCCAGCCGATCGGGTTGCCATCGGCTCGACATGCTCGACGGCCAGGTCGGCGTACCGATGTTGCGCCCTTAGTTGGCCGTTCTCGGCGCGGAACACGAGTTCGCTGACAACACCGCGATGGTTGATGCCCAGAGTCGAGCGACGGAAGACAGTCCGGAGTCGACGGACCTGATTGCGCGTCAGGGTGATCATAAGACAGAATCTCCTGGTGGATGGGATCGATGACGGAGGACGAGGACTCGGATGGTCAGGCCGGGATGTAGCGGCGGCGAGTCGACTCGGCGATCGCGCGAGTGGTGGCAGGAAAAACGTCGTGGTCGGTGAAGCCGAAGTAGACATCGCAGGCGTCGCACTCGGCCATCGCTGTCGAGCCGTCGCTCGAACGGCCGGGATAAGGCACAGCACTCCGGCAGAACGGGCAGTGGACGACGAGAGTGATATCCTCAGTCGTTGGCTCCTCGTCGGGCACGGAGACGATCTGGAATCCGAGGCGGCGGATGACGGCAAGGGACTCGCCGGTGCGGGTCGCGATCCGGTGGTTAAGCTGGGCGCTGGTCATGGTGTCCTCCTTCCCGCGCTGCCCGCGTGCCACCACTCCCGGCGCGCACCGACCCCACGGCCGGCGCGCGTCGGGAGGGGACACGACAGGGCCGGGCGCGGGGGTGTCGTAGGGGTGGTGAAGAATGCGGCGGTCGAGGGCGATCGCGATCGACGAGGCGAAGGGGGTAGACGATGTTCAGATCGGACGGGTGAGCCAGTGGTTCTCCAGCCAGTCGAGTTCGGCCTGCAGGGCCTCGCTGCGACGGCCGAACGGCCCGAGGACCGGCCCGCCCACCGGCGTCAGGTCGGCCTGCCAGAGGCCTTCCTGCGTGGGTTCGACGTGACTCGCCCGAGCGATCGTCGGGTGTCCGATCGCAGAGAGGTCGATCGCCTCCTGGTAGATCGACAGAACGGTCCCATCGGGCTGGACGAGCAGCTTCATGACGCGTCTCCGGATGCCGGTGCCGGACCCCGAAGGATCCGCCGCCGCGGCCGGTCGACGAGCATCGCATCGAGCGAGGCCTGGACCCGCGAGAGCTGGGTCGCCACCTGCGACCGGAGGTTTTCGCTGTCGCGCAGGTCCTGGGCGCCGACGTTCCGGACCGCCCGCTGAGCCTGTGTGACCAGATCGTCGAGTTGCTGGTTGCTCCTTATGTTCAAGGACCGGAACCGATCGAAGAACGAGTCGAGGTTTTCGACGGCCGAATCACGAAATACCTTCGGCGTGCCGTCGTCGTTGGCCCCCGTGATCCTCTCGGTCAGGTGGCCGACCAGGCGGGCGAAATCTTCGAGGAACGCCTGCTCGGCCAGGCGGACGGCCTCCTCGAACCGGGCGCGGACCCGCTCCTGCTCGCGCTGATAGAGCTCGGGCGAGAGCTGGACCAGATAGTCGGGCGGGTCGATCGCCGGATAGTCCCACGCGACGCCGAAGAGGCCACGGAGAGTCTCCGGATAATCTCCAGGGTTGAACAGCGATCCGAGCCGCAGCGAGGCGGCCCGCTTCAGCTCGTCGAAGTGGCGGTCGAGATTGGCGACCGCGTCGTCGAGTTCCGCTCGATAGTCCGTCATCATGCGATCGAAGGACGCGAGGTCCTCCTGCTTGATGAGTCGGACGCCGGGCTCGGGAAAGGGCAGTGAGAGACCCTTCCAGGTGTCGACGATCTTCGTGCGGATCGCCGTGACGGCGCGGAAGGCGGTGTGCTTCGTGTCGAGCAGTTTCTTGCCGGCCGAGAGGAACGGACCCTCGGCATCGAAGGCCTGGGCGGCCTGGGCCTTCTGCTCGGCGGTCAGGGCACGCTGGACGCCCCACCACGTGAACTGGACGCGGCAAGCGGCCATGGTGGTCCGCAGCCGCTCGGCCGGGGCGGTCGGCGTGGGGCGATTCCAGCCCTCGGCGACCGGGGATTCGAGGTTGTCGAGCAAGGTGGGCATGTCTCCTCCTGGGCAAGGAATGAGGCGGCCGACCACCGGGGCCGACCGCCTCGTGAATGTGCTATCGCATGTTGATGAAATTCCAATCGCGTGGGACATTTGCAGTCGTCGGGCTGCTCGTCAGGCTTCAGCCCTCCTCCTCGAGCACTTCGGTGATCCACTCGATCGTCTCGATGTTCCACGTTCGTTCGCGGATCTCCTCGACGATCTCCGCGAGTTCTTTGAGGGGCAGCTCGGATAGCGACTTCATCCGTCGGCTCCCATGGTGGCCCTCGGATACGAGGAAGCTGACAAATCGCGGGGCGTTCCCTTCCGACACCCCCAACCTGTCGGCTCATCGCACAATCCCGGGGATCGGGATGCCGCAGGTCGTAGGCGACCAGTCGGCCGGGTCGAGGGGGACAACCCTCAGCTCACCGTCGTAATCGCCGGTAAAGACGGCTGGCTCGGTTGCATACCGGCCCAGCGAGCCGAGGATCGCGTCGAGCTCGTCGGCCCCGTCATCGGTGAACTCCGAACCGCCGCGGAACGTCAGCTCGATCGTCCGTGAGCCGGCGTCCTCGGTGATGACCTCGAACTCATCGCCCCGCAGGTCGCGGAGTTCGTCGAGGATCGATTCGACCTCGGGACATCGGCGGAGCCGCGCCGTGCCCGAGATCAGATACCAGGTACACATCTCGAAACCTCCTTTCGTTGCCATCCAGGCAGTCAGATGGGCCGATGCCGGCCCTCGCAACCACCGGCAGCCCGGACCTGCGGACTCATCAATTGGCGTTTGGTTCGCCGCGGTGGACGCTCCGCCCCGAGCGGGGCATCCCATTGCCCTCGCGTGAGTAGACGCCCGGTCGGTCGGCCGACAGGCACCGACCTGCCGCCCACTGCCGGAGCTTCTCGACCGACTCGCCGGCCGTGACGGCCACCGGGACGATGTTCGTCGCCGCCTCGATCAGCGGGACGTCAAGCAACGCCGCGAGCCGGCAGCACGATCGGATCTCGGCGCCGGTCCAGTCTCGCGATTCCGGACGACGCTGATCCGGGTCCAGGCCGAACCTGCGCACATACATCGACCAGATCTGCTCGCGCTGCTGGAAGCCGGGCAGGTCGAGGAAATAGATGGCGTCAAACCGTTCGGCCCGACTCAGCTCGGCCGGCAGCCTGGAGATGTCGTTCGCCGAGGCGACCACGAAGACGTCGCTTTCGTGGTCGCTGAGGTAGGTCAGCAGCGTGCCGAACATCCGCGTCGAGACGCCGCTGTCACCCGAGCCACCCACGCCGCTGAGGGCCTTCTCCAGCTCATCAATCAGAACAACGCAGGGCGCCATCGCGTCAGCGATCCGCAGGGCCTGGCGCGTCCGTTCCTCGCTCTGGCCGATCAACGAGCCCATGAGTGAACCGACGTCAAGGAACAGCGTGGGCCGTCCCGTCTCGTGGCCCAGGGCCTTTGCGATCGCGCTCTTGCCCGTACCGGGCGGACCGAGCAGGAGCACGCCGCGAGCCCGGACGTCCGATCGGCGACCTGGTCTCAGGGCGCGGGTGCAGAACGATTTCAGGGCGTCCAGCCCACCCAGGTCGGCGAAGGTCTCGCCGCCACGGTGGAGGGTCAGCAGGCCGCTCTTCCTGAGCGACTGCGCCTTCAAATCCCAGAGGACCTCGGGAGCCAGCCGGCCGTGGCGGACCAGGCTCAGGGAGAAGGCGTTCTCGGCCTCAACCCGGGTCAACCCGGCCGCGGCATCGAGGACAGCGTCCAGGCCGTCACCGTCGGGCAACTCGCCCGGCTCGGTGGCGACCCCGCGGGCGATCGTCCCGATCTGATCGCGGGCAGGCAGATCGTGCTCGATCACAGCGAACTGGCGCTCCAGCTCGACCGGGATCTGGACGACCGGCGCCAGCACGACAACGAAGGTCCGGGCCGTCCGTCCAGCGGCGATGGCCGAGTCGAGAGCCTGGATGACCTCGACGTTGCTGGTGAACCGGTGGTAGTTGCGGAGCACGAGGAGCGACGTGCCCTCGGGATTGGCCATCGCACCGAGGGCCCGAATCGCGGCTAGCGGATCACCGGCGCTGACCGCCGTGCCGGGTTCCGATCCCCGGCCGACGAGGTTCAACCCGCGGTCGATGTCCCAGGTGGCCAGATTCCAGCCCTGCTCTCGGCAGAGGCGGGCGATCTCGGCGATCGCATCGTCGTGCTCGTAACTCTGAATCCAGAGGCCCGTGAAGGCAGCGCGGACGTACTCCGCAAGGCGCTCGGCGAGCGTCATGAGGCGGCTCCTTTTCTTTAGTCGATGGAAGGTCGGAAGGGAGGGACGACGTCGTCCGTCACGGTCAGAATTGGGGTTGTTGCTCCTCGCGATTCTCCCGACAGGAGGAGACCAGAGTCACTGCGACTGCTGGATTCGCGGCTCGGCCTGCTGGTTCTGATAGAACTCGGCCGTGAGTTGCTCGTTCGTCGATGTGCCGAGGGCCTGCTCCAGGAACCGGCTGGCCTCACGGCACGCACCACCCGAGAAGCCCTTCGTCTCGACCCTCGTCTCGCCCTTCGGGCCGACGATCACGCGGAGGACCTTCTTCATGACTGGCCTCCGATCTCGATCTCGACCAGGATCGAACCATCGGCCAGGGACTGCTCGGTCGTGACGTAGTTCTTCTTGCGGGCCTCGGCGCGGGCTCTCTCGACCGCGTACATCTGCAGGAAGCGGTGGAGGTGCTTCTCGTCACCCCAGGCACCTCCATAGTTGTCGTAGCGGACGCTTCCACTGACGGTGTCGATGACGACCGGGTAGAGCCAGTCGGGAAGCCGGACGAGCAGGCCGCTCATTGGACCGCTATAGAGCTGGGCCTTGCCCTCGACCGGCTCGGGCAGAGAGAGCCGACGGCAGGCGGCCGTGACCGCGGATGGGTCGCGGACCTCGGTCTGGACCGTGACGATGTGCGACAAGGTGATTCCTCCGGACCAGGGTGAAGCATGTGGATCGAAGGGGCGATCGCCCCTAACACGCCATTCAAAGATATATGACGCATAATCTATGTTTATTAAGACAAGCCAGGACACCCGGCTCCCGGCCAACCGGATCGGCAGCAGCCAGTGGGCCGGGTAAGCTGGACGTCAGGAATCTCTGGCACTCCGTCTCTCCCGGATGAGGAACCCGGTCATGCTCCCCACGATCGTCGGCCTCGGCGAGGTCCTCTGGGATCTGTTTCCGGACGGCCCCCGCTTTGGCGGCGCCCCGGCCAACTTCGCCTGCCACGCCGCCATGCTCGACGCTGAAGCCGCGGTCGTCAGTCGGGTTGGCGAGGACGATCTCGGTGAGCGGGCCGTCGCTGCCCTGCGGCAGCACGGTGTCGAAACGGCTTTCGTGGGCCGCGACCGGGATCACGCGACCGGCGCGGTGCGCGTGCAACTCGATCCCGAGGGGCGGCCGCAATACGAGATCACCGAGGACGTGGCCTGGGACCACATCGCCTGGACCGACGACCTGGAGGATCTGGCTCGCCGTGCCGACGCGGCCTGCTTCGGGACGCTGGCCCAGAGAAGTGAGGTCTCGCGGGCGACGATCCGCCGATTCCTGCGAGAGATACGACCGGGTGGTCTGCGCATCCTCGACGTCAATCTTCGCCCGCCGTTCGTGGATGGCCGAGTCGTGCTCGATTCGCTCGGACTCGCCGATGCGGCGAAGCTCAGCGATGAGGAGCTACCGGAAGTGGCTGCGATGTGCGGCCTGTCGGGAACGGCGCCGGACCTGATGCGTGGCCTGCGTGAGCGATACGAATTGCGGCTGGTCGCAGTGACACGCGGGGCGGAAGGAGCGATGCTCCTCGGGGATGAGGGGTTCGTCGAGTGTCCAGGTGTGACGGCCGTCGTGAAGGACACGGTTGGTGCAGGCGACGCGTTCACCGCGGCGATGGTGGTGGGCTGGCTACGTGGTGCTGACCTCGAATCGATCGGGTGTCATGCCTGCCGGGTCGCGGCGTTCGTCTGCACGCAGCCCGGCGCGACGCCCGAGTTGTCCGGAGAGCTGAAGTTCTGACTCCGGCACACGCATCCCGGCCCCGTCAGGATGTGGCGGACTCGAGCCGGCCGTTTATTCACCGCATCGCTCGACGCGTCACGGGTTGTCGCTTTCTCGCGGCGTCGACGCGACCGATGAGATCGGCTGCGGACGCCTGCAGGGCATTGCAGATGCGGAAAAGCGTGTCGACGGTCGGCGACTTGAGTTCCCGCTCGAGCTTGCTGATGTAGGGGCGTGAGAGCCCAGCCAGGAACGAAAGCTGTTCCTGGGTCATCCCGGCCCGCTGGCGTGCCTTCCTCAGGTCCCGGCCCATCATGGGCCCGAATATGGCCGAACTGGAGACTTCCTGGCGGGAAACTATGGTTTACACGCCGCCAGCCTTGTATGATCTCCTGACTCCGTCGATTGACCCCGACATGCTCGCCCCACTCGATATCGGCGATCCAGGCCCCGGGCCTGGGGCACCATCGCTGCCATCTGCTGTGTGGCCGATTTGGAGGAGGTTCGATGCAGATCCAGGCTCGGCCGGGACGGGAACTTATCATCCGGAAGGTTATCGAACTTGGCGAGGCCCTCTCCAGGTCAGTCGATCACACAGTTGCCGACTCGTTGGGGGCTATCATCCAGACCTTCCGTCGCGAATCCTTCACGATCGCGATTATGGGGAAGGCCAAGCGGGGTAAGTCGACTCTGATCAATGCCCTGCTCGGCCGGACCGATGACCTGGTGGCCCCCGTCGACCGGTTGCCCGCCTCGAGCGCCGTCTCCCGCTTCCGTTATGCGGCCGCCGAGAAGGCCACCGTCTCTTACAGGGAGGGCAGGTCTGAGGTTATCTCGCTCGATTGCATCCGGGAATACGTGACCGAAGAGTCGAACCCCGGCAATCGTAAGGGCGTGGGTGTCGTCGAGGTCGAGGGGCCGTTTCCCGGGCTACAGGACGGACTGATCCTCGTCGACACACCTGGGGCCGCCTCGATTCACGAGCACCACGATCAACTCCTCCATCAGTTCATCCCCGAGGCCGATGCGGTGATCTTCCTGGTAACGGCCCGGATGCCGCTCGACCAGGACGAGTTGGATCTGCTGCGCGAGATTCGGGTCGCTGACATCCGGAAGGTCTTCTTCGCGATCAACCGGGTCGATGAATGTTCCGAGGGCGACCTCCGTGATGCAATCAATCACAATCGGCAGCTCCTGCGGTCGGTCGGCCTGGCGATCGACCTCATCCATCCGATCAGCGCCCGGCAGGCGTTCCGGGGCCAGGTGGGGACCAGCGGCCTACCCACCCTGGCAACGGATGTCTCGGCCTTCATCGGGCAGCACCGGGCGAGGGTCCTCGAGGAGCGGTTCATCGCCCGCGTGATGGCAGTGGTCGAGCCAACCCTGAGGGACCTGGAGTTCGAGATGGCGACGACCCGCAAGGCGGACGTCGAGTTGCGGGAGGAACTGGAGTCGCTCCGCCGCCGCCGGGGCAGCATCGAGGCGACGCGTGACCTCGCCGAGCGCGAGTTCCTCCACGCCTGGAACGATGCCCTGGATCGAATGGAACAGGCTCTCGATGTCGAGCAAGGCCGGGTCCGGGCCGAGCTGGTCCGCCACGTCAATGGCGCCGGGGTACTCGACATCCGCAAGCTGGCTGACGATCTGCCCACCTGGCTGAACCGGACGATCGAGGACCACCTGATGATCGTCGGCCAGTCCTTCGAGGAGAGGGCTCGCGCCGCCTGCGAGAAGCTGCAGACCGAGTATCCGGCCCTGGGTGTCCAGGAGGGTACCGGCGTCGTGCTCCGGACGCGGGCGGGGAATGAGTTGATTTCGGGGGCCATTGGCGGGGTGGCGTTGACGGCCACTGGCATCGGAGTTGCCAGCGCCGCGGGTACAGCTGCGGCAGGGATCGCCGCCGCCAACGCGGCGGCCCTGGCGGCGACCACGACGGTCTCGGCACCCTCACTTCTGGCATCTTGGCTGGTCGCCCTGGGGTTTGGCGAGCTGGCCCCTCTGGCCACTGGTACGGCAACCGTGGTGGCGCCGGCGGCCCTCACCGCGACACCGTTCTGGGTCGCGCTGGGTGGGCCAGTCGGTTGGACACTGGCCGGAATTGGGGCGCTGGCAGTCCCGTTCTCGTGGCACCTCTCGCGGACCCGGCTCCGAGATCGACTGGAGGCCGAGGGGATCGAGCAGGTGGATCGCGTCTTCCTGCACATCCGTAAGGATCGCCTACCGGCGCTCCGCAAGATGGCCCGATCGATCGCGGGCGAGTTCCGGCTCCGCCTGGATCGGCAGATCGCCGGCCTCGAGGAGGCCATTGCCAAAGCGATGAGCCGACCAGCCGCGAGCCCTCAACTCGACGATCGAGCAGCCCAGATCGCCCGCATTCGTGAGATCCTTGACCAGATTCGCTCGCGAGCATGACATGACGCCCACAGCCGACGATGCCTCGCCACCCGCGGCCACCGGGACGATGGACATGGACTGGGCTGGACTCCTGTCCCTGACGAACGAATTGCTGATGCTGGTCCACGAGACGGAACTGTACCACAAGTGCCGCCGGGTGGCCTCAGCACTGGGCGATGCCCGGAGGAGTCTGGTCGCGATCCGGCGTCGTATCGAGCAGTCCGGCAGGCGCGACGTGGTGGCTGTCGTTGGCCTGACGAATGTTGGGAAGTCGACCCTTCTCAACGCGCTCCTGGGCGAGGAGTTCGCCCCTCGTCGCAACCGCCCCTGTACCTCGATCCCGATCGAGTTCTGCCACGGCCCTAGCCTGGGCGTGACGGTTTACTACGAGGAGCGGCTCGAGCGGCCTACCTGGCGGTTCGACACACCCCGCGAGGTCCACGGGTGCCTGGAGCGACTCGGCGAGGGCGAAGGCGGAACGGCTCGCGGGGCGATCCGGCGGATCGAGGTTACCCTGCCGAGTCCGCTCCTGGCCGGTGGCCTGGTGATCGCTGACACTCCGGGCTTCGGCGCGGGTCAGGTTGGCGAGGCAGCCGGCAGCCATGAGGCGGCCCTTCGGGGTTACCTTGAACGGGATGTGACACGAGTGTTCTGGGTGGTGCTGGCCGACCAGGGGATCGGCCGGCGCGAGGTTGAGTTCCGCGACCAGTTCTTCGCGAGGGTCTGTGACGATCTGGTGATCACGGGTTGCGAGGACTGGGACGTTGATGACCGGGCTCGATTCCGGGCTCGCTACGCGGACTCCTTCGGTCACCGGGTGCCCGCGTTTCATTTCGTCTCGGGGTTGCAGGGCCTGGATGCACGGCGAAACGCCGACGAGCGAGCCCTCGAGGACGCGGGGATCGTGGAGCTAGAGCGCCGGATTCGCGACCTGGCGAATCCGGAGGATCGGCTTCGCTCGGCCTCGGAGGAGCTTGTCCGCCTGACAGAGGATCTCGCGTACTGGCTGTCCGGCTACCACGACGATCGCAGTCGGCCGCTTACCCTCTGGTGGCGTCCCGATAGCTGGTCCCGCTGGCTTGCGATCGACCGCCCCGCCCCGCTGAAGCAATCCCTGGATCGGCGACTGGTCCGGCGCAGGCTGCATCCCGGCTGATTCGTTCACCATATTCCGCTGGCGGAGATGTCTGCTGGACCCGGAGGACCGATAGGGTTTCGATCCATGTCGAACAAAACCCAGGGCGGCGCTGGGAAATCGACCAGCCCCACGATTGCGATTATCGGGACGGAAGGCTCTGGCAAAACAGTCCTGACCGCTGTGCTCGCGCGGCGATTCGGACACCTTGACCTCAACAGACTCGATGCTCAGCTCGTGTTCCTGAACCCACAAAACGTTGCGACGATGCGCTATGTGGAGCGGGTCTGGCAGGTCCTGCAGGGCGGGGACTGGCCACCTTCCACGCCGCCGGGCGAGTTGTTCGAGCTTCGCTGGAAGTTCGAAGTCCGGGGTGAGGACATGGAATGCCAGGTCCGCCTGATCGACGCGGCAGGTCAAGATCTGAGGCTCCTGTTCGGCGAGGAGAAGATCCATCGGATGGAGGATCTGCCGGAGTCTCTCCGCGAACTGGCCGCCTATTGTCGTTCGGCCGACATCGTGCTCTTCCTCGTCAACCTCAAGGACTTTGAGGGCGAGGGCGATGCGCTCCGACGTACGGACAACGAGGCGGCCATCAAGATCGCCATGGATTACCTGAGCCAGGTCGATCGGCGGCGTCGATTCTGCGTCGTATTCACCCAGGCGGATCTGTATCGGGAGAGGGCCCGATTAAGGGAGGGTTGGTTGGCCCTGGCCTCGGAGATCATCCCCTACATCACCGGGGCCTATCTGCAATCCATCCGGATCCCGATGGGCGACCGTGTTCCGGTCTTCCCCGTGTCGGCGGTCAACCGGACGAGAATCGCCGTGGACGATCAGGGCGTCCCGAGACGCGTGCCAGATCCGCCCTTCGGGTCGGACGGGCTCGAAGTCGTCGTCGAGTGGATGACGACTCAGGTGCGGGAGATCCACAGGCTCCAGAATCCGCCTCCAATTCCTTCCGTTCCACCGAAGCCGGAGGGCCTTTTCGAGCGTGCCGATGAATGGCTTGGGCAGGGCTGGCGACAGATCGCAAAGGTCGCGCCTTTTGTGGCGAAGATCGCTGTCGGGGCACTTGTCTTGGCGATGATTCGCTCCTGCTCCGGGGGCTGGGCTCCTTCAGAACCGACTGGCCCGGTACCTGTCGTGACCGAGGCACGCTGGCAGAAGAACCCGGGGCTTTTCGACGACACCGTGACCTCGTTCGGGACCGTCCGGAATAACGGGAAGGCCGGTAAGATCACCGTCACATCCTGGGTCATCGAGAACGGAAGCCAGGCCGATCGCCGTAGCCAGAGTTTCTTCCTCAAGGCCGGGGAATCGACCCGATTCCAGATCGAGTTGCCCGGCATTTACAGCGTGCGCAATCCCCACGAGGTACAGACCGTGGCGACCGCGGAGTGAGACGCCTGGGACATCTGCCATGACGACATGCCGGTTCGCCCTCTATGACCCCGCGCAACCCTCTCCAGGCGGCTCCTACTGGGCCTGGATCGCGCAAGGCCTCGACGTCGCCCGACTGAACCGGCTCTACTACGAGGCCGCCGTCCGGAACCGCCCGCCGGATCCGAACCGTCTGCCCCCCGAGAAGATCTGGGGCGGGATCGTCGACATGGGCGACGACCTTGTCGGCATCTATCGCTACTTTGACGGAGGTCGGGATGCTCGGGGGCGTCCAGGCCGATTCGTGATTCTGGTGGCCCTCCTGGCGCAGGATGAAGTCCTGGGCAGGGATCTCTCGCCCATCTTCCTCTGCGAGACGGCACGCCGGGTCGCGCTGCGGGCACCGGAGGAATGTCCCCTGGCGATCCCCACCAGCCTTGAGGAGGAGGTCGAATTACCGATAACGACAAGCAACGGCACCGCGATGTTCTTGCCAGGCGACCCGTCCTGGCATCGTAAAATCCGCCCTGGGGCAAGCCCCGGAGAGCCCCCCTGGATTCATGACGAGGAGCGTGTTGCGCCACGCGAGGCAACGATCCGGAGCGCAGGGATTGAGGGCGAAGAGGGGGCCGCACCAACGCGATCGGAATCGGACCAGGCCGATTCGTCTCCTCAGTTTTGCGTTTCTCTCGACGAGATCCGGGTTACCCTTTTGGGATTCGCAAGGTCCGTGATCGGTCGTATTATCTTCGCTTGCATGATACTTCTACTCCTGTACGACATCTGGAGCTTTTTCCCCAGCAGCCCGATCGTGCCGATTCCAGACCAGCCGAGCGTGACGACCAACATCCCTGTCACCACTCCAAAAACGCCCAGGAGTTTACGTTTTCTCGATACGCGCGGGGTACGCCCAAAGAGGTTGCTGAGCAAGCCGAACCCCAGCACGCCCCTTACGAGACATCTCGACACGCGAGCGGAAGGTGATGTGCTTGTTGAGGGCGACTCGTCCTCGGACTGGTCGTCAGGAAGGACGGGCAAGGTTTACTCCAACATACCGGTCGAGTCGGAAGATAGCGGGTTGTGGTGGACGATGATCACGGTTCTGCTCATGATCTTTGCCGCGGTCGTGTTCCCGATCATTTTCGCTCTCGTGAGGTTCCTCCTGATCCAACGAGGAAGAGGGCGAAGTTGATCCGGGCGCGGGCATGAGCCCTCTCCCGCGAGAGCCTGGCCGACGACCTGTCCAACCGACTTCGCCGCCGGGGGAATCAGTGCCAGACCGGGACTCGGCGGGCGTGGCTCATCGGGTGTAACCAAGTCCTCTGGTGGTGATTCTAGCGCCGGCGCAAGATAGGTTGTCTCGATTTTTCTCCCAAGGAATCCACACCATGTCACGGAAGACCATCGCGCTGGAGATCGACGCCGAGGACGAGGGCTTGATCCGAGGCTATGCCGCCTTCCTCGCGGAGATGAGAGACCTGGCCGGCACGGCCGCCGACGGGTCGGTCTTGGCCGTCTGCGAGGAGGCGGTCGTGGGACGCGGCCGCGAACACCAACGCCGCGTCCTGGAGCAGGCCGTCCAATCGCGGGTCGACTCCGCCGAAAAAAAGGGGCGCCGTTGAGGCGCTGCCCGTGCGGAATCGCCCGCGAGAACCGTGGGCCGGCCACCCGCGACGTCTTCACCTGTCTGGGGCCGATTCGGCTGCGGCGGCGGTGGTGGGGGTCGAAGTGCCCCTGTACGCCGGGTGGGTATCTCGTCGACGCCGTCCTCGGGCTCGACGGCGGGCTCAGCCCGCGGTTGCAGACCAAGGCCTGCCGTCTGGCCGCCGATGTCTCCTTCGCGGTCGCCGCCGAGCACCTCAAGGAACTCCTCGGGGTGACGCCGGCGGTCGAGACTTTGCGTACCTACTGCGAGCGGCAGGCCGGGCGGATCGCCCACTGGCAGGCGAGCGAGACCGGCTCGGCGGAGGCCTTCCACGCCGCCGAAGGGGGCTGGGAGTTCACCATCGACGCGGGCAAGGTCAATACCCGCGAGAAGGGCTGGCGCGACCTCAAGATCGCCGTGGCGCAGAAGCGGCCGACCGCAAAGCCGGCCACGCCGGCGCAGTGGGAGTCGCGCGTGTTGCCCGAGCCGACGGCGCGGGTGATGTGGGCCGACATCACCAAATCGGAGCGATTCCGCCGCACCTGGCGGAGCCGGCTGGGCCGGCTGGGGCTGAAGGCACCGGCTCAACTGCACGTGTTGGGGGACGGGGCGTCGTGGATCTGGAAGGCGACCGGCCGGGCGCTGACCGGCTGCCGCCAGACACTGGACGTGTACCACGCCTGCGAACACCTCGCGACGGCCGGCAAGCGGCTCTACGGCGATGCGACCCCGGAAGCGGCGGCGTTCTTGGAGCGGGGTCGCAAGGTCCTCTTGAACGAGGGATGGAACGGTGTGTGCCGGCTGGTGGGCGAGGAACTGGCTGCCTCGGACACGCCGAAGCGGCGGGCGGCGTTAGACCGGCTAGTGAACTACTTCGTGGCGCACCTCAACCGGCTGGACTACCGGGGGCGACTGGCCAACGGGGACGCCATTGGTAGCGGCGCGGTGGAGGGGGCGGCCAAGACGCTGGGCTTACGGCTGAAGGCGCGGGGGGCTCGCTGGCGGCACAAGAACGCCAAGGCGATGGCGGCGTTGGTCTGTTGCCGCCACACCGGCCAGTGGGACCTGTTCTGGGCCAGACCCGCGTGAATCCCAAGATTTCGCGGGTACACCCTGGCTCATCCAGGGGTGGGGAGACCCGCGGATTTCAGGTCCCAAGATCGCTGTCAGATCAGGTTGCGCCCTGTCTGTCACCCGGCCTGCCGGGGGCTGGCAACGGATTTCAGTTCCATTGCGACTCACGCCCTAAACCTGAAATCGTTGGTGGTGACTCCGGGGACCGACCCCGGAATACGTCGATCACCCCTGGCGATCCGCTCGCTTCTCGCCATGAATAAATGGGGTGTTCGGTGGCGGGGCCGGATCACCAGATCGAGACCAAGGGGGAGGCGGGGCATCATGAGCACCGCGGGAAGGTGAGGATTCCGCTCAGGAGCCTGAAGGGCAACACGCCATTGCTGCCGGAGTCTCGCGCCAAAGGGACGATCTTTGTTACCTGCTATTCGTGATGGGTGAAGCGACTGAGCCAGAAGAAGGCATCTCTGGCGTTGGCGCACAAGATCCTGGTGGTGATTTGGCACATGCTGAAGGAGCGGACCGAGTACCACGAGCGTCAGGCCTCGGCCCCAGCCGCCTGAGACCCTCCCTGGAACTTTTTCGAAGGAACTCTTTATAAGCGTTCCTGTATCCTTGATGCTGCTAATCCGACCGGGTAAGCTAACCTTCCGAAGCCAAGCAACCACCCAACGAAGGGGCAAATTCGAAGACTGAATCAACCGAAGCAACCTGTTGCTCTGTAAGGTGATCCGTTCAGGCGTCCCCTCGTGCACGGCGCTCTTAAAGGCCACTAAACCGGCTCGGGGCCGAGGTAGGGGGGCTTCCCGGCATCTCGACTTTGGCGCTGTGCAGGAATGGCGAAAATTGGATTCAGGGTTCCGACTTGGCGGCCTAGGGTTTGAGAAACGGTGGGCGGCCGATCCTGTCGCGGCGGGAGCGAGTTAAGAAGCCCGAGAAGCGCATCGCACCCCTATCGAGAAAACCTATGGTCCTCGGAAAGCGGCTTTCGGATCGACTGCATGGAGGAGCAGGCTTTGATGGAGGCCGGGTGGAAGCGACGGATCAGCTGATCGGAAACCAAATCCCGAGCCTGCTCGGACGATCGGTGGGCGAGGCAGGGATTAGACGGCAAGCGTAAAAGCAGGTGCGACCAACATGCAATCCGACCAGGCTGAGACCTACCGACCGTTGCTTGAGGATGATCCTCCGGCCTTTCTCGATCGGGTCAATACCCCCTGGGAACTCCTTCCCGACCTGGAGGAATACAATCAAGCGGCCTATCGCCGGATCTTACGTGCCCTGAAGAACCTCGTGCGCGCGAAGGAGAGCGGGAACGAGCCAAACTCCGAGGGTATTCTGATCCTTGGCGAGGCGGGCACGGGCAAGACTCATCTCCTGATGCGGATCGCTCGCAACCTCTCCGACACCAATCACATCCTCTTCGTCCGCAAGCCCAACAATGAGGATGCCGTCGCCCAGCACATCTGGGCGAACATGGTCAGCAGCCTTGCCTGGTCGCTCCCTGCCAGCGGGTCCAGGAAGAGCCAACTGGACGACCTGCTCGCCCACGTCTTCACCGCTGTACTGATCCCAGAGTTTGAGCAGGATATCCAGCAGGGCCGGGACGCCGACCAACGACGGCGATGGGTCAAGGACCTCGGTGCCGATCCCTACAACCTGTTCTTGATGCTCGGCGAGGGGGAGCGCCGGCAGACGAACATGGACCTGATCCGGCGGCGGACCCTCCGCTATCTCCAGACGCATCACCCCGTCGTGGACCAGCGGATCGCCCACGTTCTGATCACTTACTGCTTCGTCGCCCGGGAGGATCGCAAGCGGGTTCTCCTGACCTGGCTCTCGGGCCAGGACGTTGACGAGGCCGAGGCGAAGGACCTCGGCCTCGATGCCTCCTGGGTCAAGTTCGATGAGACTTCGGCCGATGTGTCCACGCAGCAGCAACGGGAGGAGCAGGCCCTCCGGGCGATTCGGACCATCGGGGTCCTCTCCACCCATTACCAACCGCTCATCCTGGCCTTCGACCAGTTGGAGGGACTGCGGGGCCACGAGAAGCTCTCGCAGCGTTGGGGCGACACTGTGCGGGAAATCTTCACGATGACCCCCAACTTGCTGGTCGTCACCTGCATCTTCCCGAGTCTCTGGGAATCGTGGTTCAGCACCACGCTCGACCCCAGCGTCTCGCAGCGGATCGCACAGCAGGTCGTCACCCTGGAGACCTTCGGCCCGCAGCACGGCCTGAAGATGCTGGCGAAGCATATGGAGCCGTCCTTCGCCAAGCACCGCCTGCCGACGAACATTTATCCTTTCACAGAGGAGGATGTGGGCGCCGTCTGCGCCAGCGCCACCTCTCCCCGCACCTTCATCCAGGCGGCCCGCTCGGCCTTCGAGGCCTGGCTGGACGAAGACCTCTTGCCCGTTATCCCGAAGACCGAGACCCCGAAGGTCGTGACCCGAGAGGAGGTGGACAGCATCATCCGCACGACCATCGAACAGTTCGAGCGGGGACATCTGGCGACGTACGACCGGGAGATTCCGATCGAGCAGGACTTCTTCGGACGCACCCGGAACATCGTCGAGACCCTCTTGCTCCACTCCGGAGAGAAGGCCGTCTACGATCAGGCGACCAGCGGGGCCAAGGTCATGCCGCCGAACATGATCGTCCGGACGCCGGGGAAGGACGATGTGGTCTGCGTGTGCATCAACAACGCCGTCGGCAATTCCTTCACGGCCAAAATGAAGAATCTCCTCGATGTGATGCAGGCGAGCCAAGGCCCGAAGAGGGTTGTCCTCCTGAGAGATCGCCGGTGTAAGGCGGCGGGAACCAAGGGCCAGGAATACGTCGAGACGTTCCAGGAGATGGGTGGCGTCTACCTACCCGCCGGAAGCGGCGAAATCTCGCTCATCAACGCCATCTACGACACGCTGGTCGAGGTCGAGCAGCACGACCTCTCCATCGGCGAGCACGAGATCGACAAGAAACAGTTCGTCGAGTTCCTCAAAAGCGACGGCGTGGGACGCAAGACCCACTTGCTCCGGGGCGCCGCCGAACTCTCCGAGACATTTGCCAGAGCCCTGGGCCTGGATGGATCGGCGACGGCAGCGAACGGATCGCTGACGAACCGGGCGGCCAGCCCGCAGCTCGTCACGAAGGAGGATTCGCAGACGGCTCGGCCCGCAATCTCGAAGCCGCAGTCCGGGCCGGCTCAAGCGACGAAGGCCGGTCCGAATCCGACGACCAAGCCGATCGCTCGCAAGGCGAAGGCCGTCGAAGCGTCCCCATCCGTCCCGGTGGAAGTGGTGGTCGGGGACAAGGACCTGGAGAGCCCCAGCCTCGGCCTGATCGGGCGGCTCAAGGACGGCAAGCGGGGGCTGGCTATCTCATTCACGAAGCCCCAGTGCATGGTGGTCCTGGGCTACATGGGATCGGGCAAATCCTACGCCCTGGGCGTGTTGATCGAGAGCGCCTTGATGTCGCTTCCGAACTTGAGCCGACACAAGCGCCCCATGTGCGTCGTCGCCTTCAACTATCGCAAGAATCCCGAGGCTCGATTCGAACACTGGGGGTTCGGCCAGCCGAACGCCAAGCTGGCGGAAGTGGAGCGGCTCCGCAAGGAATACGGCGCCGAGGCCGCCGGGGTCGAACGAATCAACGTCTTCGGCTTCGGGCCGGAGCTACAGCGGAGGCAGGACGAATATCGGGGCCTCCCTCTCTACCCGATCCAGTTCCGGCCCGACGAACTCGGGGCCGAGCACTGGGAGATCCTGATGAAGCCGCCCAGCCCCCAGGCGGAGTACATGGACGTGATCCGGGACATCATCCAGAAGCTCTTCTACCAGGAGCGGCTGACGTACAAAAACCTGGAGAAGCACATCCTCACCGACGAGCGGCTCAGCAACACGCAGCGGCAGCGGGCGAAGAACCGCCTGAGTTTCGCCAGCAAGTGGCTGACCGACGACCGTATCTACGAGTGGGATGAGATCCTGAGCGGCGGGAGTCTGAACATCTTCGACCTTCGGATGCAGGCGCTCAGCAGCGACGACGCCCTGAAGCTCTGCCTGGTCCTGACCGACCTCGTGCGGCGGGCTAAGAACGGCGTCAACAAGATGGTCGTCTTCGACGAGGCCCACGAGTACGTGGACTCGAAGGATCTGGTGGCCGAGCTTGAGAACGCCATCACGCAGATCCGCCACGACGGGATGTCCTTCGTCCTGGCGTCCCAGTTCCCGGACCGCATCCCGGCCCGGATCTTCAAGTATTTGCTCACCCGGCTGATCTTCAAGACGGCGGACCGGAAGGCGATCGACGCCATCCGCAAGGCGGCCCCGAATCTAGAGGCGCTCTCGGCCCAGCAGGTCAGCAACCTGGACCTGGAACAGGGCGTCTGCTTCATCCAGACCGACGACGACTGCACCGACTCGCTGCTGAAGGTCCCGCAACTGCTGGCCATCCGACCCCGATGCAGCATGCACGGCGGGGAGACGGTCAGGAACAACGGCGATGGCCGATGATGGGGAATTGATCATGGCCATCCCAGATTTCCAGACCGTCATGCTGCCGATGATCGAGGCTCTCGCCGACGGCCGGGAGCGGACCATGCGGGAGTTGACCGACCTGCTCGCCGACCGCTTCGGGCTGACGGAGGACGAGCGCCGCGAGGTCCTGCCCAGCGGGCAGCAGAGCATCATCAGCAACCGGGTCGCCTGGGCCAAGTCGCACCTGAAGGCGGCAGGACTGCTAGAGAACCCCATCCGAGGGAGGGTCCGCATCTCTGACTCGGGGCGGAAGATCCTGGCCAAGGCCCCCCAGGCGATCAACATCCGGTTTCTGCGGCAGTTCCCCTCCTACTGCGAGTTCATCGGCAAGGCGCAGCCGAAAGATGTGACTGTCGGCGAAGTTGAGGCCACCGCTCCCATCGAGGAGCAACGGACGCCGCTGGAGTTGATCGACGCCGCTTACCGATCGCTGAGGCAGGCGACGACCGAGGAGTTGCTCTCCCGGCTCCTGGCGTGTTCCCCGGCGTTCTTCGAGTCCGTCGTGGTTCGTCTCCTCATGGCCATGGGGTACGGTGGAGTGGCGGGGCACGGGACGGTCACCGGCCGGTCCGGCGACGGCGGCATCGACGGCGTGATCAAACAGGACAAGCTGGGCTGGATGTGGTGTGCATCCAAGCGAAGCGGTGGGAGGGGCCGGTGGGCAGGCCGGTCATCCAGGGGTTCGTTGGCAGCATGGACTATATCCGGGCCAAGAAGGGGGTCATCATGACCACCTCCGGCTTCACGAAAGATGCGGCGGACTTCGTGGATCGGATCGAGGGCAAGAAGGTCGTGCTGATCGACGGCGACCAGTTGGCCGATCTGATGATCGAGCACGGGCTGGGCGTGGTGACGACCAAGACCTATGAGTTGAAGGAGGTTTCCAACGACTTCTTCGACGAGAGCGAGGGGTGACGCCCATCGGGAATGGGACGCCGATTGGTAGTTATGGCCTCGCAGCGTCGGCTGGAGGCGTCGAAGTCGCCAATCCCGTGGAGCCAGGCTCTTACGGCCCCCCGGTAATTCGTGGTCGGCAGAGCGAATTGTATTCTGTCTCTCACTCCTCCTCGGCCTCGATCCAATGGCGTATGAGGACGGGGATGACCTTGGGCTCACTCTCTCCTTCTGCTAGCCGCTCCAGCCGTGGCCTAAGTCTCCGCCCATACTCCTCAAAGGACCAAGTGTTCAGAACTCGAATCGGGTTCTCCTTGTTGGTGGGATTTACCGGAAGCTGACGCTCAATGTCATAGACCTTGCCGCCTCGGGCTACGTGTCGCAACCGAGCCAGAGTTCCTGCAATGGTACCGAAGATGTCCTCGTTGTCGGTGCTCTCCAGCCAGTCCACGAAGAACTCGATCAGCCCGGCCGTTGCAAAGCCAGAGCCCACCTTCGCCAGGGCATCACGCCCTTCCTCGCCTAGCAGTTCCCAGCACCCTCGGAGCATGGGCAGGAGCCTGCGGTCGCCGAGGAGAACCAATCCCATCAGGATAGCGGTACGTACCTCCTCGGAGGCATCAGGTCGGCGAGCCATTGCCATCAAGAATCGAGGACCAGTGAGGGGGTCGTCATCCCTGAGAGGCCAATAGACGGCCGTACTCATGGCGGCGGTCGAGGACACACTTGTGTCCGGGTCGAACAGGAGGAACGGCTGCAGCGCTTGACAGTTCGGACCACCCTCTTCCACGGCATTCCCGACAAGCACGCATGTCTGAGCCCGGTCTCCAGCGGGGTATCTCTCGACAAACCGGGCATAGAGGGGTTCGATCGAGCGGGTAAGTTCGATGGGGTCTACACCGCTTTCGTACCCGAGCCGCACACACTGGAGGACAACGAGGGCTACCAGGGTCTCATCGTCCAGGCGTTCCCAGGTGTCGGGCCGCTCGGCGAGCTTCAAGAGTGCTTGAAGCTGCTTCTTGGAACCGAGAAGTTGTGTTGCGCTAGACTGCCAATCCTGACCAGAGCGTTTCCTCGCCATCATCGCCTCCTCGTGGATGACCGCCCTTATCCGCGTCGTGTCCTCAGCAGGATGCAGTGATCGCCGAACGGGGCTGGTCGTCGCCCCGAAATCCTGTCTCTTTGCTTGCGATCATAGCTCTCCCGTGCCAGGAAACCAGCGGTTACCGAGTGACGCCGAGCATTCGGCCCTGCATCTAAGCCGGAGCGAAGCCGGCAGCGGACTTGAGCGGTGGCCTCCCGATCGACCGAGGCGGCATTATGGAGTCGAGCTTGGACGATCAAGCGCTCGCTGGCGTCGGTGGCGACGGCACCGGAGTCGGGCCTCAACTAATAGGGTAGCGACCATTCGATTGGAGAGACGGCGGGGCGTAACACCGTTTATTGCCCTCGCCCTGCGACGGATTCATCTCGCAGCATTCTCTTGATCGAGTACGTCGGGCCGGATAATCTAGGGAGCCTGAGTCAATACAACCACCCAATCGGATCGGTGCCGACCGGACTCGAACGCCGTAAGTTCAGCGAGGAACGATGGTTGCCGCCCAGACCTCGGCCCCGGAGCAGGGACAACTCGTCAGCGTCCGGTCCCGCAACTGGATCGTGAACGAGGTCGTCCCCGGTAGGCTCCCGATCAGTGGCCTGCGAGCCATCACCGAACCCCAGACCCTCCTCTCGCTCGCTTCCGTGGAAGACGACGGCCTCGACGAGGAGATCCAGGTCGTCTGGGAACTGGAGCCCGGCGCCCGGCTGATCGAGAAGGTCGCCCTCCCCGATCCCACCGGATTCGATCCTCCCGAGCAACTCGGCGCCTTCCTTGATGCCGTCCGCTGGGGGGCCTCCTCCTCGGCGGATGTCCGCAATATCCAGTCCCCGTTTCGCTCGGGCATCGAGATCGAGGACTACCAGCTCGACCCAGTGGTCCGGGCGATCCAGATGCCGAGGGTCAACCTCCTGGTCGCCGATGATGTCGGCTTGGGGAAAACAATCGAGGCGGGGATGGTCGCCCTCGAACTGATCATCCGCCACCGGGCCAGGAAGATCCTGATCGTCTGCCCTTCCTCCCTCCAGATCCAGTGGATGGAGCAGATGCGGGACAAGTTCGGCCTGGACTTTCGCATCGTCAACAGCGAACTGATGAGGGAACTGCGGCGGGAGCGGGGCATACACGTCAACCCCTGGAACCACTTCCCTCGCCTCATCACCTCCATCGACTACCTCAAGCGGGAGCGACCGCTGCGGATGTTTCGGGAGATCCTCCCCGGCCCGAACGACCCGCTCTATCCCCGCAAGTTTGACCTGCTGATCGTGGACGAGGCTCATAACTGCGCCCCTTCGGGACGAGGCCGGTACGCCACCGACTCGCTGAGGACCAAGGCTCTGCGACTGCTGGCCCCGCACTTCGAGCACAAGCTCTTCCTCACCGCCACCCCCCACAACGGCTACCCCGAGAGCTTCTCGGCGCTGCTGGAACTCCTCGACAACCAGCGGTTCGCCCGCAGCACCCCGCCCGATCGCCGGCAACTCGAAGCGGTGATGGTGCGGCGGATGAAATCGACGTTGCCGCCCCGGTGGGATGGCACGCCCCGGTTCCCAAGGCGGGCGCTGGAGCCGCTGGAGGTGCCGTACACCGATGAGGAGAAGGCGATCCACGCCGCCCTCAAGAGGTACGCCGAGATGCGATCGAAGCGGGCTCGGGACAACGCCGAGTCGCTGGCGACCGACTTCGTGCTCAAGACCCTGAAGAAGCGGCTGTTCTCCAGCCCGGCGGCGTTCCTGACGACGCTCAATAAGCACGAAGCGTCGTTGCGAAACGGCGCCAGGAAGTTGGCGAGCACGAAGCCGACGCTCGGCATGCTGAGGCGGGAGATCGACCTGATCGACGAGGACTATGCCGACGACGAGGAATACGACGACGCCACCGGCGAGGCCGTCGAGACCGCCAGCCGCCTGTTCTCCGAGCCGAGCGATCAAGAACTGGCGTTGATCAAGACGATGCGGGACTGGGCGGAACGGGCGTGCTCCCGGAATGACTCGAAGGCCCGGCAATTGATCGACTGGCTGAAGGAGCATATCCGCCCGGATGGTCGATGGACCGACGAGCGGGTCATCATCTTCACGGAGTATCGGGCCACGCAGAAGTGGCTCACCGAAGTCCTCGCGACCGAGGGGCTCGCCGGGCAGGAACGGATGATGTCGATGTACGGTGGGATGGACTCCAAGGGCCGGGAGGCGGTCAAGGCAGCGTTTCAGGCCGCACCGGACCAGAGCCCCGTCCGCATCCTGCTGGCGACCGACGCTGCCAGCGAGGGGCTCGATCTCCAGAACCACTGCTCGAAGCTGATCCACTACGAGATCCCCTGGAACCCCAACCGCATGGAGCAGCGGAACGGCCGCATCGACCGGCACGGGCAGAAGGCCGACCTCGTTGAGGTCTTCCACTTCGTCTCGCAGGGATTTCGGGCTCGCCGGAACGCAGGGCTCGCCGTGCCCGCCAGCGACCTGGAGGCCGACCTCGAATTCCTCATGCGGGTCGCCCAGAAGGTAGAGACGATCCGTGAAGACCTGGGGAGCGTCGGCCAGGTGCTCGCCGATGACGTGGAGATGGCGATGCTGGGTCGTGGCTACAGCCTGGCCCGGACGGACACCGCCGAGCGGGGTTCAAGTGCCGTCAGCAAGATGCTCAAGTTCGAGCGAGACCTGAAGAAGCAGATCCAGGCGCTCCTGGACCAGTACCGGGAGACGCAGAAGGAACTGCGGCTGTCTCACGCCAACATCCAGAAGGTTGTCGAGGTCGGGCTGAAGCTGGCCCAGCAACCGCCTCTGATCCCTGTGGCCGACTCGAAGGGCAGGCCGATCTTCCGCTTGCCGGCCCTGCGGGATAGCTGGGCGGCGTGTGCCGAGGGGCTGGAACACTCGCACTCGAAGGCGATCCGCCCGATCACCTTCGACCATGCTGTGGCGAACGGTCGGGACGACGTAGTGCTCGTCCACCTCAACCACCGGCTCGTCCAGATGTGCCTGCGGCTGCTCCGGGCCGAGGTCTGGTCGGAGGCGGCCCGGAAGAAGCTGCATCGCATCGAAGCTCGGGTCGTGCCGGACAACGCCCTGCCGAACCCCGCCGTGGTCGCCCACGCACGCCTGGTGGTCATCGGAGGCGACAGCCACCGGCTGCACGAGGAGATCATCACGGCGGGTGGCCACCTCAAGGAGGGGCGATTCGCCCGGATGAACGTCGGGCAGGTCGCCGAGGCGCTGGCGGCGGCGACTAACGAAGAGCCGTCCGAGGCGACGAAGAAGCGGTTCCTGAAGCTGTGGGGGGAGATCGCCCCGTCGCTTCAGCAAGCCCTGACGGCCCGGATGTCGGAACGCTCGAAGGGGCTAGAGAAGCGACTCCAGGAGCGTGCCGACAAGGAGGCCGGGGATATCGAGTCGATCCTGACGGAGTTGAAGCGGTCGATCGAGGCGGAACTCGACGAGCCTGAGTATCGGCAGTTGGAACTCTTCAGCGACCCGGAGCGGGAGCAGTTCGAGCGGAACAAGGACTTCCTGCGGGAGCGGGTGCGGCAGATCCCCGGCGAGATCGAGCGGGAGACGGCAGCGATCCGGGCTCGGTTCGCCGACCCGCAGGCCCGGATGTTCCCGGTGGCGGTGACGTTGTTGGTGCCTGAACGGTTAGCAAAGGCGTAGGCCGGGTGTAGTTTTCGAAGGATGACTACGGTGACTCGTCGCATCAGGCTTCGACTGACTCGTGCTTCCGGCATGCTTGCCGTTCTTGTTGCCTTCTCATGCGGTGGATGTGGCGGCGAACCTCAGAATCAGACCATCCCTGGCTTGCAGGAACAAACGAAGGTCCAGCAAGAACAGATCAAGGAGTTGAAACAGCAGGTCGCAGGACTGAAGAACGAGAAGGTGGCCGTCGATCAGGCCGGACAGGCAAGGATCGAGGATATCAAACGTGAATACGAAGAGCGCCAGGCAAATGCAGAGGAGTTACATCGATCCAAGTTGGCCCAGTTGGAAAGTGAGATATCAAACTTGCGTTTAGAATTGGGGTCGGTCCAGCGGGAGAAGATCGCACTGCAAGAACTTCTCGAACGGGAGCCGAGGATCGAGGCGGCGAACTCAACTCGCAGAGGGTACGACACCATCGTTTTCGGAGTGATGATCGCTGCCTTGATTGCGATGCTTCTCTTTGTGGTCTACCGTTACCGTTCCGTGCAGGATCGCTTGAACCTGCTTACTATGCAGCAGGCGTCTGAGCTTCGCCGCATCGGAGCGAGATCATGAAGAATCACGCTGTCGTCGGCCTGATCGGTCTACTGACGGGCTTCTTCTTCTGCTGGTGGTACTTGGTTCGCCCCTTGGAGGCCAGGCTGGATGCCCGAGAGAAGGCCATCCAGGAGTGGGAGCGGATCAATCGGATGGAGCGTGAAGCGATTGCCAACATAAAGACGATCAACATCGAAGAGTTGCGGAAATGGGTGGCCACGTTGGATGAGCAGAACACCAGATATACAAAGTTGCAGTCGCTTCTCCACAAGCAAGAACTGGCATTGACCGGGCCTGCGACCACCCATCTCTACATCTCTCTCGTCGCAGTCATCGGGACTATGGGCTTCGTTGCCTGGATGATGAGGGATAGCAATGCGGACGCAGCTAGGACGCTGAACAATGCCGTTGCTGTGTTGCCATCCCTCCGTGAAGCCCTCCAGGCCAGACAGGCGAATCCGACCGCCATTGAGGTAGACGGGAATCTCGTGATTGAAAGTATGACCAGCCCCCGACTGGGCGGTCCCACTTCCTGCGGTAGGATAGTCAAGTACTTCGATGGTAGGGGCTTCGGGTTCATCCGGCCGGAGGGAGGCGGCGAGGAGATCTTCTTCCATCAAGATCAATTGGCTGCTCCTCGGGGAATCCGACTAAGGGTTGGATTGAGGGTTTCGTACCAGAATGGGCTGGACAGCCGACGACGGCCCTGCGCCAAGAACGTAGAAGTCATCGATCTTTGATGTGAGCCGGATTAAGTCCGACGGTCGCAGAAAGTCAACCATGTCCATCGCCAAGTACCATGCCGACCTGCTGAGGCTCATCGAGGTTTCGGGGCCGTTCCTGAGCCTGCCGGTGCTCGTTCAGCACTTCCCGCAGGGGATGGACGCCCACGACCCTGAGCACGCCAAGGCCCTGCGGCAACGCTATGAAGAGTGGTACGAGGACCAGAACGGCGACCGGCCCGACCCGGCCATTCACCGCCAGTGGATCGACTGGGTTCTCCGTAACACGCTCGACCTGAGCGACGTGCTGGTGGAGGGGCAACAGATCCCGCAGACGCTCAAGGCGGACCTCGCCGAGCACGGCGAGACGCTGCGCCCCGACAAGGTGGTCATGGAGCCGGGTGGCGGCAAGGCGAGATTGCTCATCCAGACCTATCCGCTCAGGCAGAAGCTCGGCCGGGTCGTCGAAGGCAAGCCCTGGGCCGCATCGCCCGACACCCGGATGATGCAACTCCTACACGACACGGGCATCAGGCTGGGGCTCGTCACGAACGGCGACCAGTGGATGCTCGTAGATGCCCCCAAGGGCGAAACGACCGGGTACGCCTCCTGGTATGCCCCACTCTGGCTGGAAGAGCCCAGGACGCTCCAGGCGTTCCGCACGCTCCTCGGCAGCTATCGGTTCTTCGGCGTGCCCGAGGACCAGACGCTCGAACGGCTCCTGGCCCAGAGCGTTAAGGACCAGCAGGAAGTCACCGACCAGCTTGGCTATCAGGTACGCCAGGCCGTCGAGGTGCTGGTCCGGTCGATCGACCGGGCGAACCGGGACGGCGGCGGTGCCTTACTCAAGGGGGTGGCCGAGGTCAAGCTCTACGAGGCCGCCCTGACCGTGATGATGCGGCTGGTCTTCCTCTTCTGCGCCGAGGAGCGGGAACTGCTGCTCCTGGGCGACGACCTCTACGACAAGAACTACGCCGTCTCGACCCTACGGGATCAGTTGGTGGTCACGGCCAACAACTTCGGCGAGGAAGTTTTGCAACTCGGCCATGACGCTTGGATTCGACTGCTGACGACCTTCCGGGCGGTCTATGGCGGCATCCAGCACCCACGGCTCAAGCTGCCCGCCTACAAGGGCGAACTCTTCGACCCCGATCGGTTCCCGTTCCTGGAGGGGCGGAAGCCCGGCACAAGCTGGAAGGACACCCCCAGCCAGCCGATCCCGGTCGATAACCGCACCGTGCTCCACCTGCTGGAAGCCCTCCAGGTGCTCCAGGTCCGCATGCCGGGCGGAGGTTCGGCCACGCCCCGGAAGCTCAGCTTCCGTGCCCTGTCGATCCTTCAGATCGGGCACGTCTACGAGGGCCTGCTCGACCACACGGCGGTGAAGGCGACCGAGCCCGTGCTGGGGCTGAGCGGGACTCGGGACCGAGAGCCCGAGGTGCCGCTGTCGAAGCTCGAAGCCCTGGCGGCCAAGGGCGAGGACGAGTTGCTGGCGTTCGTGAAGGAGGAGACGGGTCGGTCATCGGTCTCCCCGGTGAAGCGTCTGCTCGGGTCGGCACCGGACGACCATACGCTCAGCCGGTTCCGCACCGCCTGCCAGGGAGATGAGACGCTCCTGGGGCGGATGAGGCCGTTCGCCGGGCTGGTCCGGCTCGACACTTTCGACTACCCGGAAGTGATCCTGCCCGGCAGCGTCTACGTCACGGCGGGGACTGACCGCCGCTCCAGCGGGACCCACTACACGCCCGAGAGCCTAACCGAGCCGATCGTGCGGTACACCCTGGAGCCGCTCGTCTACGACGGTCCGGCCGAGGGGAAGCCACGGGATCAGTGGCGGCTGAAATCGCCGAAGGATCTGCTGAATCTCAAAATCTGCGACATGGCGTGCGGCAGCGGGGCGTTCCTGGTCCAGGTCTGCATCTACCTGGCGGAACGGCTGCTCGAAGCCTGGGCGGCGGCTGAGAAGCGGGCGGAGGGCTCGCCCCGGATCACACCCTACGGCGAGGTCTCGACGGGTCTGCCCGAGGAGCAACTCATCCCCCTCGACCGCCAGGAGCGGCTGACCTACGCCCGCCGCCTGGTGGCCGAGCGGTGCGTCTACGGAGTAGACAAGAACCAGCTGGCCGTCGAGATGGCGAAGCTGTCACTCTGGCTCTTGACGCTGGCGAAGGACAAGCCGTTCACGTTCCTGGACCATGCGATCCGGTGCGGTGACTCGCTGGTGGGGCTCAGCAGCATCGACCAGTTGCTCCGGTTCTCGATGACCGAGAATGCCAGGGTGAGGCCGTTGATGGAGCAGCAGCGGCAGCAGATCGAGAAGCGGCTCCAGGCGACGATGCTCCTCCGCAAGCAGATCGAGACGCTCCCCTCGAACACGCCGCAGGACATCGAGCGGAAAACCGTGATGCTCGCCAATGTCGAGGATCAGACCAGGCGGTTGCGTTATGCCGCC
>DAIDKV010000032.1 GCA_027449865.1 Planctomycetales bacterium
GAAGAAATCGAGTGCCGTTCCGGGGACAGACTGTGAACTCATGGGAGACCTCGGCGCGAACGTGTAAGTTCTCATGGCACAAGAGCTTAGACGCCGAACGAGGTCTACTTATTCGATCCGGGCTGAATAATCCGGGCTAGCTCTCTTGCGGGTCATTGATTTTTTTTGGGTGATCGTGTCGCCGCGGAGGGCCGGTTCTCGTAAAGAGAGACAGGCTCCCCTTCAAAACGTATGGGCCGGTGTGGACCTCCCTGAACACCCAGGCATGGATAACTGTTGAGGGTGTCCGGAAACGAATCCAGACAGAAAAGGTGGACCAGGCGTGCTATGGAGGCGTCGGGAGGTCGAGCACCGAGATCGTGTCGTCTCTGAGAGCGACATGAGGCGTGGTGGGTCCGCGGAGGCCCGTCGGCATCGCTGCGCGCGGGTACACCTGGAGGTGATTGAGTCGCGCCTTCTGCTCTCGACGGACCTGAATCCTGGCACGACGGCGGTCATGATTCCTATTCCGGCCTTCGCTATGCCCGCGCTCGCCTGGAATTCCTCGGGCTCCTCGACGTCGGGTTCGGGAAATTTCGCCTCGACGTTTCCGATTCCGCCGGCGCATGTTGGCCTGGATACTGGTTTGGGGACCATGGATGGTGCGATCGCGGCACAGATTGCGGGGTTCCAGGGTGGTTCGACGTCGGCTCCGAATTGGATGACGGTCGTCAGCACGAGGACGGGGAGCCTGGGAGAGGACGGAGTTTCACCCGTGGTCATGGGCCCGGACGCCTCGACGGGGGTTCCGGCGAGCGTCTGGACGTCGCCATCTCCCGCCAATGGCGGTGGAGGCTGGGGAACCGCGTCGGCCGGGGGCTGGTGGGATCGTCCGTCGGGACCGAGCGCAGGCGGTTTGAGCCTGGCTCCGTCGATGGAACCGGCGGGATCGATGGGGAGCCTACCTTCCGGACCAATCGGCTCGGCGATGACCGGGCTACCCGACATGCCGCACGTGATCGTCGAGGCGTCAACGGCCTCGGTGCCGAACGACTGGAACATGCAAATCCCCATCGACCCCATGACGCACGAAGTGGGGGTGACCCTGCGCTCTCCGGATTCGGGGCTCTCCAACCTGCCGAGCATCGTCTCGATGGTCCTCCTGGATCATTCGGGCGATGTTCTCGCCCAGTTCGACCCATCCGCGAACGGTCCCCCGAGTGGGCCGAAGGATGGAGTGACGCTCTCCTTTCAGGATCTGTCGGCGGGCGGCGAACTGGTTGTACAGCTTGCCTTCCCGCCCGCACCGGCGGTCGGTTCGTCAATACTCTCGGCGACCCGAACAGTCCCGCTCGCGTCGTCGGGTACGTTCGTCGTCGACGTGCAGCGGATCGAATCGGCTATTCCAAGCTCGGCGGCCGGGACCGACGTCGTCACCGGATCGAGCACCCTGGGTGCTGGCTCGCTGATCGGGACCCTTGCGAGCGGCTCGGACACCAGTGTTCCGGCTTGGTCGTCCTCGGGATCGTTTTCCTCCGATCCGACCTCGCCCGAGGCGAGCTTTGTCTTCGACGCGGGATCGGTCGCGCAGGCCGTGGAGACGATGGCCGAGGAGGGCCTGTCCGACGAGCCTCCGGCGCGGATCGCGGTGGGGCCGCTGGCCTCTCGGGCTGCCGCGCCGATCGGTCCAAGCCTCTCCAGCCTGGTGGTGGACCCCGCGCCGGCGATCGACCGCCACGAGCGGGCCCTCGCCGACGCGATTGCCATGACCGGCCGGAATTCTCGGGCCGACGATCGTTCGCCGTCCACTCTCCCCAAAGAAGAAGGCATCGGCGCGATCCAGGGGGATATCGTGGATGGGACCGATCCGGAACTCGACTCCGTCGTCGGACTCGGCCCGCTCCGCTTGATGGCCTCACGAACGCGTGGGATCGACCGCCAGGGATCGCTGGACGCGCTCTACGCCGCGATGGGACCAGCCGGGGCGACTGGGATCATCCGGGCGGCGAAGAACGGGGATCCGACTGACGACGAGCCTGTCCTCGTCGCGTTCGCCTCTCCTTCGTCCTTCGACACCGACCGGCGGCCGACGCCCGATTACCTGACTTCCGCCTGCTTTGTCGCTCTGGGGATGGGGTTGATGGCCCGGCCAATCCTCCCGGACCTGATCCGCCTTCTTCCCGCCCGCGGCTCGCGCTGGGGACGGAGATGGATTGCCCCCGCATGTTCCGCCTCGGCTGCCGCCGAGCCGCCCCATCGGCGCTCCTTCGAGACCTGGCTCCGCCGCCGCCTCGATGTCCTCACCCCTTCCCTGCTCACCGAATCCCTTTCACGCCGGGACGTGAGCCCTCCTCCGAAGAAATGGCCACTTCGCCCGGTAGCCCGTTGACTCGTCGCGAAGAGATCCTAGAATGGAAAGCCCGACGCGATTCGGGCGCATAGCTCAGACGGCTAGAGCGCACCCCTGATAAGGGTGAGGTCCGAGGTTCGAATCCTCGTGCGCCCATTTCCTTCCCTTCTTTTTCCGCTCGGGCGCCTCTTGTTATTTCGGCGGCAAGAAAGTAGGTCAGGCTGGAAAGTCTGACCTACTTGAGCTTCTTCTTTGCCGGCGTAATAAATGTCGCCTGGGGCCTTCCGGCTCAAGTTCTGGCCGATGCCCTGGCCAGGTTCGGATCATTCCGCAAGACCGCGCGTACGGGTCGCATCTCCCGTTTCGCGGTTAGGTCAAAGACTGGCAAAAACCCGGTCGTGGCGCGAGAGGAGATGGCGCCGCCCGGGAACCGATCGGATCCGCGAGTCGAGACTCCAACGGGATGCCGGGGAGATCGACCAGGATCGAAGGGTGCGATCGGATCGTTCGGTCCCAGGGGACACGAGCCATCCGATCGCCTCGGAGTCGGTACGTCGGACGACTTATTCGTCGTCGTCGTCCGGCTCGTCTTCGATTTCCATGTCGTGATCTTCTTCCTCGATCTCCTCGTCATCATCGACAATTGGTTCGGCGGCCTTCCGCTCGGCCTTCACGGGGGCGGGAGCGGTCCTCGGGATGGCGGCGCCGATTCCGGGGGCGTCCTCGGGCATGGGTTCCTTGGTCCGGGAGACAAAGTGCGTACCCTTCCCCCTGGCGGTCAGTTCCGCGGCGCGGGCCTCGGCGGCTTCCTTCTGGTTGTATTCGAAGGTGGCGACGGGCTTGAAGGCATCGTTCAGAACGACCCAGACAATCCGCATGCGTGCCGCGGGCTTCGCCGCCTTGGTCTTGGGCTTGGCCGGTGCCTTGGCCTTCTTTTTGGGCCGACGTTCGGCGACCTCTTCCTCCTCGACCTCTTCTACGACCTCTTCGGTCTCGTCTTCCATCGGGTCAAGAGGCTCGGCGGCTTCCCTCTGCCGTCGGAGTTCGAGCCGATTCAGCGGTTTCCCAGCCATGGAACCGTCCTTCACGCACGAGTCGGATACGAATAGGCTCCGGCGCGGCCGACCGCTCGCTCCCCATTCGGGGCGGGCCGGAACCGGGCGCGCAGCTACAGAATGGAGATTTTAATCCAACGCGACCGCCCTGAACAGCCTTCGATTGTCTCGACGCGTCGGATGCGATCCGAGAGCCGGTCAAGCGGGAGTCCGGGCCCGGCGGAGAGTGGGCTGGTTAGAGTCTCGTTTCAATGGGGAGACAGCGAGGGATCGATCCCGACAAGGCCGCGGAGGGCAATACCATCGATGAGGTCGGGCGTGACGACCTCCGCGCGTTGGGAGGCGGCGGTGAGCATCGCGAGCGAGGCCAGTTCGCCGATCGTTCCGGGGACGCCCTCGGACCAGGAATGCAGCCGGCCGACGGCCCTTGGCGTGAAGATTCGGTCGTGGCACCCTGCGCCGGCCAGTCGGCCCGCGACGAAGGTTTCGGCCTCGCTTCGGGTCAATCGCTCCAGGCCGATCGAGAGGGCCCGCGACCGATCATCATCGGCGAGGGCTCGACCAGACCGGATGATCGTCGGTGAGGGGCCGACATTGTCCGACGAACCGACCAGTGCCAGCAGGTCCTGCATGACTGCGGGACCCGGGTCGGTATCCCACTGGTCGAGAACCAGGACCACCTGGATTCCCTCGATCGCGGCCGATCGGAATCCCCGAAGAATCGGCCCTGAGAGATTTCCTCGATCCGAGGGGCGCTCGCATCCCGATCCGATCGCCCGGGCCATCCGGTCGAAAAGCCCGAGCGCGGGTGTTGCCGCCGGGATCAGGATGGCGCGACGGCGGGGATCCCGAGTGGCTCGAAGGGCTTGACGGACCACGGTTGTCTTGCCCATCCCAGCGCCTGCCTCCAGGTCGACGAGCCGATGGCCCCGTTCGATCGCGAAGACCAGCCGGGCAAATGCCTCGTCGTGCGAGGGCATCGAGACGAAGCACGAGGCTTCCTCGGCGAACGGATCCCGCCTCAGGCCCCAGTAGCGAAGCCACACCACGACCGCCCTCCCGATTCGGGTCACTTTCCCCATGCAGGATCGGTTAGGATGACCTCCCGGCTTTGAAAGAATGGGGAGAACCGGCGTGTCGGAACGCTTTTACTGCCCGGATCCGCCTCGGAACGGCCGATACCGACTCGGCCCCGACGAGGCGCGTCATCTGTCGCGGGTCTGCCGGCTCGGCCCGGGCGACCGCGTTGAGCTCTTTGATGGCGCCGGTTTCGCGACGGAAGCCGAGATCGTGCGGGCCGCCGCCGATCAGGTCGAACTGGTCGCGATCGGAGAACCCATCGTTCGGCCAGTTCCGGATTACCGCATCACCCTGGCGACCGCCGTTCCCAAGGGGGACCGATTCGACTGGATCGTCGAGAAGGCGACCGAACTGGGCGTTGACCGGCTGATCCCAGTCGTCTTCGAGCGATCGGTGGTGGTTCCGCGCGGGTCGAAGCTCGATCGTCTGCGCAGGACGGTCATTGAGGCGTCGAAACAATCTGGCCGTATCCGGCTGATGGAAGTTCACGAGCCGACCGAGTGGCCTGTCCTCGTCGGCGGGTTCGCCGATCACGTCCGACTCCTTGCCGATCCAAACGGGAGATTGTTTGCCCGCTGGGAGGGGCCTCGGACGGTCGACCGGATTGTGCTCGCGGTTGGGCCTGAAGGCGGTCTGACTGAGTTGGAATCCCGGATGGCGGCCGAGATCGGTTGGTTTCCCATCCGACTCGGTTACAATGTGTTGCGCGTCGAAACCGCGGGTGTGGCGGGGTGTGCGGCCCTGATCGGTCGGATGGCCGGGATGGAAACGGAGGCGTGATGGACTCGGTCGAGATCGTCAAGATGATGGCGCTGGGGCTTGTGGCCGGAGTTCTGAGCGGACTCTTCGGGATCGGCGGTGGACTGGTGATCGTTCCGGCACTGACCGTTCTCTTCGGCTTCCCGATCAAGATCGCCAACGGGACGTCACTTTGTGCGCTACTGGCACCGACGGGCCTACTCGGTGTGATCGAATACTGGAAAGACGGCAATCTCCGCCTGGGCGCTGGGCTCTGCATTGCGGCGGGCTTGTTTGTCGGTGGTTATTTTGGCGCGCACTTCGTCGGGCGGATTCCGGCGGCGTCGATCAAGAAGATGTATGCCGTATTTCTGATCGTGGTTGCGGTCTACTTTTTGCTGACCGCCGACCGACCGCCGACACGAACGCCGGACATCGTGGCGCCGCCGACCGAGGCGGCCGGCGATCAGGCGGTCCACTGACCGCCGGATTTGTCCTGATAGACCGACCAAACGTAACCGTCGGGATCGCGGAGCGCGAATTCGCGCCAGCCCCAGCTCTGGTCGGTTGGCTCGCCGGAGACGCTAAGCATGGCGCCGGCGTCGAGGCACTGGTTGAAGAAGGCGTCGACGTCGGCGACCTGCAATTGCAGATGGATACCCACGCCGACCCGGGTATCGGCGAACTCCTGCGCGTGGGGCTCCTGAGGGTGGAGCATCAAAGTGAAGCCGCCGATCCGGAGGATCGCCAGTGAGTACGGGGCGGTCTCGTTTTCGGCGTGGACCTCGACGACATCGGCACCGACGACCTCGTTATAGAATTCGAGCGATCGGCGGACGTCCTTGACGTACAGGAAGGCGCTCGTAACCCGACCCGTCATGCCCATCCCCCTCTCGACCATCGGCGAGGCCCGTGGCGGGTTCTCCCGCCGTCTCGGGGAGATTACCCCTTCGTCTCATTCCTGACAACAGAAACCGTCCGATCGTCGTCTCAACCACCCTGGGGCCACGGTCCGGCGAAGAAATCGACCGTTTGTCGAATGCCGGGCAAAAGGAAGCCGGCCGCCGAGTAATGGCCACAATCATACCATTGGATCGATGGGCGTCCGGCGGCCTCCCAGAGGGCTCGGGCGGAGGCCGGAGGGATGACCTCGTCAACGTTGCCGGCCATCATGAAGACGCGTTTCCCGCGAAGTCCGCTGGCGTAAGTGAGCGGGTCGTAAGGCCGAGAGAGCGTTCGCAGCTCATCGAGAGTCCGGCCCGACTCCACCCATCGGGCTCGGAAGTTCCGAGCTTCGGGCATCGTCCAGAGAATCGAGGCCAGGTCACCGCCCGCGAGCAGAAACGCCCCCTGCCTGATCTCGGGATCGACCGCGACCACGATCGACGAGACGATTCCACCCAGACTGATCCCCGTCGCGCCGAGACGTCTTGGATCGACCTCGGGACGCTTCGATAGCCAGATGGCAGCCCGTCGGACGTCGCAGACCCCCTGCCGCATTGCCGTTACCGAACGCTCGATGTCCTCAGCCCGGATTCGCTTTGGATCGCGGACGAACGATGCCGGGCGCCGCTCGCCATAATAGGGGAGCTTCAGGAAGAGCGCCGCGACCCCTCGATCCGCCAGCCGGGCCGCCATGTAGCGCGAAAGCGCGAAGTCGGCCCCGAGGATGTGCAGGACGACCACCGCCGGATGCGCGCCCTCACCCTTCGGCTGGAAATACTCGGCATGCACCGTGTTATTAACCACTTCCGTCGTTTCGATCGGCGAGGGGAACCGTAGCCGGGCGACCGAATAGCGCGCGGTCTCCAGCGTTGGTTCCAGGTGGTAGTCGAACTGGGCCGCCCGGAGGCGGAACAATTCGGGAACCGTCACCTCGCTCGCCGCAGGGCGGAATTCGATCGTTCCGCGGATCATCGGCTCGGGTGGGAGGGAAATAGCGGCATAAATAAGCATCAAGATGGCCATTTTTTCGATCCTTCTTGGTGGCCGGAGACTCGGCGTTGCCGTGTCGGGGGTATTCCTCTACATTACGGCCCCTCGATGACCGAGGGGAAGGGAGTCTTCGGCCATGCCGCGATCGAGCCTACGCCTTGACGAGATCGAGCCGGAGCGTGTTCTGATACTGAAGCCCAGCTCGATTGGCGACATCCTCCACGCGATGCCGATTCTCCCGGCGCTTCGGGATCGATGGCCCGCCGCGCACCTGGCCTGGGTCGTGAATCGCCCGTATGCCGAGTTGCTTCACGGCCACCCCGACCTGGACGAGCTCATTGTCTACGACCGAGGCAAGAAGGGGTGGGATGCATCGAAGTTTCTGGGGATGGCCGCCCTGCTCCGCCGACTCCGGCGATCAAGGTACGACCTGACCATCGACCTTCAGGGTCTCTTGCGGTCGGGGTTGATGGTAGCGGCGGCAAGGTCTCCGGTCCGGGTGGGATTGGCCGACGCTCGCGAGGGCTCTCGAAGGTTCTACACGCACTGGGTCGACGCATCGCGGCGGCGGGTCCACGCGGTCGACCGTGCGCTCCGTGTGGCGCGGGCGTTTGGTGCCGAGGCTTCCGAGGCGCGGTTTCGGCTGCCGATTCCGGACGACGCGATGCGATGGGCGGCGCGGACGGTTGAGAACTGGCCGCGGCCCCGCGTGGTCCTGAACCTGGGTGCGCGCTGGTCGACCAAGCGCTGGCCGGCGGAGCATTTCGCGGCGCTTGGGCGGCTGGCCCACGAACGTCAGGGAGCCGGGTTGATCGCGGTTGGATCGGCCGCCGATCGGCCGATGGTCGATGAGCTGATCGCCCGGCTCGCACCGACGCCCGTACTGGACCTCTGTGGTCGGACGGGGCTGCTTGAATGCGCCGCGGTGAGCCTTCAGACCGACGTCTTCGTCTCCAACGACACCGGACCGCTGCATCTGGCGGCTGCCGCGGGGGCGCGGGTCGTGGGGATCTACACGTGCACGAACCCCGAGTTGACCGGTCCGTACGGTCCGAGGAGTCTCTCGGTGCGGACGTGCGTCGGCTGCGCGGCGAGCCTTCGGAAAACCTGCCCGCGGATGGACTGCATGACCGACCTGCGACCTGGGCGGGTCTGGGCGGCGGTCGCTCGACAGCTTGAGGCGGCCTCGGCCTCGGCGGCGCGGATCAGTGGAAGCCCCGGCGTCGGATCTGGCTATACCGCTGAAGCGACTCCTCGATGATGGGCAGCGCGGTGGCCGCAGGCTGAATCTCGTCGACCTCGACGGACTTTCCTTCCAGGAGCTTGTAATCCTGGAAGAATCGGCGAAGCATCATGAGCCGGTGCGAGGGGAGTTCGGACGCGTCGTGGAAGCTGTTGAATTCCGGGTCGTCGACCGCGACAGAGAGGACCTTGTGGTCTTTTTTTCCGGCGTCGACCATGGTCATTAAACCGATGACTCGCGAGCTGACGAGGGTGAGCGGCGAGAGTGCCTCCTGGCAGAGCACCAGGACGTCGAGCGGGTCGTCGTCCTCGGCGTAGGTCTGCGGGATGAAGCCGTAATTCGCCGGGTAATAGACGGCCGAGTAGAGCACCCGGTCGAGTCGGAGGAGGCCGGTTTTCTTGTCGAGCTCGTACTTGACGCTTGACCCCATGGGAATCTCGACGAGTGCGCTGAACTCGTGTGGGAGCTTCTCGCCGGGGGTGACGTCGTGCCAGGGATGGATCATCGGGTTCCGTCGGAGCTTCGGCTCGGTTGCGACGCCCGGGGCGCCGGATGGATTGTTCGCGGTTCAGTCCAGATCACGCCAATCCATCTTATCGGATCGCCCGACTCCTAGCCGAGACCGTTTTTTCGCGGAGACCCGCCGGACCCTCGGCTCATGAGGTTGGCTCCGAAAGGCTTCGGCGATTCGGTCGGGAGATTCGGAGCGTGGAAAAAAGTTGGGAGGTGGAGACGGAATACGAGAGAATCCGTTAGAGTGGCATTGACACGTTTGTCCCCTCGAAGAGGAAACCCGCTCCGTCTTTCCACACCTTGGGGTGTCTCCATGCGTCGCAAGTCTTCGCATCGCTCGGGGCTTCTGCGTGCGGATCGGACGCGTCGCCGCGTCGTTGTCTGTGCCGAGCCGCTGGAAACGCGCCAGCTTCTTTCGGTCGCCGTTGCCGGGCTGCCGCAGGCGATCGCACCGGTCGCGAGTGTTCCGGTTGCCGTTGGATCGGTGGTTTCGGGTGGCACGCAGGCCGCCGGCGCGGTCGACTCCGTGTCGATCGTCATCGAATTCCACTCGGGCTTCAGCCCGAGTACCGGGTTCCAGGGTTTCACGGAGACGATCTTCCTCCTCGATGAGCCGGTCTCGATCGCGGTTGGCTCGAATCCCTCGCCGGCGCCAGAATCCTCGGGGCTGGGAGCCACCGGCCCCATCTCGACGTCGGGCGGCCTGGCCTCCGCGAGCACACCAGCCATCACGCCGCTCACGGCGACGATTCTGGCGCCGGCCTCGTCCGCCAATCGTTCGCCGATCGTCGCGATCGTGCCGACGGCAACGACCGTCACGTACTTTGGACCCAGCTCGATTCCAGTGACGACGCAGGCGATCCTCGCCACGGCCGCGTTGGAAGAGCAGCCGATCATGCCGCCGGTGCTGGGCCAGGGGTTTGAGTCGGGTCAGACCCAGGGTCCTGGACCCGAGCGGCTGGAGAGCCTGCTGCCGAAGACGGTCCGGGTACCTTTCGACCCCCAACTTCCTCCGGTGGACTTCATCGAGCCGTTCCAGCCGGCGGTGGAGCAGACTCCGCGTTCGGTGGAGCCGGTCGAGCCGCCGCCTGCTCCGGTTCCAGCCCTCGATCCGTTGCCGATGATCGAGATGGCTCCGGACGCGGTGTCGTCGGCCAATCGCTCTGACTCGCCCGGGCTTGCGATCCAGGCGCCTCGGTTCGACGAGCGGATGGAGGCCGGGACTCAGAGCTTCAGCGCGGCGGCGATGGTGGGTGTCGCCGCGATCGCTGGTGGCGGTTATCGGCTGGTCCTCGGTCGTTCGCGACGCTTCAACCAGAGTTGGCTCCCAGACCGTGGGCGTCGCCACGAGGAGAACTGATCCTCGGCCTTGCCTTCGAGCTTCTCGTTCACACCCGGAACGCGCTTTTTCGCGTTCCGGGTGTGAGGGATCTTCGCCACCCTGATCAAAACGCCTTCCCTCGACACGGATGACGTCTACTTGTGCCCGGCCGAGCCGTCCCGTCGTGTCACGATCCTCCAACCGGGCCGGCGAGGGAGCCCTTTCATGAGGAGAGGTTCTGTATTGGCGGCCGTTCTGGCCGCGATTCTGGCACTCGCGACGCCCTCGGCCTGGTCCGCGACGCTCTCGCCGAATGTGATTGTGGTTCTTGCCGATGACCTGGGACCAGGCGACCTGAGCGGCTTTCGCGGTCAGACAGTTCCCACGCCGAATCTCGACCGGATGGCGAAGGAGGGGATCCGGTTCACTCGCTACTATTCGGCCTCGCCGATCTGCTCGGCCTCGCGGTGTGGGCTGCTGACCGGTCAGTTCCCCGCGCGCTGGCGGATTACCAGCTACCTCCAAACCCGCGCGGGAAACCGGGCATGTGAACAGGCCGACGTCCTCGATCCGAAGGCACCGACATTACCAGGGTTCCTGAAGGCGGCCGGTTATGCAACGGCGCACATCGGCAAGTGGCATCTAGGCGGCGGGCGGGATGTCGTCGACCCGCCGAGGTTTGCCGCGTACGGATACGATCATGGTCTCGGCACCTGGGAGAGCCCCGAGCCCCATCCGGATATCACCGCCCGCGACTGGATCTGGTCGGCCGTCGACCCCGTGAAACGGTGGGACCGAACCCGATGGATGGTCGACCGGACGCTCGACTTCCTGCGGGAGCATCCCGATCGTCCCTGCTTCGTCAATCTTTGGCTCGACGATACGCATACACCGTGGGTTCCCTCGGCCGACGATCAGAAGCTGGGCAAGAACGGCCGGGCGTCGGGCCGCGACGAGACGCCCGACCGGCTGCGCCGGGTCGTGATCGAGATGGACCGGCAGATCGGCCGATTGCTCGACCGGATCCGCTCCCGCCCATCCGCTCGGCCGACGATCGTCCTGTTCCTGTCCGATAACGGCCCGCTGCCAACCTTTGGAGGGGCACGCACCCTCGGCCTGCGCGGGAGCAAGCTCAGCCTGTACGAGGGCGGGGTCCGACTCCCGCTCATCGTCTGGGGCCCCGGCATCGTCCCCGAGGGATCGACGGACGAGTCCTCGGTGATCGGCGCGGTCGACCTCTTCCCCACGATCTGCCGGATCTGCGGAGCCGACCTTCCGGCCAGCTACCGATCGGACGGCGAGGATCGGAGCGAGCCACTCCTCGGAAGGCCCTCTCCTCGCAGGCGTCCACTTTTCTGGGAGTACGGCCGGAACGATCGATCGTTCGCCTACCCCAGCGGCGCCGACCGCTCGCCGAATCTAGCGGTGCTCGACGGTGACTGGAAGCTACTGGTGAACGCCGATGGTAGCCAGACCGTCCTGTACCAGGTGGGCCGCGACCCCCGGGAAACCCAGAACCTCGCCCACGAGGAGCCAGCGATCTCGGGCCGTCTGCGCGAGGCCGTCCTCAACTGGCGAAGATCGGTCCCCTGAGCTCCTGGTCGTAGACATCGTCCGCGGAACGAATATAGTAAATAACTACACATTTTATAATAGATATGATCAATCCCCGGCCCTGGCTGCCGCGTGGACCTATCCTTTCTGGTCCCGGGCACAATACGGTTCAGGCGTCTTCGGTTCGGTCATCGCGGGAGACCACCGGAGTCGGCGATGAAGTGATCGTGGGGAATTTTCCGATAGTAGGATGCCGGTGCCTACGATTGGTCGACGCATCCCACCGGCCTGATGGGCCAGCAAGCCGCTTTCGAGGAAGCAGTCCCTCCTTTCCTCAAAACGGTTTGGCTGGGGATTAAGGAGCCGGAAGGTGCGCACTCTCTCCTTCGCAGTCGGAAGCACGGGTCGCACAAGGTGATCGGGCGGTGAAGCTCATCACGCCAAGGCCGCCTTATCTTATGATTGCGCATAGAAATATACAAATATTCATATGTGAGAGTGGTGCGATGCTGCATAAGCTTCTGCCGAGGAAGGCTCGAATCATTCCGGTCGGGCTCGTCGTGCTTCTGATGGCCACCGCATCATCAACCACAACTTGGGCTCAGGGGATGGCTCCCAGCGATGCCTCCGAGCCAGCCGCTGTCGCGGATTCGGAGCCTCGCCCTTCCTATGTCTCGGCGATCGGGGATCAGGTCGCGGGATCCGAGCCGACCGCCAGTACAGCGCCCGGCCCGTCGGCCGAGGGCTGGGAATTGCCGCCCGCTCGTGTCATGATGGGGCCGCTCGACGTGATCTCCGAGTCGATTTTTGGCGAGGCGTCCGCCGAGGAATGGCAACCGCTCAGCCTGTCGACGTTTTTCAGCGAGGGCTGGGACCGTCCGTGGGTCAGGTCGCCGGTGGGGACCAGAGGGGGCCTCAAGCAGAACTGGTTTGGCGCGGCTGACGCCACCTTCGTTCGACTGAGCTCCATCAATTTCTTCAACGTCATCGGAATGACGACAAATTACGGTTTATTGTTGACACCCCTTCCCTGGGCACCCGCGAAGCCAACGGCCATCGGCAATGAATACTGGGCGTCGTACAATCTGTATCTGCCGCTGAACCAGCGTCTGGAACTGCTGGTGGTGGTCCCCTTCATCGCCTCCAACGCGAATGGTGCCGGTAACTATGTCGGCAACTTCGGCGACCTGACGCTTTCCGAGCGGTTCCGCCTGATCGAGCAACGCAACTTCACGCTGCTGGCCCTGCTGACGGAGCGGATGCCAACCGGCCAGACCGTCAATGGCAATGACATCAACTTCATCACCCCGTCTCTGGATTTCTGGTGGAACTTCGCACAGAAGTGGGTGGTGCGCGGATCAACCGGGATGAATATCGACACCGGACGCCACTCGGCCACCAGTGTGTACTTCAATAATCTCGCGATTGGCCGCTATCTTACCAACAGAGACGCGCGCGTCTTCAAGGAACTCGCCGCCCACCTCTCGGTGACGACTCTCTCGGATCTCCTCGGACGGAAGGGTTACATCACAGATGTCTATATCGCGCCGGGCTTCCGGTTCGGACTGGACCGGGAACTGAAGTGGTCCGTGCTTGGCGCCGCTCTCTTCCCCGTCAGCGGACCGCATCCCTACGCGTGGCAGCCGATGTTCTCCCTGGTTCGAAACTTTTGAGGAAATCTCGGCATTCCGGGCATGAGAGAGTCCTTCCGTAAGCCGGTGGTTGGCAACAACCCTCGGAGTCGCCGGAAAGAGCCTTGCATGCGACCGGTTCTCATCCTGATGCTCGAACCATTCATCAGAGTTTTTTCTGGGTGCCTTTGAGGTGCCGATCAAGAAACGTGAACATCTCTCCGGCGGTGTGCGGCACCAGATCGCCGCCCCATCCGTGGCCGGCGCCGACGAGCAATTCGACGCGTCCTGCGACCCCGGCCGCGGTCATGGCCTCGGCCAGTTCGACCGCCTGAGTGTGCGGGACGAGCGGGTCTTTCGTGCCCTGGAATGTCAGGATTGGAGGGTCATCCTGGGTGATGTACGTCCTTGGCGACGCCATGGCAGCGAGGTCTGGCCGCTCGATTGGTGTGGCTCCCAGGAAGTCGCGCACCAGAGGCTTGCTGACCTCGGGGATGTCGGTGGCCGCCAGGTCGACCGGGCCGAAATAGTTCACGACCGCCCGAATCCGGGTGTCGGGGGAGCCGGCCGGAGCCTCACCTTCGAGGCCATCGGCGGGGCCGGTCACGCCCAGCATGAGTGCGAGATGCGCGCCGGCCGAGAACCCGACGGCCCCGATCCGTTCCGGGTCGATTTTCTGCTCCCTCGCGTGCTGTTTCATCCACCGAACCGCCGCCTTGACGTCGTACACCTGTGCCGGGAAGACCGCGCGAGGGCAGAATCGGTACTGCGGCGAGACGGCCACGTATCCGCGCCCGGCGAACTCACGCATCACCTGGCGCGTGTCGCTCTTGTTCCCCGCACGCCAGGCCCCGCCGTGAATGACCAGCACCGATGGAAACGGTCCCTGGCCCTTCACGGGCGAGACGATGTCCAGCTTCAGCTCCACCCCGCCAGCCTTCGTGTAAACGATGTCCGTCTCTTCCCGGATGGCTGGCTCGTCGGCGATGACACGCGGCGATCCGGTCGCCAGAAACAAGAACGCGGCGGACGCCATCCAAATCCTCGATCGCGCGGGCATGGTGCAACCTCCCGGTCGTCGGGCTCAGAACCAGAGCGACTTGTCCACGACGTTCAGCAGCGGTTCGCCTCTCGTGAAGCGGCCGACGTTCTCGACCAGCACCGCCAGGTGTCGACCGGCGATGGCCGGGGAATATCCGGCGGTGTGCGGAGTCAGGATCACGTTGGGAAAGTCCCAGAGCGGGTGGTCAGCCGGCAGCGGCTCGATCTCGTAAACATCCAGTGCGGCGCCGGCGAGTCGACCGGTCCGAATCGCCTCGACCAGGTCGTCCAACACCACGATCGCGCCCCGGCCGATGTTGATCAGATAGCTCGACGATCGCATTGCCGAGAGCGTCCTGGCGTTGAACCAACCGGTGGTCTCGGGCGTCTGGGGCGCCGCGATGACGACGAAGTCACTCCAGCCGAGCAGAGTCGGCAGTTCGCCGATTCCGAGCAGATCGTCAACGCCCTCGGGTGCTTCCACCCGATCGGGATAGCGATCGACGCCACGGACCGCGATTCCGAAAGCCATCGCCCGGCGCGCGATCTCGCATCCGATGGCCCCCATTCCGACGATCCCCATTGTCGACCTGGGAAGATAGATCGTCGCCCGGTCCATCGCGTTGACGGTTCCCGGTCCGGATGCGAAGCTCACCCGCGCCGACTCGCCGCCGAGCGGCTCGTATCGATGCGCGATCTGATGTCGAACGTACGTGTGCAGATTCCGGGCGAAGCAGAGGACATAGCCCATCACCTGGTCGGCGATCACATCGCTGAAGAGACCGCGGACGTTCGTCAAGACGCAGGGATGCGTTTCGAGCGAGGGGAAGATGTAGTGCTCCAGGCTGGCCGTGAACGACTGGACCCATTGCAATTGGTCGGCCGCCGCGAGCATCGCGGGCGTGATCTTGCCGAGCAGGGCGTCGGCGCCCGGCATCGCGGCGATCGCCTCGGACTCGGTCGCCGCGTTGACCCACTCGGCCGACGGCGCCGCGGAGCGGAGCGAATGCAGTCGATCGGCCTCAACCGCGGGGTAAATCACCAGTTTCATGGGCTTGCCTCCCAGTCGAGCGCCGAGGACGGATCGCGGGCGACCCGTGCCAGATGCCTCGCCACCCTCGCGGCGCCGTCCGGGGGGTACGGTGGCGGGCCGGTCTCGACGGATAATGCCCGCTCGAGCGCCGATTCGAGCCGGAACCCAAGGAAATCGCGAGTCGACACCGGAACACCGCCCGGCCAGGCGCGGAGGGCCTGGTCGAGCGATCGATACTCGGCGAACCCTCGCCGCGGCGGGTAGATGACGGGCGTTCCGCAGGCCATCGCCTCGGCGACGGTGCTGTATCCGGCCTTGGCGACCGCCGCGTCGGTCGAGGCGATCAGATCGCCCCCCGGCCAGTCGGGCGACGGGACCACGTGCAAGTTCCTCGGTGAAACCCCCGGCGCGGGGTCGTAGGCGACGAAGTGAATCCCGCGATCGGCGAACGATTCCATCCGGGACCAGTCGAGGTCGTTCTGCCCGTAGCGTCCGACATAGAGATAAACGACCCGATCCCGCCTCCCGAGCCCGATCGACCGGACCAGCTCCGCGCGACGGTTCCGTCCCCGGTTCACGACCAGCCCGACGTCGATCGCCGGCTTCATCCACGACATCGCCAGCGCCGGCTGCTCGCGCAGGAGGGCGGTTGCGTGCCGATAATCGCGGCGAAGGTCGGCAACGAGCCGTCGGGCGCCGTTGCCGAGTTCGCGGGCATACGGCGCGTAGATATCGGCCCAGGTGAAGTTCGACATGACGAACGAGGGAATCCCCGCCCGATGCGCCGCGACCAGCGGCGGCGCGGGGGCGTCGGTCGCGATCGCGGAGATGCCGGCCGAGCGAATCCAGTCGACCTCGCCGTCGAGCCGCTCCATCGCCTCGGCCCGGACGCGAATGGCCCGCTCGATGCTGGCCGGTCCGTCGGTCGCGTTGCTGTCGCCGACCGGGTTGACCGCGCCCGAGTCCGACACATGATCGCCCAGCTCGATCGGCCGGGTGACCCGCTGCCGCCAGTGGTCGAACAGGTTCGGATGCGACCGAACCCAGACCGGGACCGATTTCGGAATCCGGTTCACCACCGCGGCCGACCGGTTCAAATGTCCAAATCCGTGGCTGGTCACGTAGACGGCCACACCTCCCCCGCGACCGCCCCGGCTCATCCTCGGCGCACCCTTTCTATGACTGTTGCGACGTCTCGCCACACGAGGAAGGTTCTACACCGCGATGGCCCGCGTTTCCAGACCCCTCCCGGCTTAGCACGCGGATGAGCCGCAGGCTGTTCGACGCTTCACAACCGCGAGCGCTCCTGCTCGAGAAGTCTCTTGACTTCGCCTTCGTGGTTTGGGATCCAATGGGTTACGTCGAATAAAGCATTCCGCCCACCACGAAACAGAAATCAGTCGAACATGGACAGCCATCGGATGCCGACCGGGCGATCTGTTGGCTGGCTCCTGCTGGCGATTGTTGTGGAGTCTATGTTCATCCGTATAGAAAAAATCGGAATTGGGGAAGTTTGTGGGTTGTTCGTCGCGCGAGCGTGAATCTGTGGGGGAACTGGGTAAGAGACCACTCGACCTAGCCGGCCAAACCTTTGATGTCCCTAAAAACCGTTTATGAAATTCATTATATAAGAATTCTTGGTTGCAAAATGGCTGGCCCGTGGAGTCGAGGTTGGGGAACTGCTACCATCAGCAACGCTGATCGGGGATTCCCACGTGTTGTGATCATGGCCGGGTCGATTCAGGTGGGACAACAACGATGGGGCAACCCAATCCAACGGAACCGGATGATCCGGATCGCACGCGGGGCGACGTAGACCGGTCCGGGCCTTCCAAAGATCCACTCGACTATAAAACCCTGCCCGACGACGGCCAGATTCTCGCCAGGCGGTACGACCGCTTCAGGCCGATGCTGCCGAGCTTCCCCGGTTATGACCTTCATGGCGAACTGGGTCGCGGAGGGATGGGCATTGTCTACCTGGCCCGCCGAAAGATCCTCAACAGATACTGTGCCCTGAAGGTGATTCTCGCCGGGGCACAGGCCGACACCGTCGTGATTGGTCGGTTCCTCGCCGAAGCCGCAGCCGTCGCCCGGTTGACTCACCCCAACATCGTCCGCATCCACCACGTCGGCGAGGTCAACGGCCTGCCGTTCATCGAGCTGGAGTATGTCGAGGGGGGCAGTCTGGAGAAGCTCCTCGACAGGAGACCCTGGCCGCCGCACAAGGCTGCCGCCTTGGTCGCTGCGCTGGCCGAGGGAATCGCCGAGGCCCACCGCGCGGGGATCATCCATCGCGACCTCAAGCCGGCCAACATCCTGCTCGCCGTCGACGGCTCGCCGAAGATCACGGACTTCGGCGTCGCCAAGTCGCTCGATTCTCGATCGGACTTGACCGCCACCGAGTGTATCCTCGGATCGCCGATCTACATGTCGCCCGAGCAGGCGCAGGGCAAGACGCGCGAGGTCGGGCCGGAGGCCGACATCTACTCGCTCGGCTCCATTCTCTACGAGCTGCTGACCGGCCTCCCGCCGTTCCGCGGGGCGACCATTTTCGAGACCATGGAGCAGGTCCGGACCTCAGAGCCGGCGCCGCCCTCGCGGTTGGTCCCCGGCCTGCCGCGTGACGTCGAGACGATCGCCCTCCGCTGCCTGCAAAAAGAGCCGACGCGGCGCTATCGATCGGCCGACAGCCTGGCCGACGACCTGCGCCGGTTCCTCGACGGTCGTCCGATTCAGGCCCGGCCGGTCGGCCCGGCCGAGCGCGGCTGGCGATGGTGCCGCCGCAACCCGGCGATGGCTGCGATGGCCGCCGCCGTGCTGGCGCTGATCGCCTCGATCGCCGTCGGGGCTACCTGGGCCGCCATTCACTTTCGCGGCCAGGTCGAGCGCATTCGGTGGTCCGAGGAAAGTCGGCGACGGGCTCTGGCCGAATCGGTCGTCTCTGCCCTGCCTGCTGCCGTTCCACTGCTCGTCAACGACCTCCGCCAGGCCAGCAAGGAGGCGCTCCCGATCCTCCGCGAGATGCTGGCCGACTCCGCTGCTGATCCGGCCCGACGCCTCCGCGCCGCGATCGTCCTGACCCTCCTCGGCGACGACCGCTCGGCGTTCCTCATCGACCAGATTCCGACGGCGCCGGCGCTGGAGTGCCAGAACCTGATGGCGGCCCTGGAAACGGCGGGCCGGTCGTGTCTCGAGCCGCTCGGCGAACGGTTTCGGAACGCATCCAAGGTCGAGGAGCGCGTCCGGCTCGCGGTCTCCATGCTCGACCTCGGCGATGTTTCCGCCGCCCGATCGATGCTGGCGATCACCGACGACCCATCCGATCGCGTCGCCTTTATTCACTTTTTCCCCCAATGGCACGGCAACCTGACCCGGCTAGTGAGCCCCCTCCGGGAGGTCGACGACCCGGCCTTCCGCGGTGGCCTTCTCGCCGCGATCGGCCGCATTCCGTCCGCCCGGATTCAGGACGACGAGCGCGCCCCCCTGGCCCTTTTGATCCACGAGCTTGACCGCGACGACCCCAACGGCGGCACGCACTCGGCCGCCCACTGGGCCCTGAAGCAGTGGGGCATTGAGCCGTCCTCTGTCCCGAGGAGCCGTCGGCCCGTCCCCGGACGTCGATGGTTCGTCAACGACCTGGGGATGACCATGATCGAGCCGCCGATCGGCGCCCTGGAATCGGAGCAGGCGGCCATCCTGCCGTTCTCGATGTCGGCCTGCGAGGTAACGGTCGAGCAGTTCCGCCAGTTTCTCAACGATCGCGAGGTCCCGCGGGCCGACCGGCCCGAAGGGCTCTCCCTCCCTTCGGATCGCGAGGGCGACCTGCCGGTCTCGGGCGTCTCGTCACCCGACGCCTTTCTCTTCTGCAACTGGTTGAGCCGCCGCGAGGGGCGGACGCCTTGCTACAGCCGGTGCCAACGGCCCGACGACTGGCGTTGCCAGTTCGGCGCCGACGGCTACCGCCTGCCAACCCGCTACGAGTTCGAGTACGCCGCGAGGGCCGGCTCCACGACTCTCTACCCCGTAGGGCCGGAACCGGAATCGATCGGCGATTATGCGAATGTGGCGGGGGTCCGGCTCGAGCGGGTCGCGAGCCGATGCCCGAACCCCTGGGGATACTTCGACCTGTCCGGAAACGTCTGGGACTTCGCCTGGGTCGCCGAGCGCCGAGGGAGGGTCGCGCCGATGCACCCGATGGGCGAGTCGTCCAGGCTGGCCCGACCGGTCATCATGGGAGGCTCGGCCGACGGCGGGCCAACTTACGTCCGGGTCGGGATCGGGTTCAGCACCGAACTGAACACTCGAGCGCATGGTTTTCACGTCGTCTGCGGCGAGGGGGACCTCGCCTCGCGTCGGGCCCGGGTCGAGGAGCTGGTCGAGATCGGCGACAACGCGGGCGTTCTTGCCGCCTGGGGACGGGCTCGATTCGAGGTTGGCGACCGCGTCAGGGCGATTGAAGACTTCCGCCGATGGGCCCAGCGACATCCCCGATCGCCGCACGCCTGGGGATGGCTCGCGGCCGCGTTCTCTGAGGAAGGACGGAAGGCCGAGGCGGTCGAGGCGATTCAGCATTCGATCACGCTGAATCCGTCGATCGTCCAGAACTACCGGGTCCTGGCGAAGAACCTTGCGGGGCTCGGGCGGTGGGACGAGGCGAGGGAAGCGTATCGCGAGCTGGTCCGACGCAGCGAGGCCCGGGGGGAGGAGTTCACCGGCCTCGGACTATCGATGGCACGGGCGACGCGCACGCTCGATCGCGCCGCGATCGCCGCAGAGCTGAAACTCCCAGCGGCCAGCACCCTCGACCGGGCCCGCGCGCACGAGGCCGTGGCCCGCGGCATTGTCCAGGTTCCGGGAGCGGCCGCGGGACTCATGCCATGGGCTGTCGACCTCGCCCGAGGCGCCCTCTCGTCCCTCCCGGAGGCCGAGGCCGGATCGGCCCACCAGACTCTCGGCCTGGCCCTCTACCACGCCGGCAACAACGCCGCTGCCGCCCGCGAGCTGGAGGAGGCTGCCCGGCTCCTCGGTGATTCTCACTACGGTCTCATCGGTTTCCCCATGGCGACGGCCCAATGGCGGCTGGGGCACCGCGAGAAGGCGCTGATGATCTTCGATCGGGCATCGACCTGGATGAACGCCGCCCCAGACAGAGATCCCGAAGTCTTCTCGCTCCGCAACGAGGCGGCGACGGTCCTCGACACCTGCCTCGCCCGCCCCGACTTCCGGACCGTCCTGGGCGACTTCGACCCCATCTTTTCGTTTGAGGCGGGACAGTACCTGGCCAGTCGCGGCCAACGCACTCAGGCGCTGGCGGCCTACCGCCAATCGACGGCCTTCGGACGCGGACCGTTCGTCGCGGCCCACATCGAACACCAGTACACCCACGCCTACCAGATGCAGGCCGAACTGATGCTGAGCCTGTTCGACCGCCCCGGCTACGAGGCGCTCCGAATCGACCTGCTCGACCGCGAAGCCGCCAACCCGAAAGAGTTCCCGATGGGCGTCGACGCCGAGAGGATCGCAAAGATTGCCTGCATGGCCCCGATCGACAACCCCCGAGACCTCGAGCATGTCCTCCGGCTGGCGCGGGACGCCGGAGGCCGCGATGGTTACCAGAACAACGACCGGACCACCCTCGGCCTGGCCTCCTTCCGCGCCGGCCGATACGAAGAGTCCCTACGCTGGCTGCGAGAAGCTCGCAGGTTTGGCCGACCGCCCAGTGAACTGCTCATCAACGAATTGGTCGCGACGCTGGCGCTTCACGCAATGGGCCGTCGGATCGAGGCCCGGATCCGCTTGACGGTGGTCCTCCGCACGATCGCCGCCGAACACCCGACCGGTCCCCGCTCCCGGCCCTTCGAATGGAGCGACTACTTCAACGAGATTCTCGCCCGAGAGGCCGAGTCCGTCATCCTCCTGGACCCGGCCTTCCCAGATTCTCCGTTCGCTGACCAATCGCACCTCTCGGATCCCAGGAAAGGAAAAAACGGAAGTCGATAAAGCAGGTCGGAAGCTCATTGATGCTCAACGAGATTTTGTGAGCGACCGGACGGATGTGAAAAACGGTCCGGGTCCCTTGAATGAGGTTCCTGACACCTTTCCTGTGTCTGAGTCTAACACATGATCGCCCAGCTCGATCGGCCGGGTGACCTGCTGCCGCCAGTGGTCGAACAGGTTCGGATGCGACCGAACCCAGACCGGGACCGATTTCGGAATCCGGTTCACCACCGCGGCCGACCGGTTCAAATGCCCAAATCCGTGGCTGGTCACGTAGACGGGCACACCTCCCCCGCGACCGCCCCGGCTCATCCTCGGCGCACCCTCTCTGTGACTGTTGCGACGTCTCGCCACACGAGGAAGGTTCTACACCGCGACGGCCCGCGTTTCCAGACCTCTCTCGCATGACCGGCCACAAGGGCCCTACCAGCGATGCCGGTCAGTCTCGATCGCCGTCCTTTTTTGGAGAAGCCTTTTAATTGTATTGTAACCGATTTGAAGCCTGTGGGGCAGCCGTGTTCTTCGAGATCAAGATCAGACGCCGTCGGGCGGTGTGAGTCCGTCGCGCCTCTTCCCCTCGGCCAGGAGCCCGGCGAACGTGCCGTCGAATTCCACCGTGGCGTGATTTGAATCGATCTCGGTGCGCCCAAGCCATGAGAGGTGGATGACCGTGAAGCGGTCGAACTCTCCCGTATGTCGGAACAGAACATCATCAGTTGCCCCTTCGGGCCAGGCGAAGGTTTCCACCGGCCGGCCGGCGAGTACATGGCCCGGTGGTCTTCCGCAAGATCTGGGACATCGCCAGACGCTCGGTCTGCTTTTTCATACAGACCGCAACCGAGGCTAACGCCGATCAGGTCTCGTTCTCGTGGACGGTCGAATGCGGATGTTGCTTCTTTCTGTCATGGGTCCTCGATGTCTCGCCCTCAATACAGGGTCTCTCAGGCCCCAGCACGACCGCAGCACATCTTGAGCTTTTTCCCGCTAACACAGGGGCACGGCTCATTGCGACCCACACGCCGGCTCCGGGAGCCACCGGAAGGGAGCTGGGTGGTGCCGTCGGGCTCGGCATAGGCGATGTGGGATGTCATCCCTATGGACCGACACTCCCGAATGATGAGGGCGGCTAGCTCCGCCTCCTGCTGGGGCGTGATCCGTCTGAAGTCGAATTTCTCTGGTTTGAAGACCGTTTGATTCATCCGCTTGATGATCCGTGTGAAAGCCGACGCATCAATGGGTAACGCCGCTCCACCGGTCGTGAGGAAATCCTCCAGCGGGATGATCCGCGTCGCCAGCATCAAGTTTGGCTTGGCCGAGTTCCCGAATCCGATGTCGGCGATGAAACCAGTCTCTTTCCGAAACACATCTTGGACGCTCACGCCGATCCCCCGGACCACCTCCGTCACCTGGAAGAGCGAGTAGTAGGCCCGGGTCATCGCCTGGAGGGCGTGCATCTCTTCCGATTGAGCGGGCGGCGGAGACGTCTCCAGATAGCTTGCGACGAGATTTCGCCCGTCGGACTGCGGGGAATTGAGGCAGTAATCCATCAACAACGACATCTCGGCCTCGGAATCGAAAACCAGTGTCCCGTTCTGGAATAAGCCCAGGATCCGACCGCATTCCTCCAGGGTGTTCCTGGGGATGGTTTTGACGAGAAGGTTGTTCAGATGGAACCAGATCTTCCGGAGACGTTGATATTGCTCAAGCACCCGGGCATGGTCGATCGTGCGGGTTATTTCCCTTCATACTGGCATGTCCGTCGGCGGATCGAGAATGACGTTTCTGCCTCGACCGCATCGGGCCCGCGAGAGACTCGCCGATTCTGGTCTCGGCCGAGATCCTTTCCGTTGCTCCCAGAAATCACGTGCCTCTGGCTGAATTGGCGGTGCTTCCGCTCGTGAGTTCATCGGATTCGAGCTCATCTTGCTTGCCGTTTTGTGTCGATCGGCTGCGTGCCCTAGAGGGTTGCTCGATGCCTGGCAGCAAGATGCCTTTCTTGTTCGAATTTCTTGATCGTCCCGGTCCAGACGACGAGTAGGGTGTCGAGGAAGCGAGCCGATTTTATTGCCTGAACGGACCTAGCCCGGATTATTCAGCCCGGATCGAATAAGTAGACCTCGTTCGGCGTCTAAGCTCTTGTGCCATGAGAACTTACACGTTCGCGCCGAGGTCTCCCATGAGTTCACAGTCTGTCCCCGGAACGGCACTCGATTTCTTCC
>DAIDKV010000033.1 GCA_027449865.1 Planctomycetales bacterium
CATCAGCAATCACCGACGAGTTGATACCCGCCGAGCCCGGTCCCCCGAACTGGGCCCCGGAGCCATTCTGACCGGAATTCCCCGGTTTTCCCGTGCCTCCCGTGCCACCCGTGTTGCCCTTGAGGAACCCGAGCGTGCCGCCGGAGCCGCCAGCCCCACCGGCACCGCCAGTCCCACCGGCTCCGCCGGAGCCGCCAGCGCCGCCGGAGCCGCCCTGGCCGCCGCCGGGACCGGGCGTGTTCTGCACGGCCGAGCCATTGATATCCGCGCCGGCGCCGACCAGGACATTGTCCCCGACCAGGAATTCGACGCCATACGGGCCAGTCATCGTCGTCTGGGAGGACGGAGGCAGATACAGATCTCCCTGGAAGTGGAAGACCACCACCGAGTTCGCGGCATCCACCGTCGCGTACCAGGGTGTGCCGTTGAAATTGCCCGAGTCGGTGCTGGTGACGCCGTTGACCGTGATCGCCCCGCCCGCCGGGTTCGCGACGACCCGCACCTGCTCGCCAGTCGGACCAGAAACCGCGGGGATGACACCCGGCGTCGGAGAGGCTGTCGCCCCGTACACGGTCTCCGACGCCACGATGTTGGTCACCAGCGTCGAACCGGGTGTCCAGGTCACCTGGGTTAGCGCCGCGAACGACGACGGGAGCGTGTCATTCTGGAAGCCGTCCGACTGCGGGACGCGGAATGACGAGGTTACCTGCTGGCCGTCGGCCGTCGTCCCCGTGAAGGTCACCGTCGTGGCGGGGCCCCCGCCCGTGCTCAGCGAGACGCCATAAAGTGAGAAGAGCCCGCCGTCGGTGGCCCGGAGTACGCCCATCGCGTTCGCCGCGGGGATCGCCGCGGCGTCGGCGATACTCGTACTGGGCGAGAGCAGAACTTCGGGAGCCCCCAGCGTGATCGTCGCCGAGAACGTAGACGGCGTGGACGAGTTGAGAGTGGCGAGGATGTACCCATTGGCGTCGAGCAGAGAGGCGATGATCGTGCCGGCCGGCAGGCCGGCGGCGGTCACACTCTCGCCCACGTAGAGCGCCAATCCCGGGATCGAGGAATCCGGTATCAGGAGAGTCGCCTGGGTCCCTGTGTTGAAGATCGTTCCTTGCACGCTCACCGAGGGCAGGGACCCGCTCACCGTGAAGCTGCCCGAGGCGAGCTGCTGGGTGTAGGATGTGGGCGATCCGGTCAGGCCGCTGAAGTTCAGGATCTGGCCGAGTTGGCTGAGGTTGCTGTAGGAGTTGGAGGTCGAAGCCTGGAGCACGTCGGCGCCGGCGACCAGGGTCACGCTGGGCCCGTTGATGGTCGCCTGGGTCGAGCCGGCGAGGCTCAGAAGGGAGAGGCTGTTGCTCCCCGTCCCGCCGACGACCTGGACCGAGCCAACCCCGTTGATCGGCAGGACGTTGGCCTTCGCGCTCCCGACGGCCGCCGACAGCTCGACGCCGTCGGCCGTCCAGGCCACGCCGGTGGGGCTATTCGCATTGTCAACGATGAGCCTGGCGACGTCGGAGAACCCAAGCTGAGCGAGGAAGGCATACGTGGCGGCGAGGGGCGACGAGCCGATGTTCACCTGGACGACGTCGTGCCCGGTCCCGCCGTGGATCAGATCCTCGGCGCCGGGGATGTTGGCGATCTGGTCGATCGTGATCGTGCTGTCGCCGTTGTAGGCCGTGCTGGCCAGGGAGGTCACCGGCTGATCGGTGTTGACCAGCAGGCCGGGGACGTCCTCGTTGATCGTCAGCGAGTTGATGCCCTGGCCGAGGTCGAGGTTGGCCTCCGCGATGCCGCCGAGGAACACCTCGCCGATCGACGGCCCGAAGCCGGTTAGCTGGGCGTCGCCGTTGAGGGCGTTCAGGGGGTCCGAGGCGCCGCCGCCGACGTACTGGCCCAGATTGGCGGCCGGGATGTTGGCGGTCACGGTGCTGGCGTCGAACGTGACGATGTCCGACGGTCCGCCGCCTACGATCGCCAGCGGCGATTCGGCCGCCTTGACCAGCACCGTGGAGTTGGCGCCGGTATTGAGGGTGGTCAACCGGCCGCCGAGGACCGTCCCGTCGACCTGGGTCTGGCTTCCGGCCGACCCGAGGTACGCCACCATCTCGGTGATGCCGGAGAACGCGACCGCGGATGAGCCCGCGGTACTGCCCAGGCCGGTGAGGTTGCTGGACGTGAGCAGCGGGGAGAGGAAGTCTCCGTTCTGCGAGTCGTCGACGACCAGCGTGCTGGTCCCCGACCCGCCCATGACCGAGACCGGCCCGGCGAATCGGGCGAGCGTTCCCGGCGGGGACGACAGGGAGATCGTCGCCCCGGCGAGGTTGGCGTTGGCGATCGCGCCGACCAGGGCGTTCGTGGCCGCCGCGACATCGCCGGCTTCCCCGGCGGGGACGGCCGCCGTCGCGGATGTGACTCGGGCCCCGTGGGCATCGAAGCCGAAGCCGCCCAGGTTGATGGTGCTGGACCCGGCGCCGGTCTCGATCGTCGTGGCGACGGTTGTGCCGAGGACGTCCACGGTGTCGTTCGACGCCCCCGTGTTCACGGTGAGGCCCAACGTCCCGCCGGCGTCCGCGTAGAGCAGTTGCAGGCCGGCCCCCACGACGGCCCCCTGGCCCTTGACGGAGGTATCGGTGAGCACCATCGTCCCGGAGCCGCCCGCGACCCCGTCGACCTCAATCGAGTCCTGTCCTGGACCGGCCAGGAACGTGACCGGCGCCTGGAGCACCGGGTTGCCCTGGCCGTCGACCCCGGCGACGATCCGGAGCGAGTCGTTGCCGGGGCCTCCCAGGAGGGTCGTCGCGGCGACGGCGCCGGTCACGATGAACGTGTCGTTGCCACCCTGGTTCGCCGTGTCGGCGTTGATCGCCAGATCCTGGAAGCCGGAGTCGTTGATCGTCACGGACCCCGTGCCGACGCTCGTGCTCACCTGTGTGCCCGAGATGTTGAACGTGTCATTGCCCAGGGTTCCGGTGATGTTCAGCCGGTTGCCGTTGCCCGAGCCGCCGTTGACGGTCGTTACGAAGCCGACCGGCAGACTGTCGAAATTCACGACCGAGCCGCCGCCGCCAGCGGTGACCTGGGCCGATCCGGCCTCGAGGGAGCCGGCAATGGTGATGGTCGTGCCCCCTGAGGTGCCCTGGATCTCGACCGCCTGCGAGGCGTCGACGGCCGCGCCCGTCGGCAGCGTGAAGTTGCCGCCCGTGACGAGGTCTACCGGGCCGCCGGTGCTCTTCACGCTGATCCCCGCCGCGATGCCGAGGTCGCCCACGCTCTTGAGCGAGACCGCGCCCGTCGCGGTCACGGCCGAGGCGACGGAGAGGACGCCGTCCTGCGTGAGGGAGAGGTTCCCCGTCGCGCTCAGTCCATCACCGACGATCGTCAGCGGGCTGGAGGTCAGGGTGTTGCTGATGATCAGGGCGCCGTTGCCCGCGCCGGCGGTGAGCTGCGAGACGGCGGTCCGCAGCGGGACGGGATTGGAGCCGGAGACTCCAATCCCCGCGACGGCCGAGAGCGTGGCGTTTCCCGCCGTCAGGACGACGGCCCCCGAAGCGCCGACGTCGAGGATGGCCCCGGCGGCCTGGAGGTCCGCCGTGCCGGACCCGGCGTTCGCCGAGGCCAGCGCCAGGTCGCCCATGACCTGGTCGAGCCAGAGGCCCCCCGGCCCGGTGGCCACGACCGACCCAATGCTTCCCTGGGCGGCGTCGATCCGCAGTGGGTCGCTGGCCAACCCGACGGAGCCCGTCGCGCTGAGTTTGACCCGGTTGGCCTGGACGTTCGTGACGTTCCCTCCGTACGCGTCGAGGATCGACCCGGCCGTCGCATCCAGCGAGACGTCTCCGGCCGTCGAGACGATCCGGCCCACGCCCAGGTCGCCCGCCGACGTGACGTCGATGTTCACCGGTGTCGGTCCGGTCGCCAGGATCTGGGATTGCTGGCTGGCCGAGACCCCGCTGAGGTTGTACGTGCTGGCGATGGCCGTCCCGTCCGCCGACGTCGTGCCGCCGCCAATCTGCAGTTTGACGACCTTGCCGGTCAGCGCCGTCCCCGTGACCGCCAACGGCGCGGCGGTCTGGTCCGCCGCCGCCAGCGAGAGATCGACGTCGCCATTCGGGGCCGTCGCCGCGAACTGCGCGGACTGGAGCGAGGACTGATCGAGCGTGGCCTGGAGCAACTGGTTCGACGCGCCGATGCTCCCGGTCGTGCTGCTCAGCGTGAGCTGGCCGGTTGTGATCGACTCGGCCGTCCCGGTCGCCAGGATGCTCCCCGTGGACGTGATCGTCGTGAGGCCGTTCGGGTTGTCGATCGAGCCGGCTAGTTTGAGGGGAAGCCCGCTGGTGTCGAGGATCTCGACGCGACTCCCGGCCTGGGCGGCGGCGTCCACCGTCTCCTGGAACGAGGCCGAGCTGCTATTGACGACCTGCACGAGGGAGAGGGATGGCGGCGTCGTGCCGAACTGTGGATTGGTGACCTCGATGTTGTGGATGACCACGTCGTAGAGCGCCTCGACCCAGATCTGCGCCGCGGCGACCGTCGAGCCGAAGTGGAACGCCGGCTTCCCGGAGACCTGGCCGCCGCTGGTTGTGAAGACGACGGCCCCCGGAGTCGCGGCATTGATGTCGTTGATCTGGAGCTGGTCGCCGACGAACTGGTAGGTGACCCCGGGCGATTGCTCGATGATGTTGCCGTTCGGGCCCATGTGGAACACCGGCCCGGTGCCGAGGATCGTGGCGGCCGAGTTGAAGGCGACGGTGTCGGTGGTCGCGATGGTCGCCGGCGGGCTCGCCGTCTGGGTCGATGGGGTCGCGGCCGTCGCCGATACGGCCAGGTTGCCGGCGGTGATCGTCGTGGTCGCGTCGGTCTGGATTGTTGAGGAGTCGGTCAGGGTGTCGGTGGCGCTGGCGGTGGCCTTGCCGAGGGAATCGGCGACCGTCGTTGGCTCCGAGATGCCCGTGACCGCGCCCAGGTCGGTCGTGAGATTGACCTGGGTGGTGCCGGTCAGTGAGGAGGTGCCCGTGATGTCCAGGGCCGATCCGTAGGTGGCGGTGAGGTTGGTGGTGGCGAAGGTGCCCGCGACGAACGCCTTGGTCGTCGTCTTGGCGTTCGCCTGGGCCGACCGCGTGCCGCCCAGGGCCTCGACCGTGACCGTCCCGCCCGAGAGCGTGGCCGACTGCACCGTCGTCGAAGCGTTGGAGAGAACCGTCGTGGTGGAGGTCGCGTTGCCGTCGGCGTAGATGGCGCCGTCGAAGGCGGTGGACGTGGAATTCGCGTCGGTCCCGGTCGTGGATTCGACGGTCAGGGTGCCCCAGGGGGCCGCGAGGATCGATCCGGGATCGACGAGGACGACGGCCGGGTCGGTCAGGTTCGTGGTCGCGCTGTTCTTGGCGTTGGCCTCCACGCCGCCGCCGGTCGCGTCGGCGGTCGCGACCACGCCGGTATCCTCCGAGTCGGCCTTGAGGATGAAGTCGCCGGTGCTCGCCGTGGCGCTGACATTGTGGCCGATCGTCGCCGTGTTGGTGGTGTTGAGCGTCGTGTTCGCCGTTGGGGTGCCGTTGCTGATCACGCCCCCAAGGTCGTTCGAGGCCATCGCGGCGTCCTGCGTCGTGGTCTCCATCGACGCGATGGAGATGCCGCCGCCCGCGGTGAGGGTCGTCTTCGGGGCCGCGGCGTTGCTCGCGTCGCCGATGGCCACCGCGACGTTCGGGTCCACCATCGCGGTGCCGGTCGCGCCGTCCACGGCCGCTGCGCCGCCGGAATTGGCGCCGGTCGTGGCGTTCGCGGAGCTGGTCGCCGTTGCCTTCACCTGGATGTTACCGGAGGCGGTGAGCGTCGAGCCCGCGGCGACGCTCGTGTTGACCTGGCCGCCGACCGTCGCCTCCGCCTTCGTCTCGCCCACGGCCGCCAGGAGCCCGCCGGAGGCGCCGATGTTGTTCGAGGCGGCCGTGCCGTTGGAGGTCGCCGAGACCTCGATGTCGCCGCTGGTCGCCGTGAGGTTGGCCCCGGCGCCGATCGTCGCCGAGACGGTCGGAGTGACCGTCGCCGAGGCGTCGCCGCCGACCCCCGCTCCACCCACCAGGGCGATGGTCATGGCCGTCGCCACCGTCGTGGTGGGCGTGATCTGCTCCGTGGCGGTCGCGTCGACCGAGATGCCGCTGGCGGTGGCCGTCGCGTCGCCGATCTCGGCGCCGACCGTGCTGGTGATCTGGTTGGTTGAAAGCGAGACGCCGACCGACGCCCCGACCAGGGCGAACGAGACCGAGCCGGCCCCCACGCTGGCATTGATCGAGCCGATCTCGGTGGCGGTGACGGACAGAGTGCCGCCGGCCGTGACCGTGCTGGCCGTCGCCGTTGTGCCCGACGGGAGCGTGGGAACGCCGGTCGGCGGCGTGATGGTCGGGTCGGGGAACCCCGCGGGCGGCGTCGTGAGCGATGGCGCCGATACGGTCGGCACGACACCGACATCCGCGAAGACCTGGTCGTCCACGGTGTTGTTCGCCGAGGCGCCCGAGCCCGACAAGGCGAAGCTCGCCGGGGAAGCGGCGATCGCGAGCGAGGCGGCGTAAGCCTGAGCGGTCGCCGTTGGGTTTGCCGTCGCCGAGACCGTCACGCCCCCCGCCGCGTTGATCGTCGAGCCCACCACGTCGGCGAGGACCGTATCGGCCACGTCGTTGCTCCCCGTGGTGGCCGCGATCGAGACGGAGACGCTCGCCGCGGCCCCGGCCGCGAACGAGAGCGAGGCGCCCACATCCTCGGCCGAGACGTTCGGCGTATCGGACGCCGAGACGGTCAGCGAGCCCCCCGACGTGGTCGTGATCGTCGAGCCGGAGACGAACGCCTCGACGTCGTTGCCGACGACATTCGTGGCGGTTCCAACCGCGAGCGCCAGGGAAACCGAGGCCCCTGGCGCCGCCGTGACGGCGGCGGAGAGAGCCCCGCCGGCGCTGAGGGCGACCATCGTGGCGGCCTCGATCGCCTCGACTCCCATGGCGCCGGCCGACTGGATGGTCGCGGCCGTCGCGTCGGCGTGGACGGTGTTCTTCACCTGGTCGAAGACGGTCGAGAACCCGACCGCGCCGGCCACGGAGACCGCCGACGAGCCGGCGATGGAGAGGGCCCCGCCGCCGGCCGAGGTCCGGAGGGTCGTGCCGTCGTTGGCCGTCACGGCGACCCCGCCGGCCCCGGCCGTCACGCTCGCGCCCGAGGCGAGATAAGCCTCGACCTGGTCCTCGACCAGGTTGTACGACGTCGCGCCGGCGATGGCCGCGCCAACGCCGGCCCCCGCCCCCACGCCGACGGCCACCGCCCCGCCGATGGTCAGCCCGCCGATATTCGCCGTTTCGGCCGCCGTGACGGCCACCGAACCATTGGCCGCGCTCACCTGCGAACCGTCGACGTACGCCAGCACCGTGTCGGTGATCTGGTTGACCGCGATTCCGACGCCCAGGCTAGCCCCCACCCCCGCGGAGCCGCCGATCCCGACGCCGATCGCCACGCCGCCGCCGTTGGCGGTGATCGTCGGCGTGTCGGTCGCCAGGATCGAGACGTTGCCCGTGTCGGCCTGGAGCATGGCCCCGTTCTTCGCGTACGCCTCCACCTGGTCGGCGATGGTGTTCCCCGAACCGGCCCCGGCCGCGCCGACGCCGATCCCCGCCGCGCCCCCGCCGCCGCCGATGGCCCCGCCGATGCTCCAGGCGTCGATCGTCGCCCCCTCGGTCGCCGCCACCTGGATCTGGCCGGTCGTGGCCGTCACCGTCGAGCCGTCCACCTCGGCCGTGATCTGATTGGCGATATCGTTGATCGCCGCCGAGATCCCCACGGCTACCCCGGCGGCGTCCTCCAGTCCGACCCCCACCGCCAGACCTCCGGCGACCGCCACGATCGTCGCCGAGTCCGAGGCGTTGACGTAGACACCCGTCCCGCCCGTCACCGTGCTACCCCCGGTGATCGACGCCGAGACGTCCTCCCGCAGGAAGTTCAGGTTGATCGACCCGGCGACCGCAACCCCCTGCGCACCAGCACCGCTGATCGCCACGCTCACCAGCATCGAGCTGACATTGATCGGGATGGCGAGCTGATAGTAACCCAGGTTGAGCTGCGGGTCGCTGCCGGGCAATTCCGGCGGCGGGCCGAAGTCGGCCTCGACGGTCACCGACTTGCCCGCCTTCACCTTCGAACCGCTGATCGACGCCCGAACCCCGTGCGGCGCGGTGGTCTCCGTCGCCGTCGAGCCTGGCGTCGGCGCCGTCAGGTCGGGGTTGGACGGCTGAAAGGCGCCGCCGATGTAGTTGTACGCGATCGCTCCGCCAACGGCCGCGCCCTCCAGGCTGATCGCCAGGGCCCCGGCCACCACCACCATGATGGCCGACTCCACCGCGATCACGCTCACCGAGCCAGTCGTCGCCGTGACCGTCGAGTCCTCAACCTGCGCCGCGACGTCGTTGGAGATCGAGTTGACGCTGATCGAGCCGCCCGCCGCGAACCCCTCGCCGGTTCCGGCGGCCCCGACTGTCGCGGAGATCAGCTCCGGGCTGGAGGTCGCCTGCACCGTCACGTCGGTCGCGGCCGTCACTGTCGCGTCGAGGAGGCTGGCCTGCACCGTGTTCTGGATCAGGTTGTAGGCGATCGCCGCGCCAACGGCGGCGCCCTCGCTGGCCCCGGCGATCCCGCCGGCGCCCACCCCGATCAGAGAGTGGTCGGTCGCCTCGACGGTGACCGACGACGAGCCCGATGTCACCATCGTGGCCGGGCCCGTCGTCTCGCCAATCGCCGCGGTGGTCACATCGGCGATCTGGTTGATCGTGATCGAGCCGGCGCCCGCCAGGCCGCCGTCGCCGAACGTCGCGCCGACGCCGATCGTGGCGCCGGTGATCTCGTCGGTGTCGTCGGCCGTCACGAGCACCGGGCCCGCGAAGTTGACCATCGAGCCCTCGATGAACGCGGCGGTCACCGCCGCGATCTCGTTGACCCCGATTCCCGCCCCCACGCCGCCGCTGCCGCCGATCCCGAACGCTCCGCCGATGGACAGGATCCAGGCGGACTCTTTGGCCGAGACGGTCAGGCCGCCACCGATGGGCCCGCCCGACGGAGTCGCCACCGTCGAGCCCTGGATCGACGCCGCCGTCTGGTCCTGGATATCGTTGACCGCGATCATCCCGCTGACCGAGATGCCGTCGTCCGCGGTGGTGATCGCCGCCGAGCCGGTGATGGCGAGGATCTGCGGAACCTTTGGCGACGGGCCCGACTGTGACGCGGTGACGGCCAGGTCGCCCCCCGACATCGTGACCGTCGAGCCCTCGATCGTCGCCGAGGTGAGCGCCGGCCGATAGGTCCCCACCTTGTCGACGCTGGAGAGCTGGGTGTCCACCCCGATCAGGTTCAGCGCCAGCGAGGCGCCGACCCCGGTGTCACCGCCGTAGGCGAGGCTCCCCGCGATCGAGACGATCTCGGCCGTGTCGAGCGCCGAGACCGTCGAGTCGCCGCCCAGGGCCACGTTCGCGCCCTGGATGTACGCCTCGGTATCGGGCAGATCGATGTTGAGCGAGATCGACCCGGCCACCGCGGTGTTCGACCCGGTCGCCCCCAGCGTCAGCGGGGCCGAGGCCCCGGCCGCCCCGGCGGTCAGCGAGCCGATGTAGCCGCCGTGGTCGGCCGTCACGTCGAGCGCCCCGGTGGTGACCGTCGCATTCGACAGGTAAGCCTTGGTGGTGTCGACCACCACGTTGAAGCTCAGCGCCCCGGCGATCGCCTTGTTGCCCGAGCCGGAGGCGTTTTGCTGCTGCTGGGAAACCGCGAAGCCGCCGGCTCCGCTGACGATGATCGTCTGGGTCGCCGCGTTGATGCTAAACGGGAGCGGCAGGATCGACTGGAGGCCGCTGGCCTTCGTCCAGTCGAGCGGCAGGGCGATCCCCGAGCTGGCGTTGGCGAACGAGTCGGCCAGCTCGATGTGGTTGCCATCCACCGAGATAACATAGTAGGTCGTCCCGCTCGTCAGGCCCCCGATCCCACCGGCCAGGTTCGCCTTGTACTCGACCGGCTCCCCGGTCTGGAGCCCGTGGGCGGCTCCGAAGTTCACCACGGTCGAGACGATCGACGACGGCTGGAACGTCAGCGCCGTGCCCCCCGTCGGCGTGAGCGTCTGCGTCCCGGAGCCCGACGAGGGGATCAGGAGAATCGCCTTCCCGATCGCGGCGTCGGCGGCGCTCTGGGCGAGTTCGATGTCGTGCGGGTCCACCACGATGACGTAGTAGGGCGTCCCGCTGGTCAGGTTGCCGACCGGCGTCGTCGCCCTGTAGACCACCGGCGTGCCCGTCGTCAACCCATGGGGCGCGCTGAATGCGATGACCGTGTCGGCGGCCTGCTGCGTCGGGTCGAGCGAGAGCATCGCGGGCGTGGACGACGTCGTGAAGGTCCCCGGGTCGTTGACGTACGCCTCGGTATCCGACTGCATCACGTTCGCCGAGACGGCCCCGGAGAGTCCGAAGCCGCTCTGGCCGGTGTCCGGGTTGGTGATTCCAAGATCGGAGAACTTCAGCTTGGACTTCGCGCCGACGGGGTTGTCGTTGCTCTGGACCTGCCCCTCGCTCGGTGAGACCGATGCCGCCGAGTACGTGATAGTGGTGACCAGACCCTCCTCGGTGGCATTGACGTGAACCCCGGCGACGTCAAATTGGTCGTGAGTCGGGTTCGTCGTCGAGTCGCCGGGCGCGTTACCGATGAGTGCGTACGTGTTTCGGCCGACGTTGTTGACCGCCACCGCGAAACCGACGCCCGTGGCGTTCGATTTGACCACGCCGCCCGTCCCGCCGATCAGGATGGTATTGTCATCGGCGATCACGTTCACCACGCCGCCCGGCCCGGGCTGGCCGTCGCCGCCGTCGACCGTGACGCCGTCCTGGATCTGGGCCCGGGTCAGGCTCGTCAGGTTGAACCACGCGACCTCTCCGGCAATCCCGACGTTCCCGCCCGAGTCCCCCGACTGCACCAGCGCGACGGCGATGATCTGCTGGGTCGCCGTGACGGACAGAGTTCCCGAGGGCCCCACGCCGATCTTCGCGCCACTGTCGATCGTGGCGAGCGTCTGATTGTTCAGGACGTCGATGAACCCCGAGATCCCGATGGCGTTCGTGGCGTTCGCGTCGCCGGTCGGCTTCAGGATCCCCTTCAAGGCATTCTTCACGCCCCCCTTGTCACCCTGCTGCTGCCAGGTGTCGATGAACGAGGAGGGGGCCAGGTTCAGGAAGAAGTTGCCAGCCTCGGCGAGGTTCTCATATTGCGTGCTCGCGCCGACCGCGACCGACTGCGAGCCGCTCCCGAACGGGATGCTCACGTCGGCGAGCGCCGGGAGGCCCAGCTCGCCGAGCGGCAACGACCCTGTCGCCTTCTGGTTGACCGCGGCGGCGCCGATCGTCGCGTCCGTGTTGATCGAGATGCTGAAGATCTGGAGGTTGCCGGAGAGCGCCGTGCGGGATTCATTCCCCTGGTCGACCGAGGCGGAGGCCGAGTTGTTGAAAATATCCGAGCCGAGCCCGAACATCCCGTCGGTGATCAGGCCGGTGAGGGCATTCAGCGGGTTGTAGGCGGGATTCGCCGAGTCATAGACGATATCCCCTTCAAACCCGCTGGCCGATGTCGGCACCTCGAACGGGATCTGGGTCGCCGCTGTCACCGAGAGGCTCCCGGCGGAATCCACCTGGGCGTTGTCGTCGACCTTGGCTATCGAGACCGGCGAGAAAAAGCCGAGCCCGAAGGCCAGCGCTCCTGCAAAGCCGCTCGTTCCGTCCGGCGGTGTCGGCGTCGGAGACGGTGTTGGGGACGGCGTCGGAGACGGCGTTGGGGACGGCGTCGGAGACGGTGTTGGGGACGGCGTCGGAGACGGCGTTGGGGACGGCGTCGGAGACGGCGTTGGGGACGGCGTCGGAGACGGCGTTGGGGACGGCGTGGGAGACGGTGTTGGGGACGGCGTCGGAGACGGCGTTGGGGACGGCGTGGGAGACGGTGTTGGGGACGGCGTCGGAGACTCGGTCTTGCCGGTAAACGAGGCGTTCGCGGAGGTGTCGATCGTCAGGGAGTTGGTCGAGGAGACGGTCACGCCGCCGGCCGATTCGATCACGGCCGAGGGACCCACCTCCGCCGTGACGTTGTCCATCGGCTCACGCTGGATGTAGATGGCGCCGATCAGTGAGATGTCCGGCATTCCGCCCGTCGAGTTGGGAGCGTTGGACAGGACCTGGGCCGGAGACGAACTCGTCGTTGTGCTGCTACCGTTGCTGGGCGTCGGAGTGGGCGTGGGATTCGGCGTCGTGGTCGGGGACTTGGTGAAGACGTCCAGGATGATCTGGTTGACTTGCTGGGAGAGGCCTTCGGGCTTGAGCAACTTGTCGGCGTTGGACGGCTCGAAGCTGATCCCGCTACTGACGTACGAGTTGTTGCCATCGGTGAGCGTGGCCGTGATGTTCACTCCAGGCGTGCCGACGGCGATCAGGGTGCTGGGCGAGGATGTGAAGGGTTTGGGCAGCTTCATCTCGGCGGTGTTGATGCTGCCGAACTGGGTCATCAGCGTGGTCCGGTTGTCAACCGGCGTGAAGGGCAGGGCGACATTGATGTTGGTGGTGAGGGTGCCGGAGGTCAGCGTGGTGATCGGCACGGGCGGGCTGGCCGTGGCGTTCTGGTAGCTGCTCGCGAGCTGGAAGACGCCCGGAGTGCTCGTGGTGATGACGTAATACACCTGGCCGGGGACCAGGCCGCCGATCGGCGAGTCGCTCGACGTCTGGGGCCCGAGGTAGACGAACGCCTGACCGTTGGTCAGCCCGGGGTCGAACGGCGTGCCCGGCTCGAACGGGTTGTTGATCGTCACCTGCGAGGAAGTGACGGTCACGTTCTCGGAAGTCGGCGTGCCGAACATCGCCGTGGTGGTCGTCCCCGAGGCGAGCGAGACGTCGACCAGGTTACCCGAGGTGTCCTTGAACGCCACGAGGCCGGGGTGGTTGACCCGGTCGGGGAGCGTCACGGTGTACGTCTGCCCGGGCGTCAGGCCGACGATGCCCGGACTGCCCGGAGCAGGCCCCTCGTAGAGGATTTGCTGGCCCACGTCGAACGTGAGACTGTTCCCGAAGTCGACCGTCGTCCCGGCCGAGGCGACCGGCGTGCCGGCGGGATTGACCGTCACCAGGAACGAGCCGGTCGCCGGCGCCGGGCCGATGAGGATCGTTTCGATCGCCGGCGCGACCCAGTCCTCGCCGCCGCCGGCCTGCGACTCGGCGGTCTGGGCCGCCGCGACGCCGGCTGCCGTGGCCCCCTGAGTATCGTTGGGATGGCTCTGGAGATAGGCGTTGTAGGCCGGTTGGTAGGCGCTCTGGTACTGGGTGTTGAAGCTCGTCTGACCCGCCTGCGCCGCCGCCTCGGCCTGCGCGGCGGACGTGGATGTCAGCCGCATGAGCCGGGGATTGGCCGCGTCCTGGATCACGTAGTACGTCCCACCTTCGACCAGGCCCGAGACGACCTGGCCGAACGCCCCGTGGTAGGTCAGGGACGTCCCGCTCGCGAGGGGATTGCCGGGGACATCGGCGTAGTTGAACCCCATGTCGATCGTGTTCGTCGTGGCGTTGAACAGGAACGCGGGGTCGAACACGAGCGTTCCGCCGCTGAGTCCCCCCGTCGCGTTGGCGCCGATCGGTACGGCGAGGCCCGCCTGGGCGTCGCTGTAGGAAGCGGCGAGCTGGATCAACTGGGGGTTCGTCGGATCGGGGATCGCCCAGTACCGGACGCCGTCCTGGAGGCCGCTGATCCCCGATCCCCGGTAGATGAAGTTGTCGCCCAGACCGAAGCCCGCGTTGAAGTGGAACTGGATCGTGTTGGCCGGCAGCCCTTGCGGGTTGACGGTCACCGGCAGGCTCTGCTGGAAGCCCTGGAGCACCGGGTCGAGGTTCAGGGGGATGGCCGGGCTCCCGGCCTGGGACGCGAGTTGCAGACGATCCGGGTTGGACGGGTCCGGGAGCACGTAGTAGGTCGACCCGTCGACGAGGCCGCCGATCGCCTGCCCCGGGACGGAGTGATAAGTCACCGCCTGGCCGGTGGTGAAGCCCGGGGCCGAGTCGAACTGGATCATCCCATTGGTTTGATTGATGTCCGAGATCGGCACCGTGATCGTGCCGTCGGAGCTGGTGAGGGTTGGATACTGCTGGAACGTGATGGCGTTCCCGGCCATCGCGTCGGCGAGCGTCGCCGCGAGCTGGAACTCATCGGCCGGCAGGCTGGAGCCGGCGCCGGGGACGATCACGTAATAGGTCGCGCCACTGGTCAGGCCGCCGATCGGAGAATTGGACCCGCTTGAGTAAATGAGCGCCTGGCCGGTGGTGAGGCCCCCGAACGTCGACGGCGACGCCTTGATGGCGCTGTTGGCGTAATCCACCTGTCGATCCGGATCGAACGAGAGCGTCGGTTTGCTGCCGGTCCCGCCGGAGATCAGGGTGCCGTTGGCGTGGGCCTGGATGTTATTGTTCGTGACGTTGTAGCCCAGGGCGGCCCCGGCCAGCCCGGTCACGTAGGTGCTGGTCGACGGCGTGGTCGTGTTCGTCCCGGTCCCCGTCGCCGCGAGCGTGACCGAGCCGGCCGCCTCAACGGTCGCGCCCGCCTCGACCGTGGCCGTTGCCGTCTGATCGACCACGCCGATCGCCACCGCGAGGGCGATGCTGTACGCGTTGCTCGGGGCGCTGTTGAGGTTCTGGCCGGTCCGCGCCGTCGAGGATGTCGTGGTGGTGTCGGTCGACTGGATCGTCACGCCGCCCCCGGTCGACGCCACGATGGCCCCGTTGGCCACGTCGGTCACCGCGTCGGTCACCCCCTGCATGTACGAGAACGCCGCGCCGAACTGCGTGTTGTACGTCCAGATCGCCTGGCCCTCGGCGTCGGCCGTGCTCGCCGAGGACAGAGTCACGTCCGACGACCCGATGATTCGCACGTCGGCGCCGACCTGCACCGTCGAGGCCGCGTCCCGGTAGTTGATCGACAGCGGCAGCTTCAGCAGGTTGACCCCCGGCAGCACGCTGAGGGACTGCAGCGCGTCGTTGATCGTCCCGCCGACCCACTGACCCCACTGCGAGGGGGTGTCGCTGCTCCCGCCGGTCTGATTGCTAACGCCGTTGACCGCCGCCTGCACCAGCGAGTTGTCGCCCGAATTGGCCTCGATGTCGATCGTCCCCCCCTCGACCAGCGTCGGGGCGGCCGACGTGCTGTCTTGAAAGTTGACGGTCGACTGCCGGACAACGCCCGCGAGCGTCGGGAAGCTCAGGCCGTCGAGGACGTTGTCCTGGTTCGTGGCCGTGAGCTGGATCTCGCCGGCACTGTGCGAGCCGGTCGCCCAGGACAGGAGCCGCGAGCCGGCGTCGACCTGGATCTGGGGGTTGTTGAAATTGACATTGAGGATCGGATTGTTCGGGTCCGAGTTCGCCACATTCACCGTCAGTTTGCCTGAGTCCCCCTGCGAGGCCCCGGAGATTGGGTCGCCGCCGCCCACGTTCCGGGTCGAGATCGTCACCCCGCCGCCGCCGGATGTCCCGAGGAAGGCGCCGGTGTAGGCGCTGGCCGTGAAGTTGCCCCCATTGGTGATCACGTCCGACTCGATCCGCAGGAACTCGAGCGACGAGCCGACCGGCGTGGCGTTGAACGTCAACGAGTGGCCGTCGGTCGCGAGCGGGCCCGTCAGCGCGACCCCGCCGGTGCTGGTCCCCACCGCGCTGGCGATCTGCGTGTCGATGGTCACGTTCTGCGTCAGGAGGTCCAGCGTGCCGCCGCCCGCCCCGAGCGCGGTGGAGTAATTGGCACCGTCGGTGCTCCACTCCAGGTCGCCGTTCAGCGCCATCTGGAGGTACAGGTTGTCGTTGAGATTCTCCGAGGTGAAGGTCACCGTCGAGCCCGACAGCGAGACAGACACCGACAGCAGCGAACGGTCTTCCAGCCCCTCGAAAATGGGCCGCCTGACCTTCTGCCGCTGCGAACGCCTGGAGCCCCGCGCCCTCCCGCCCGTCGCCCCCGATCCGCTCCCCATCGACCACCATCCCGGCTTCGATCCGCGCGACATCTTGGTGAACTCCACATCGTCCTTTGGTGTGTCATCGTGGGGAATGCGCGTGGCGATATCCTCGCCGGCCAATCGGGCGGGAGGACGCGGGCGCGGTGTCACTCCGTCCGGGCGAGGTCACGCCACGCCGGACAGGTCAATTCAGGATTAAATGGATATCTAGATTCCGAAGATGCAACCTGACGTCGAGCCCGGGTCGGTTCGGCCCGGCTGTCGCGCCGCGCACCGCGGACGGGCTCTCTGGACAGCGGCGATTCTCAGAACTATCATAAATGATGACGCGTGAAGTTGGCTGTTGCCGCGGCGGCCACCGGGCTGGTGGTGCAGCCGCCTCGCATCCGACGCGGCGCGGGCCGCCCCTTGGCGAGGGAGGAAATCGGCCCCGCTACCGGATCATCCGAAATCCGCGCCGCGGGATGGTCAGAATTTTTCCCTTTTCTAGCGCGCTTGGGGCGGCGCGATGGCCGGCCGGGGCGTCGTTGGGGCCATGGTGCGGATGGACGAGGACAGGACGGCGAGGCAACCAGCGGCGGAGTTGCTCCCGGCGATCTACTCCGAGCTGCGGCAGTTGGCCGACGCGATGGTCGGGCGCCTGCCTCCGGGGCAGACCCTCCAGCCCACGGCGCTGGTGCACGAGGCCTATCTTCGCCTCGTCGGCGACCGTGACCCCGGCTGGGAGGGCCGCCGTCATTTCTTTGGCGCCGCCGCGCGGGCGATGCGCGACATTCTGGTCGACCAGGCCCGGCGCAAGGGGTCTCGCAAGCACGGCGGCGGCAACCACCGGGTCGAGTTGAGCGATGGCCTGGCCCTTATCGTTCCCCCGGCCAACGACCTCCTTGCCGTGGATGAGGCGATCCAGGCGCTCCAGCTCGAACGGCCGGACCTCGCCGAGATCGTGCTGCTCCGCTACTTCGCCGGGCTCAGCATTGAGGAGACGGCCGCCGTCCTGAACGTCTCGGTCAGCACCCTGGTTCGCGAGTGGCGCTTCGCGAGGGCCTGGCTCGCCTCTCGCCTGGACGATGCGCCGGAGCGATCCCATGACTGAGCCAGCGCGAGACCGGATCCAGGAGCTGTTCGACCGGGCGATCGCCCTGCCGATGCCGGATCGGGCGGCCTATCTTGAGGCGGCCTGCGCCGGCGACGCCGCGCTCCGCGCCCGGGTGGAAAGCCTGCTGGCTTACGACGCCCGCTTCCCCGAGGGCGACGACGACGAGGGTCTGCTGACGAGCCCCGTCGTCCGCATCCCGGCGCCGGTGACGAGGCAGGGCGACGACCCGGCCGACGGGCCGACCGGCCGCCTCATCGCCGTTCCCGGCTATCGCATCCTCCGCCGGATCGGCGAGGGCGGCATGGGCACCGTCTTCGAGGCCGAACAGGACCGCCCGCGCCGCGTGGTGGCGCTGAAGGTCGTCCGGCTCGGATTGGCCTCCGATGTCCTGATGCGTCGCCTCGGCCAGGAGGCCCAGATCCTGGCCCGCTTGCAGCATCCCGGCATCGCGCGGGTCTACGAAGCCGGCCTCGACGGCGACGGCCAGCCGTTCTTCGCGATGGAGTACATCCGCGGCCGGCCGCTCGACGAGCACGTCCGCCAGCACGGCCTGGACCTCGCCGCCTGCCTCGGCCTGCTGGCGCTGGTTTGCGACGCGGTGCAGCACGCTCACGACCGACGTGTGATCCACCGCGACCTCAAGCCGGCCAACATCCTGGTGGAGGAGTCCGGGCAGCCGAAGGTGCTCGACTTCGGCGTGGCCCGCACCTTCGGCGTCGACCTGCTGACCGCCGCCGGGTTGACCCGGACGGGCCAGCTCCTGGGCACTCCCAATTACATGAGCCCCGAGCAGGTGACCGCCGACCCCAACGCCGTGGACCACCGCGCCGACGTCTACGCGCTGGGGGTGATCCTCTACGAGCTGGCCGCCGGCCGGCCGCCGCTGCCGCTGGCGGACCGGCCCCTGGCCGAGGCGGCTCGACTGATCCAGGAGCTCGACCCCCCGCCGCTGGGCGCGTTCCGCCCCGAGCTTCGCGGCGACGTCGAGACGATCGCGGCCCGTGCGATGGAGAAAGACCCGGCGCGGCGGTACGCCACCGCGGCCGACCTGGCGGCCGACCTGCGACGATGGCTGGCCCACGAGCCGATCCGGGCGCGGCCGCCGTCGGCGCTGTACCAGCTCCGCAAGTTCGCCCGCCGCCACTCGGGACTGGTGGTGAGTGCCGCCGCCACGACCGCGGCGCTGGTCCTGGGGCTGGTGACGACGACCCTCTTCGCCCTCGGCGAGGCCAGGCAGCGCAACCAGGCCGAGCAGAACGCCCGGCGGGCCGAGGCCGAGCGGGCCGAGGCCCAGTTCCAGGGTTACCGCGCCCGCCTGGCCGCCGCCGTCGCGGGCCTCTCGGCGCACGACGTGGCCGACGCCCGCCATCAACTCGAGGCCGCCCCGGAGCCGCTCCGAGGCTGGGAGTGGCGACACCTGCGCGGCCGGCTCGACGACAGCACCTCGGCCATCCCCTTGCCCGGCCGCGACGCCTTCCTCGTCGGCGCCCCGGATCGGCTACGGGTCGGGGCCTTCGCGACGGACGGCCTGCGCCTGCTCGACCCCGCCGGCGCCGCCGCGGAGACGCGACCAATGGCCCCGGATGCCGGGCCCTATCGCCATTTCTCCGCCACGCCGACTCGACGGGGGTTGCGGATCGCGGCCTGGTCGGGGCACGCGCGCCTCGACCTGCTCGACGACACCGGCCGGGTCTTCCGTCGTCTGCACGTTCCGGGAGGCGACGGCGCCTGGAGTGCCCTCTTTAGCCCCGACGCCACTCGACTCGTCGTCCAGGCGACGAATCCAGCCTTCGGGGGAAGGCGGCAACTCCTGGTTTACGATGCCGACTCCGGCCAGTTGCTCGCCTCCTGTCACGGGCACAGAAGGAGAATCCTGGCCCTCGCCTTCAGCCCGGACGGCTCTCGCCTCGCCTCGGTCAGCGAGGACCAACTGGCCCGGATCTGGGATCCGGCCACCGGCGCCCTGATCGCCACCTGTCGCGGGCACGAAAGCAAGATCCTCCACGCCGCTTTCCGTCCGGACGGCGCGCGCCTGGTCACGACATCGGCGGACAGGACCGTTCGCCAGTGGGACCCGACCACCGGCCGGGAGGTCGAGGCCGCCTACGACCGACACGTCGGCCCGGTCGCCGCCGCCGTCTACAGCCCCGACGGCCAATGGATCGCCTCGGCGGGCCGCGACCACGCGATCCGGTACTGGCGGGCGACGGGTCGCCAGGATGTGGCGGTCCTCCACGGCCACACCGGGGGCGTGACCGCGCTGGCGTTCGAACCGAACGGGCACCGGCTCGGGTCGCTGAGTACTAACGACGAATTCGGATGGACCGACGGCACGGCGCGAGCCTGGGACGTCGGCCCCACCGCAACGCTCCCCGTCTTGCGCGGACACACCGGCTTCGTCTACCCGGTGGTCTACAGCCCGGACGGCCAATGGATCGCCTCGGGAGCCTGGGACAGCACGGCGCGCCTCTGGGACGCCACGACCGGCGAGCCCTGCGCCGTCCTGACCCACCCCGAAATCGTGCCGTGCGTGGCCTTCGGCCCCGACGGCCGATGGCTGGCCTCCGTGAACTACGCCGACGATCGGGTGCGTATCTGGGACGTGGGGACGGCCCGCGTTCTCCGGGAAATCCCGGTCGGGCTCATGGTGATCCGCGCGTTGACCATCAACCCCGACGGCCGAAGGATGGCCGTGACGGCGTTCGACCACACGGCCGGGTATCGCTTCCGCGTCTGCGACGTGGCCTCGGGCGCGATCGTGTACACGGCCGAGGGCCAGGCCAGGTCCTACAGCCCCGACGGCCGATGGCTCGCCGCGCTGGCCGCGGATAACCGGGAAGTCCTCCTGCGAGAGGCCCGGAGCCACGAGGTGGTCCGCCGGTTCGTCGGCCACGAGTCGACGGTCTACTCGGCCGTCTTCAGCCGAGACAGCCGGCGACTGGCCACGTGCAGCGATGACCGGACCGTTCGCCTCTGGGACATCGATACCGGCCAGTGCCGGGTGCTCCGCGGGCACACCGAGCAGGTCTTCGCGGCGGCCTTCCACCCCGACGGCACGCGCCTGGCCACCGCCGGCCGCGACCAGGCCGTCTGGATCTGGGACCCGGAGCGGGGCGAGGAGGTGGCCCGGCTAACGGGTCACACCGACTACGTCTGGTCGCTGGCCTTCAGCCCCGACGGCTCCTCGCTGGCCTCCGGCTCCGGCGACTACACCGTCCGGCTCTGGGACACGTCGCCGCTGGAGGCCCGCTACCGGGCCCGCCGCGAGGCCGAGGTCCTGCGACCCGAGGCCGATCGGCTCGTCGAAAGCCTGTGGCGCGAGCCCCCCGACCCGGCCGCGGTCGCCGCTGCCATCGAGGTCCGCCCCGGGCTCAGCGAGTCCCAACGGCATGCCGCCCGGGTCGCGCTGTTGCGTCGCGTCGCGCCACCGCGAACAGGAAGGTGAGTCCCACGCCCACGACCGATCCGTGATCCCTCGCTCCGCCTCCCGCCCAGCGACTTCCCTCGCCAGGGCGAGCGGCGCCCGTCGTCGCGCTCGGAGGATTCCCAACACGTGCAACAAGGCCAACAGCGGCCGGCTCTGACGGGGTCGGGAGCGCCAGGACGCCTACGGCCGACCGAGCTTCCTGGACCTGATCTCCCATCTTCACCTCGCCGCCGACGCCGAGGTTCCTCGTCCTGCCTGGCCGGCACGAGGGGGGATCCGCGGCAGACCTTCGTCAAGCGGGCCGATGACGAGGGCCGCTCGCGTTGGCGAAACCTGGAACAGCCCCGAGGCCGACGAGACCAGGCCGACCGTCCCCATCGAAATTCGACCGTCGCCCCAGTCGATCGTCGCCGTGAACTGGCTGGCCAGCGCCGAAGCGTTGGAGTCGACAAACGAACCGACCACCGACGACGCGACACTGGACCCGGCGACGAAATCGATCGAGCTGGGAACCGCTGTGAGAGTCAGCAGCCCTCTTCGTTCCATCTCCTCGAGCGGCACTCCGCGCCCGAGAAATCGGCGGGCCCGGGGTCGCGGCGCCGTCCAACGGTACGGGTAGGGCCGCCCCGACTGACATGGAATTCGTTTGCGAACTTCCGAGGTTCGAGATGGAAGATTCAAATTGGCAAAATCAAGATGCAGGGCGGAATCGAATGCTTCGCTCCCGTGCATTTCTGCCGTTTTCCAGCTTCCATGCTTCAGGGCATTCCTTCGCCGCTTCTCCGTAATGAAACTTGGTCCCGATGCCAAACGCGCCGTTTTTGATCATGCTCACTCCGTTTCCGGCCATTCCCTCTTACCGCTCCGATAGGAAGTTATCACGCGATTTCGAGGAGTCGCGGAAGCGGGAAAATTCTCGATACTTTGCCGATCCCTCCACACCCTTCTCCACTTTCTCCGGATGGCTCCATCGGCCACGTTCGGTCGGGGAACATCACGCGACTCCTTCAACCGGGCGGATTTCACCGATTTTAATGATCCTGACGACATGGGCCGGCCGATCATGGATCGTGATGGCGCATATCTCGGATTCTCCCAGATCCCGCGAACGACAGGACCGCCGGACCTTTCCGCGATCGAGCGCGCGCCCGATCCCCTGTCCCATCCAGAGAGCGTGAGGCACGTTCGAGGAGGAACGTCGATGGACCGTCCCAAGCTCGCACGGACCCTCTGGTCGGGGCTATCGATCGTCTGGCTCGCGCTGATGCTCCCAGGCCCGGCCCGCGGCCAGGGGACCGTCGCGGCGCTCGGAGAGCAAATGGTCGAACAGTTCCGCGAGTGGACCGGATGGGAGGACGACGGCACCTCGCCGATGAGTGTCCATCAGATCGCCTGCCTCATCGATTGTCTCGACAAGAAGCTGTACAAATACGGCAAAATCGCCGTCAAGTCGCCCGACGTTTTCGGCCAGAACCGCATGACCGGCTACCGCTCGGATTACGAGGACCAGATGAAGACGCAGCTCGATAAGTTCGACCTGGTCCTCAGCTCGTACCGCCGACAGTCCGACTCGGCGGCGCTGACCAGCGCCACCTCCATCGCCGCGGCGCTTCAGACGCCACGGGTCTCCAACAGCCGGAAGGTCTCGACGTCCACGACGACGACCAACGTCACTCCCCCCGCGCTGGCGATCCCGCTCTCCGACCTTTTCACCAATGCGTCGAAGCTCGTCGGTCAGGCGAGCGGAGACCTGACCGCGACTCCCTCGGGCCTCGTTCTGGCCAACAGCGGCGCCACGACCGGCATCGGCCTCGAGCCAAACCAGGCGCTCGACGAGCGATCGAGCTATCTCTATCACCTGAACGAGCTGCGCCGCATCAACGCCGGCGCCGACTCGGCCGACGTCTCCGGCTATGGGCTCTACCTGTTCCGGATGCCGATCGCTCTCCTACCCAGCGGCGACACCGTGATGGGCAAGGGAGCCTCGGTGACGCTCAAGGCCCGCCACAACATCACACCCGACCTGCTCCCCAATACCTTCCGTAGCGTCCTGCTGTTCGACACCGCCTGCGCCCTGGCCGAGGCCCTGAATCGTGGCCTTTTTCGCACCGATCTACTCGACGACCCGCCCGATTCCAACTCGGGCACGGCGAAAGGCAAAGTGGGCCAGCCCGGCTCCGGCCAGGGCGGAACCCTCTCCATGAAATCGGCGGCTGTCCAGACAACCCAGGCCGGTTCCGGTACACGTGGAACCTCCGGAAGCGCCCCCTCCACCGAGCTGATCCAGCTCTTCGGCGGTGCGAATCTGAAAATCCTCCTCGACGCCATGAAGGATAATCAGATCACCTGGTATCGCCACGACCCCAGCACGATCTCGTGGCTGCTCACCGAACTGAACGCCGCCCACGGCTACATGCGCGACCAGGCCCATCGCGATCACCCGTTGTTCCAGCCGATCATTTTCGAGCAGGTCGGGCAAATGGTCCTGCAGCGGCGATACGAGAGCCTCCGGGTGTATCGCGATGATTGGATTACTCGGCTCCGGATCAGCCGCGGCGTCTACAGGGCTGGCACGGATAAGAATGGCGTAGCCCTCGATCGCCGCGAGCCCATCGATGTCCTCTCGTTCGCCCTGATCGTCCAATCGATTTTCCTCGACCGGCAGATCAAGACCGACATGGAATACCTGGCTCAGCGCAAGGGTTGCGCCTGCGGAGATCCCTGGGCGCTGACCTTCTACGACCTCTACCCGATCACTCCCGAGGATATCGGCCGCTACGAGCAGGCGAAGGCCGCCTTCGCCGCCTACGTCGAGTGCAAGTGGCCGATCCACGTCTTCGCGGTCGATCCGACGGTCGACCAGCAGAACCAGCTCGACCTTTACAGCCAGCGAACACAGTTGCAGCTCGCCCTGGCCATTGCCCTCTCCTCGGGCCAGGTTAACTTTCAGAACGCCGACAGCTACGCCCGGCGCACGGAACTCGACCTGGAGACCGTCGCCCTGAACCGGACCGTCGTCGGCTTCGGCGCCGGCGACGCCACCTTCGGCTGGCAGTTCTTTCCGAGGATCCAGACACCCCCCCAGCAAAGCAATCCGCGGCGAATACTCGGCATCCTGGTCAATAACGGACCCGGTCCCGACTACGACCTCTCGCACCGCAAGATCGAGCCCGGATCGCGCGAGTGCTACGCCCTGGTGGTCATGCCCAGCTTTGTCCCCTCGATCCGGTTCACATCGGTCGCCAACTGGTTCGACCTGAAGACCAGATGTGCCGAGCAGGTTCTCGAGACCACCGACATGGTCCGCCTGAGCAAGAAGCTGCAAACAGCGCGCAACGGCCTGGCGATGGCCTGCGACCCGGGCCGATATCGCCCCGAAGAGCTGGAAATGCTTTCCGACCGCCTGGCGCAGCTCGAAGACATGCTTCCGCTCCAGTCGCACAAGGTGGACATCCCGTTCGAGGCGAGCCTGACCGGCTCGGAAATCTTCAGCTCGACGCCCTCGGGCCTGGCCCCTCGCCTGCTGGCCTGGTACGGCGAACCTCCGACCGAGGGGAAGGCGTCGTCGATCTTCCTGCTGGGGACCGGGTTCACCGTCTACGAAACGCACGCCATCGCCGGCGGCCTGTTGGTCCCCGAGGGAACCAATGGCAAGCTCGACATTATCAGTCGAAACGTGATACGGATCGAGATCTCGGCCGACGCCCAGGTCAAGGTCGATCCTTACCGCGATGACAACGGTAAGAATCGACAGTTTATCGACGTTCACGTGGCGACCCCCAATGGGATCTCCAACCACCTGCTCGTCGAGGTCGAGCCGAAGGTGATCGCACCTCCTCCGCCCCCTCCGCTGGTGGGCGCGGCCCCCGCCGATCGGACGCTGGAGCTCGACTATGTCCTCTTGAAACCGGCCGACGTCGCCGGTGCCGGGAGGCCGCCCGACTTCGTCCCGATCCTCATCGACAGCCCTTCGGCGAAGGCTTCCGTGGATCTCCAATGGCCGGGCCCGGGGATCGCGCCCGCCGCCGTGACACCGGTGTTCACCTTCCCGAGACCGGGCGCCCCGGCCCTGATCCTCTCCGGGCCGAGCCTGAACCTCACGCCGAGAACGAACACCTACACCTTGCAGGGCAACGACCTGACCCTCTTCCTCAACGACGTCCTGAAGGAGCTGAACAGGCAGAGCCCGTTGGCCCCGGGTATTCAGCCGCCGAACCTTCATTCCACGCGGATCATGCTGACGCCCTCCGATCGCACGCTGGCCCCCGCGGATGCTCAGCCGGGCTCGGGCGCCGTCATCGTGACTTTCAAGTATGTGCCGAGCCTCGCACACGTCACGCCCGGAGCGCTGAAGGTTCGGCTGACCAATCCGCTCGTCCCCGACCCGACGAACCCGGCAGACCTCGCCCTGGATTTCCTGGGCACCTTGCCTCAGATACATACCGACGTCAGAATCGAGTTCAACGCGGCGATCAATGGCCGCGCGACGACGATCGGACCGATCCAGTTCCTGGACGTCCCGGTCCGCCAGAAAACCGGCCTGCGGGTGATCCCTGAGGCCACGTTACTGGCGATGCTGAACCCGTTCGTCGCCCCGCGGAACGGCCTGAATCCGCTCCAGCCCCCGACGGTGCTGATGGCCGGCACGATCACCATCACCCCGCGGTACGACGGGATCACGATGGAGCCGATCATTCTCGACAACGCCTTCGAGGTGGATCTGATCGCCGACCGGCCGCCTTCACTCCCTCGGTCAGCGACACCAGGGACGGCTGGAATCTCGATGGCGAGGGCGTTGATCCCGCCGCCCGTTCGGCCCGACCCAAGCGTGCGGAGGACGATGCGGAACCCGGCCGAGCGGCCGACGATCACCTCGGAGGATCTCCCCGAGTTACCGCGATCGGTCCGGTCGCGAACGACGGCGCCGACCCCGGCCCGGGTCGGGAAGGGGGCGGTGACCGCGAAGGGTTCTCGGCCCCGGCTATTCTCCTGGGGCTCGCGAGAGAAGTCCCGTTGAATCGAGGCCGGGATGCCAGGGCTGGCCAGGCTCTCAGCGCGGCTTCCCGCCCGATTCCTCGGGGGGCCCGATCACGTCCGGCGGGGCTCCGATCCGCATCTCGCCGTAGGGCTTGACGACGGCCCCCTGCTTCTTGAGCGCGGAGACCATTCCCTCGACATCGGCAATGGCCTTGCCGAGATCGTGTCCGCCCTCGGGCACGGGTCGGATCGAGGCCACGAAGGCTCCGCCTCCGTCTCCAACCAGACCGCGGCCAGCCCCGCGCCGCACGAGACCACACTCGTGACGACAGGCCCATGCCTCGCGGACGAGACGGGGCGGACCGCGTCTCGACTCCGTAAGGCGATCCCGCGCCGACCCAACCCATCCGACCGCCCTGGAAAAAAGGACGGTCCAGCCTGGCCTGGGTGGCTGGCTCCCTCCGCGCAAGGAAAGAGGGAGTCGATAGCGACTCCCTCTGCGGTTGTTTCGCGGGTCGAACCCGGTTCGCGGGGTCGATCAATACCGGCCGCCGCCGCCACCGCCGCCGTAGCCGCCGCCACCGCCGCCGTAGCCGCCACGGTCGCGACCACCGCCGCCACCGCCGCCACTACGACCCCGGCCGCCGCCGCCACCGCCACCGTAGCCGCCGCCACCACCACCGCCGCCGTAGCCGCCGCCACCCCCGCCACCGCGGGCCTCGCGGGCCTTGGCCTCGTTGACCGTCAGCCGACGGCCACCGTATTCGTGATCATGAAGGGCGTCGATGGCGGCCTGGGCTTCGTTGTCGTTGCCCATCTCGACAAACCCGAATCCACGGCTACGCCCGGTGTCGCGATCCTCCACGACCTGGGCGCTGACGACCTCGCCGTAGCAGGCGAACAGCTCTTCGAGGTCGGAACCGGTGGCCTGGAACGGCAAGTTTCCGACATACAGCTTCTTCAAGGCGCTTCTCACTCAATCGAACAGAATCGGGACCCGGACAATCTCGAAAGGTCCCATGGGATCGGGGCCGAAGTGCCGGCCCGACTGGCAGGGAGGCGAGAGAAGCGGGCGAGGGCCGTTACCAATGGGTCCGACTTCGCGAGCTCGTTCGTACTCCTCGCGATATTATACCAAACTCTCGAGTCGATTGAATCGAATTTTCCGGGAAGACTGTCCGATTTTTTCGACGGGCCGGCCAAACCCAGAGCCTCTCCGCCCCGACCCCCCCTCAACCCGCCCGGCTTCCCAACCGCAAGACCTCCTTCACGCCCCCAAACACCCCCCGCCAATCGATCGCGGGCACCGACTCCGTCTTCCCACAATCGATTCGGTGAATAAGATAACCGCTCAGTGATCGCCCCCATCGGCCGACCACCGTTCTTTCTATCCCGAATCAGGGAAAATCAGGATCAAAACTCCAGGGACTTCCCGAATTTCAGGGTAGAATAAGCTATTGTCAGGAAAGAAAAGGCTCTCCGATCTCGGCCCGCAGCCTTGAGGGCCCTCATCGGCGTGATCCGCGAGGATTCGATCGGAGGCCGACCGCATCGGAGCCCGAGTGCAATGATCCCCCAACTCCAGCACGCGAACGGCCTCCCCTGGCTCTTCTGGATCGGTGTCCAAAGCTGGGAGTGTCGAGGCTGCGGCGCCTCCGGCGACCAGCCGCCGTTCACGGACGTCGTGAGCTTCGCCCGATGGGCCGGCGACATCAAGCGGACGCACGCGAACTGCGGCCAGCCCCTCGTCCTGGCCGATGGCGAGGTCGGACACCCGCTCAATCCCGACCGATTGGAACGCTAGCGAGCCGTCTCTCCGGTCACCGCCTTGGCCAGTACATCATCAGGCCAACCCCCACCAGCGCGATCAGCGAGCCTACCAGATCGGCGCGGTCGGGACGGTCGCCATCCAGGCCCCACCCCCAGAGCAGCGAAAGCACGATGAAAAAGCCCCCGTAAGCGGCGTAGACCCGGCCAAAGTGGCTCGTCTGAAACGTCGGAATGATCCCGTAGAGGATCAAAACCACTCCACCCAGAATACCCCACCACCCGGGACGATCGTCCCTCAGCCACTTCCAGATTAACCACCCTCCGCCAATCTCGCAGACCCCCGCAACCACGAACAGCACAATCGATCGCGAGACCTCCACAGGATCCGGCATCCGACCACGCCTCCCCTCGCTTCCCAAGCCCTTGACCCGATGCTCGCTCGAAGCCTATATTTGCCCAGACGCATGGAAAAGACCACCCCGGATGCACTGGCCGAGTCAACCCGCCTGCTCAAGGCCTTCGCCGATCCGGTGCGCCTTCGCCTCCTGAACCTGCTCTCGGGCGATCGCGAGGAGGTTTGCGTCTGCCATTTGCACGAGGCGCTGGAGCTCTCTCAGCCAACAATCTCCCGGCACCTGGCCTACCTTCGCAAGCACGGACTGGTCGTCGGCCGCAAGGAAGGGCTCTGGGTTTACTACCGACTGGCCAGGCCCCGGGCCGGCCTGCATCGCATCCTCCTCGGCTGCCTCGATAGCAGCCTCGGCGACCCCGAAGTCTTCGCCCAGGATCGCCTGCGACTCGATCGGGCCGTCTCCTGCTGCAAGTGATGACTTTTTTTAGAATACTGCATTCGGCTAGACCCATATACTTGGTGAAAGCCCCGGATTCCCGAGAGTGAGGCGATCATGTCCGAAACGATTATCGAGGCCGTGAAGTCAAAGTATGGGTCGGTCGCCGGGATCGGGCTCTCGACCGACCACCAGGGCGTGAAGGCCGTCGCCGAGGCGTTCGGCTATTCGCCGGAGGAACTGGCGACGATCCCCGCCGAGGCCAACATGGGCCTCTCCTGCGGCAATCCCACCGCCACCGCGCACCTGCGACCTGGCGAGACGGTCGTCGACCTGGGCAGCGGCGGCGGGCTCGACGTGTTTCTCGCGGCGCGTCGGGTCGGGCCGACTGGCAAGGCGATCGGCATCGACATGACGCCCGAGATGCTCGACCTCGCGCGCCGAAACGCCGAGAAATCGGGCCTGACCAACGTTGCCTTCCATCAGGCGACGATCGACCGGCTGCCCCTTCCCGACGCCTCGGTCGACTGCGTGATCTCGAACTGTGTGATCAACCTGGCGCCGGACAAACCGGCCGTTTTCCGCGAGCTCGCCCGGGTGTTGAAGCCGGGCGGCCGGCTTGCGGTGAGCGACATTGCCCTGAAGCGCGAGCTCCCGCCCGAGCTGGGCAACGACCTGATGGCGTATGTCGGCTGCATAGCCGGCGCGATCCCGATTGAGGACTATCGAGATGGTCTGATCGCGGCGGGTTTCGCGCATGTCGAGGTGATTGACAGCGGGGCGGACCTCAACGCCTACGCGAAGGTGGAGAACCAGGCGGCCTGCTGTCCTCCGCCGTCGCCATCGGCGTCGAGCTCGAGCTCGACCTCGCCGCTCGCGGTGGTGGACGAGGGATGTTGCTCGGCTCAGGTCTCGGTCGGACCCGCGGCCGTCGTGGACGAGGCGCTCCACGCCCGGCTGGCCGATTTGCTCAGGCGATACGACGTGAACGATTACGCCGCGAGCGTGAAGGTCTTCGCGGTCAAGCCCCGAGCCGAAAGCGGGGACGAGAAACCCCAATCCTGACCCAGGCCGACCGGAGCCGAGTCGAGGCGAGTCGAGTCGAGTCGAGTCGAGCCCGGCAGGCCCGAGCGGCCTCTCTGCATCAGGCGACCCGCTTGCTCGGATTCCGGAGGACGGGTTCCGTTGGCGGACGCCCGGAGCTCCTCCCGTTTGCCCAGTCATCACGAGCCTGCGGATGGCGCCCGATCCGTTCCGTTGCAGGAGCCGGCTCCAGCCGGCGATCTTCGCGTGACCTCTGGCTTCGTCCGGATCGATGACCCTTGTAGGAGCCGGCTCCAGCCGGCGATCTTCGCGTGACCTCTGGCTTCGTCCCGATCGGGGGCTGGAGCCCCCTCCTACACGGACTAATCCTTACCCCAGTCCCATGCTGGAGCCGGCTCCAGCCGGCGATCCGCCCTTTACTTCCACCAATCCCAATCGAGCAAAGCTCGCCGGCTCGGAGAGGCGCTCGAAAACGGCCACTCTTCCGCCACTCCTACCAGGCCCCGGCGGACAGGATTGTAATGGACGTACTCCACGCTGTCGAAGACTTCCCGGTCGTTCCGACAGGCATGATCGTAGAACCCGTCATCCTGCCAAACACGATGTGGAAGCCCAAGATCCCGCCGAATCCGACGTCCCGTATAAGACCCCAGACTCCTCATGAGGTCGGAGAGTTCCTCGCCGGGCAAGAGGCAGAGGACGGCGTGATAGTGGTCCGGCATAACGACGAAGGCCAGGAGTCGGATGCGTCCCGCCTGTCGCAGATGGCTGAGGGATTCGATAAGCCTCTCGGCCGCGGACGGCACGGCGAGGATGGGCCGGCGTCCTTCGGTGCATTTTGTGACGAAGTAGCACCGATTCGGCTCAGACATCCTGCCGCCACGCAGACGTTTCGCATGCGGATCGCCGTCCTTCGGGATGGACATGTCATGTTCCTGGTTCTCGGTCAAGTCGTACGCAAGTCTCTTTCGCCCGGGTCGATGGCTCGTTGTAGGAGCCGGCTCCAGCCGGCGATCTTCGCGTGACCTCTGGCTTCGCCCGGGTCGATGGCTCGTTGTAGGAGCCGGCTCCAGCCGGCGATCTTCGCGTGACCTCTGGCTTCGTCCGGATCGGGGGCTGGAGCTTCCTCCCACACGGTCCTTCGCCAGGATCGCGAGCCACTCGGGATGGTTGGGCTCTTCCCGGTCCATGGGGAAGGGTTCAACCCGAGGCTCCGAACGCTCATCCCAGCCGCCGGATCACCGCGAACCAGGCTTGCGGACCCCCCTCGCTGAAGGAAATGTCTTCCAGGTCGGGCCGGACCTCCAGGCGAGAAGACTGGATCTCCTCAACCTCCCAGCCGTTGGCGAAGGCGTCGCGAAGCTCGCGCTGGGAGACGCGCCTGGGGCCCTGAGTTCCAGGTTCCTCGTCACTGAAGCAGAGCAGGAAAAGCCGGCCGCCTGGACGGGTCGCATGGGCGAGTCCCGCGACGTATCGCGCCCGATCCTCGTCACCGAAGACGTGGAAGAGTCCGCTGTCGATCACCGAGTCGAACGTTCGATCGAGGTCCAGAAGCGTGAGGGCGTCTTTCTGGACGAACTCGGCGGCCTGTCCGCGCTCCTGGGCTTTTCGACGCGCCTCCCGGATGGGTCCTTCCAGGAAGTCGATGCCGAGGACGGTGTGGCCCCGTCCGGCGAAATAGAGAGCATTTTCGCCGGTACCGCAGCCGGAATCGAGGATCGTCCCGGTGACCCGATCGGCGGCCTCGACAAACGACCGTTGCGGCCGGCCGATGTCCCAGGGGGGCTTCCTGGCGTACATCGAGGCGAAGCTTTCCTGGTTCAGCAAGTCGCTCATGATGGTCCTTTCGTCGTCCGATGAAATGTTGATCGAATTTACAATCAATACACGTCAATCATGGCCTTCAGCGGCTCGGGATTGTTGACCCTGCCAGGAACCGAGTGCCAGCCGTGGAGAAAGAGGAAGTTCATCGGGATACAATCCAGGTGGTCGTCTCGTGGAACACCCCGATTTTCGCGCCCGCCCGGCGCCGGGGCAAGTCTGGGATCGTGCCGGACACCCCGGTGGAGATCCGAATGGCCTCCTTGCTCGCGGTGGACCTGGGACTCCGGACCGGGCTGGCGCTTTACGGCCCGGAAGGCCGGCTCTCCTGGTATCGCTCGCAGCATTATGCGAACCGCGCCTCACTGCGTCGGGGAGTGCATGGCCTGCTCGACGCCTGCCCCGAAGTTTCGCATCTGGTCCTGGAAGGCGGCGGCCCGATCGCCGAGATCTGGGTCCGAGACGCCGGACGCCGGGGGATCGCGGTCCGACAGATCGCCGCCGAGGACTGGCGCGGGCGTTTCTTCGACCCCAAAGACCAGCGAGGCCGGGACCGGTCGAAACACTCCGCCGACGTTCTGGCCCGCCGGATCATCGAGTGGTCGGGTGCCCCCCGGCCGACCTCGCTACGTCACGACGCCGCCGAGGCGATCCTCATCGGCCTCTGGGGCGTCCTGGAGATCGGCTGGCTGGAGCAGATGCCGGCGGTGGTGCTGGGTTGATCGGTCGTGCTAAATTACGGCCGGGGAAGTCTGTTATCGGGGCCGGCTCCAGCGGGCCATCATCGCCCACCACCTTCAATCGCCTGGGTGAGGACCAACTCAAACACGGGGGATCGCCATGGGTTCGCTCATCAGGTATCACAGGCTCCTGCAGAGGCTCACGGTGACGATCATCCCCTGGTTTTTCTTCGCCTGGTTTTTCTTCACCATGATGGTTTTCTTTATCGACCCTTCCCCCAGAGACGATGAGAGCATACGTCTGTGCGTCTTTTGTCTATTGCTCCTCGCCTACATCGACGCGCGGAATCGGACCCAGAAGGAGCAACGGAACCGATTCGAGACCTACCTGCCCCTACTTGACATGATCCTCAAGATCACCCCGGATTTGTTGACAAGGGGAGCCTCAAATCTCTCGAACAGGGAGCAGTTCCTCGGCCTGACTTACTACACCAAAGATCAGATTGAGCACGAACACCCGAAACTGGCGAGAGAAATCTACGGGGCCTTACACACTCGCCTTGAACCCGAATCGGCACGGACCCTGAGGCTCACGAGCAACGACAAGCGCGTATTGATTCTTTTTTATGCGGATTTCTTGCGGAGAATCAACGAACCGGATCTGGCGGAGGAATTGGAAAAGAGCGAGCCCAGGGCCGTGAAGGAGCAGCCGAGAGGTCCAGGCGAGTAGGAGCCGGCTCCAGCCGGCGATCTTTGCGCTCGCTTCTCCTTCGAGCGGGTCGGGAGCTGGAGCTCCCTCCTACAGGGGCAGATTCACATGTGGATTCAATATGGATTTTTGTAGGAGCCGGCTCCAGCCGGCGATCCGGCGCAGGACCTGTTGCCGCGTCCGGTTCGCAAGCGGGTTTCCGTATCCAACAAAAATGCGACCAGATGTTCCGACGAGAATCATCGTGATCGCATGTTTTTATGTCTCTTTAGAAATCATATCCTCAATCGGCACCACATCAACAACCGCCGCCGGTTGGATCGGCCCGTACACATGAGGGAACAACCTCAGGGTTTCGTGGGGATTCTCCCAGACCAGCGGCGATTGCAGCTTCTCGGGGTCGATCCGCAAAACGACCAGCCCAGACTGCCCCTGGTAAAACTTCCCGTAGACATAAGACAACTGCTCCGGGGTCGAGCAGTGGATGAAACCCTCGGCGGCGAGGTCGTCGCTGCGGAACTCGCCGAGGGCGACAGCCTTCTCCCAGAACTCTCGGGTCGTGATGCGCAGGATCTCGGTCATCGAGGCGACTCCTTTTCCCGGGCAATCGGGGCAACCCGGGCATCAACGGCTCGGATGTAGTCGTCGGGGGCGAGGAAAATTTGCAGGCCCCGCATCCCGGCCGAGATCGAGATCACGTCAAAAAGTTCGGCCGTCTCGTCCAGGAGAACCGGATACGGCTTCTTGCACGCCAGCGCTGTGACACCGCCCCGGATGTAGCCGGTCAGCGGCTCGACCTCCTTCAGCGGAACCGTCTCGATTTTCTTGTCGCCGGTCGCCTTCGCCAGGGCCTTCAGGTCCAGTTCGCAGTTGCCCGGGACGACCGCCAGACAAATACCGTGCTTGTCGCCGCGGGCCACCAGCGTCTTGAAGACCTGTTCGGCCGGCAAGCCGACCTTGCGAGCGACCGTCTCGGCGGCGAGGTCGTCGGGATCGACCTCGTACTCCCGGAGCACGTAGGAGACGCCCAGGTGGTCAAGCAACCGGACGGCATTCGTCTTGGCGGTCTTCACCAGCCGGCCCTCATCTCCTCGATCGCGGCGATTTCCGAACGACCCCGCCACGATAACGGCGTCGAGCCGCGGAAGGGAAGGCCGAGGCGAGGATGCCGGGGTTATCCCTCGCTGGTCACCTGCTGGGCGTCGTCGTGCCGCCAGCCGATGAGTGTCAACGCGGTGAGCAGGAGGCATCCGGCCCACTGGATCGTGCTGACGATCAGGTAGCGCTCATGGAGCGTGCGGAAGCGGCGACGATCGAGGATCGCCGCGTCGTCGGGGACGAGTAACTCGTCGAGCTTCGGATGGAGCCAGACCAGCAGGGCGAGCGTCAGGACGAGTCCCGCCCAGATCGCCCATCGGAGCCGACGTCCACCGGCCGACGCTCCCCGAACCGCCGAGAGGTCCCAGCCCCAGACCGCCAGAGCCACGGCGCCCGCGAGGTTGAGGTAGTTGGTCACTCGTCGGGTGATGAAGCCCTGCTCCCGGTCGGAGCCGAGCACATCCGCCCCGATCGGCACCACGACCCCGCCGTAGAACGTGAACCCGCCCTGCCAGAACATCAGCGCCCAGAGCAGCAGCCAGCGCCGAACGAGTCCCGTGATCCGACGCATGCCGTCTCCGCTCGTCTTGCGACCAGGCCCGTCTGCGGTCCTAGAGCGCGTTACCGTTGGATGGCCGATGTCTCCTACCAACCCGACGCGCCAGCGAGGGTCTTCGTGTCGGAACCCTCGCTGGCGCGTCGGGTTGGTAGGAGGAGTCCGCTCCCACCGGCATCGTCCATGCAACCGTTAAGCGCTCTAGCTCGGGGAACTTCCAGCGCCGATCGCTCCCCCTCATCGATCATCCCGATCCGGCGCGAGAGTATCAAGCTCACCCCTCCCGGATGATCTTCGCCAGGATGCCGAGGATCTGCCCCGCCCGGTCAATGTAGTACTCCATCAGGTCGAGCGTGACGACAGACCCCTCCAGCCGGAGGAATTTCCAGGCGCTACCGGTCGTCACCACTCCGAAGACGAGACCGCTCGTTGCCCCGGATTGCTGGTTGAACATCTGGGCCGCGTACATCGAGGCGATGCACTGACCCAGGCCGGTCCGCAGGTTGTCGTTCCTGGCCTCGACGATCGCGATCAGGGGCGCCGAGAGGATGAACTGCCGCGCCGATCGCGTGATCAGAAAGTCGCAGATGCCGTTCAACCCGCGACCCGGATCGACCGCCAGTTCCACTCCCGAGAATAGCCCGAAACGATCGCCCATCGACCGTCTTAGTTCCAGCAGCATCGGCGCGATGATGAACTCCGACTTCGCCTTCTCTGTGTTAATCGCGAGCGCCAGCGTGGTCCCCTCCGTCAGCATCTCGACAAATTCGTCGCGGAGTTGTAGAGGTGCGACCTCTGCGAAGAGTTCCGTCTCTTCGATCGTCAGCCCGAGGTCCTGTTGAACCTGGGGGAACCGAAAATCCTGGAACGACATGGCCATGCTCCGCCACGAGGAACTTCCCCACTGCGACGGATGCAACTTCTCCTTCAGCTCCTCCGACGCCCGCGGTTCGTCGGCCAGAAACGCGGTGAAGTCGCCCCACTCGCCGACGACCTTCCCAGATCTTGCCGTCCTTCCCAGGAAAGTATCCGGAATTCTGGCTATACCAGAAGTGCCGGGAGCCGAAATGGAACATCTCCGCGGGCACCCGATACTCCTCCGACCAGTCTCGGATGCCCGTCGAAAGGTCGTTCTCGAATCGGAGTTAGCCAGTCGGGCATCAACCCAGGTGCCTCGTCCATCGCCGCCCGATCCAGCGCCTCGCCCATCGGATGGTCCCCTCACTTAACATCGCTCGAATCGCCACAACCCCTTCTTGCCGCATCCCCCACGTCATCTCTACCGTATTCGCCCATTCTCCAGAAATTGCCTTCCTTTTCCCCGTGAAGGGCGAAAGATTTCCTATAATAAGCATAAAACTGCTAGCGACATCGAAAAATCCGCAAATCCGGGATAAATCGTCGGCCAGGACCCATCGAGCGACCGGAGCGAACATCATGAGTGAGGTCAGCTTAAGGAAGATCGAGGCGAATCGACGGAACGCCCAGAAGTCGACCGGGCCGAGGACGAGGGAGGGGAAGGCGAGGTCGCGGTTCAATGCCTTGCAGGATGGGCTCCGAGCGAAGACGGTCGTTCTTCCGGGTGAGGATGCCTCGGCGTTCGAGGCGAGGCTTGTGAAGTGGAACGAGGAGATCGGTCCGCGTGACGATGTCGAGCGGTTCCTGGTTCGTCGAGCGGTGCAAATCTCCTGGCAGCTTGACCGGATCGAGCGATTGCAGATGAGGCGCCCGGAGCCTGGCGATCCGGTGGCCAGGCTGGCCGAGGACGTCCTGGAGCTGGGGGCCCGGCTCTTCCACGACCGTCGCGGACCGAACAGTCTCTATCCCCACTGGATCGGCGAGTTTGGCGAACTGGAATCCATCTCATGGAACGCGAAAACGCCCATCGATCATGACGATCCCGCCCGCCTGCTCCTCCACCTCGAATCGTCGGCGATGGGATGCGCCTGGCTCCTCGACCAATGGGACGGACTGCGCAGGACGCTCGAATCCGGCGACTGGCAGCCCCCCGACCGCTTCCGCGCGATCCGACTCCTCGGCCGACAGCCGATCGAGGTGCTCGAAGACGATCGCGTCCGGATGATCTACCTCGCCTGCTCCGCGATGAAGCCGGGCGACAACGACCCCCTCGCCGATCTCTCCACCGAGCTGAAACCGCGAGCCCTGAAGCGAATCTCCGCCCGGCTCCACGATCGCATGCTCGATAGCGAGACCCCCAACAGCCCGGACTCCGGCCGATCGGCACTGATCGCACTGATCGAAGAGGAATGCGACCGCCTGGAAGATATGCTCTCGATGTACCTCGATATCCGGCAGACCGATCAACTCACCGACGAACTCGAGGAAGACGCCCGCGCCGATCGCCTTCGACGCCACCAGGCCGCCTGCGATCGAACCTTGCTCCGCGTCCTGGATACCATCCGACGACGACAGCGAGAGTCCGGCTCCGGCTCCGGGTCCGACTCCCCCTCACCTCGCGCCAGCCGCCGCACGACCAGAACCCCAGATCCCACCCCTCTCCCGACCGATCCCATTCCCGCGCCGATCGAACCGGAGCCCGCTCCCCAGACGATCCCGCCCCAGTCCGTTCCCGCGCCGATGGAGCCCGAGCCCGCCCATCGCCATCATCTCAACGTGACGAACGAACCCAACCTCCCAGACCCCGATCGCCCATATCGCCTCGCCCCCATCCTCGCGCTCTTGATCGCCTTCCTGCTTCCGGGCCGATCCGAGAGCCTCCGCGATCCGACCGCATTCCGCGCGAACGAACCCACGCTCCCCCAAACAGCCCCCCGTCGCCCCTTCTCCATCGAAAACGCGCCCGATCGGGCGCGTCGCGCCGGGCCATCTCCCCACGGACCAGACGCCCGCCGAATCCTCGCGAATCGCGGCTTCCCTTGTACACCACCCGTCCTATAATTCCATCGAGCCCCCAAATCTTTCGGTGCTCGCTTCTTTAGCGCCGAGGGTCGCGATGAGGCCGAAGATCCGGCGCATCCCGAACGTTCCTGACGTCCGCGCCCTGTCCCGGGGTCCGGTCCGGTTCCGTATCGTACATGGCACGATCCTTGCCACTTGTGGGGACGTAGTAATCCCAGGTAGCCGAGTTGCGGCGCGTCCCACGCCGACGACGGCGACCCCCTCGCCTCCGAAGGCTGATAACCATGGCCATGAGAAGGACGAAAAACCGGCCGAGAGACGGACGCCTCCGGCTCTGGAGCAGCGGATGGATGAAGTCTCGGACCGACCTCCCGACGGCTGCGCCCGAGCCTTCTCCAGCGATCGCCGGCGCGCCATCCCGAACGCCTCCGCTCCGCGCTGTTTCGCCAGGACTACACGACGTCACTCGTGATGATTTAAAGCAACAGATCGGGACCGCCGTGATCGCGTTTCGGGGTTACGACGCGAGCAATCTCGGCCGGGGTCCCGAGATGCTGGCGCACGCGGTTTATGGCCCGATTCTCCGCGAGTTCCTCAACCGGGCGGGGCGCGTCTGTGCCGACGTCCTGGGGCGACCGGTCGACCTCCCGGCCCGCCTGGAGACCCGCGAACAGGCCACACTCGACTCGTTCGTCGAGGACACCGCGACCATCGTCGCCACCGAGCTGGCCCAGATCCGCATCCTGGAGGAGATTCACGGCGTCCCCGTCCGCAACGCGATGCTCAGCTTCGGCCACAGCATCGGCGAGCTCTCGGCCCTGGTCCTGGGCGGCGTCTACGAGATGGAGCAGCTCCTCCCGATCCCGCTCGGACTCGCCCACGACTGCGCCGACCTGACCGCCGACACGACCATGGGGATTCTCTCCAGCGCCGGCGGGGTCCTGGAACCCGAGCAGGTTTTGCGACTCTGCTCGACGGTCAGCAGCAAGGGGCACGGGATGGTCGGCCCCTCGACGTTCCTCTCGCCGTACCAGGTCCTGCTGCTCGGCCAGGCCGACACGCTCGACCTGCTCGAAGCCGAGATGCGCGACTTTCTCCCCTCGGCCGTCACGCTCCGCCGCCGGCCGAACCACTGGCCGCCGCTCCACACGCCGCTGGTCTGGGAGCGGAGCGTTCCAAACCGCGCCGCGGTCGCGCTCTACCACACCGAAGGCGGCCACCAGAAACCGTCGCCCAACATCGTCTCCTGCACGACCGGCCGGGCCAATTACGACGAGTGGAACAGCCGGGCGATCCTCACCGAGTGGACCGACCATCCCCAGCGCCTCTGGGACGCGATCGAGCACACGCTCTCCTCGGGCGCGGAGCTGGTCATCCATGTGGGGCCCGAGCCGAAGTTGATCCCCACCGCCTTCGAAAGGCTGAGCGGAAAGGTGATGAAGCAGCTTCGGACCCGGCACCTGGACAGCCTCGGCCGGCACGTTTTGCCGAGTATCAGTCGAAACCACTGGCTAGCCCGCAGGCTCCCGCACAACGCGGTCGTCCTCCGGGCGCCCTTCGTCAACCACCTGATCCTCGAGGACTGGCTCCTCGCGCAGGATGTCGCCTGAGTGGCGCCGATACAAAAGGTCTCGAACTTCAGATTCTCGATTCCAGATTCCAGAAAAATGAGGGGAGATGTCGGAAGATCAAGTTCTGAAAGCTGGAATCCGTAATTCGGCGTCCGGCATCTGAAATTTGAGATCTGGAATCCAGCGCGAGCCCGACGCCGATGATCCGTTCCCGAACCGGCCGCGACCGCGCATAATACCAGGCGGGTTGCGAGCCCCTGACGGTGCAGATGGGGCGGCGGGGTGTTCCGAACCCCACCGCAGAATGGGCCGCCGACGGGCCTGGGCACGTTTCCCGACCCGGTTCCGGCGTCCCCCGCGGAATCCTCTCACCGCGCCGGTGCCTCCGTCCGATTCGACGGGGGCCTGGCGACGAGGTCGAATCCAATGAGCACGCAATTGCGGGAGTCCGAGGCCAAGGTCCAGCCTTTCGGGTCCGAGCCCCCGGCTGCCGAGGCCCAGTCGTTCGCCGAGACGGCCCTGAAACTCGGCGGCAAAAGCGAGGACGAGGCCCGTCGGACCGGCACGCTCGACCGTGCGGACGACCAGGTCGAGGCCATGTTCGCGGCCCGATACCAGACCTCCAGCAGCCCCGCACACCGGGCGGTCTGGGACCACGAATTTCCCGCCGACCTGTTCGCACCCGAGCCGCCCGCCGTCTCGCCCGAGTGCCAGAAGGCCATGGACGACTCGCTTGCCGTCGCCCGGCGACACCGAGACGCCGGCACCCTCTTCGGCCCCGACGGCAAGATCACCGAGGACGTCCTCGCCGAGCTGGGCACGGTCGGTTACTGGGGCCTCCTGATCGACCGGCAATACGGCGGCCAGGGTGCTCCATTCTCCGCGTTCGCCCGGTTCCTCACCCGAATGGCGGCCATCGAACCCACGCTCGGCGGCCTGGCCTCGGTCCACGGCTGCATCGGCGCGGTCGACCCGGTTCGAACCTTCGGCAGCACCGAGCAGAAGGAACAGTATCTACCACCACTCGCCAGCGGCAAGAAGCTCTCCGGCTTCGCTCTCACCGAGCCCGGCGCCGGCTCGGATCTGACCGCGCTCCGAACCACCGCGACCCTCGACGGCGACCACTACGTCGTCAACGGCGAAAAGCTCTTCATCACCAATGCCGTCCCCGGCCGGACCATCGGCCTGGTCTGCCTGATCGAGAAGAAGCCCGCCGTCCTGATCGTCGATCTGCCCGACCACGAGGACGAACACTTCCAGGTCAACCGATACGGACTGCTCGCCCTCCGGCACCTGCACAACAACGGCCTGAAGTTCCGAAACTTCCGCGTCCCCCGCGAAAACCTGCTCCGCCCCGCACAGGGAGACGGCCTCACAATCGCCTACCACGGCCTGAACCTCGGCCGCGTCTCCCTCTGTGCCACCGCCGCCGGCGCCATGCGCGTCATGATGGCGAACATGATCCCCTGGGCGAAGTTCCGCCGCACCTACGGCGAGGCCATCGTCCAGCGCGAACTCGTCCAGCGCCGGATCGGACGCCTCGCCGGCCTGATCGCCGGCTGCGACGCACTCGTCGCCTGGTGCTCCTGGCTCCTCGACCAGGGCTTCCGCGGCGAAATGGAATGCATCATCGCCAAGATCTTCGGCTCCGAGGCCCAGAAGGAAGCCGCGATCGAGTTCTTCATGAAAACCCACGGCGGCCGGTCCTTCCTCAGGGGTCATCCGTTCGGAGAGAACGTCCACGAATATCTTGCTCCCTGCATCTACGAGGGTGAAGGCGAGATGCTCGGCATGGCGTTCTTCAAGTCGCTGATCAAGGAGCACGGCAAGTCTTACTTCGAGCCGATCGGCAAGGCGCTGGCGGCCTCGGGGATCAAGAAGCCAAACCCAATGAATCCGGCCCACGCCTGGGCGCTCCGCTCGGCGCTGGTCCCGTACGCGGAGTGGCGGATGCGCGAGGCCGTGACCCCTCGCTCGCACCCGAGCTTCCCGGGCCTTCCCCCTCGCCTGGAGGCTCACGCCCGATTCGCCGCCGACGGCTTGCAGCGGAGCCGGCTGGAGATCAGTGGGGCAATGGTCAAGCACCAGCTCAAGCTGGCCGACCGCCAGTGCCGGATGGCCGAACTCTCCCAGCGCGTGCAGGATCTGCTGGTCATCCTCGCGACCAGCACCTGGGCGGGCCGGCAGTCGAGCGATCTGGTCCATGACGCCGCCGACATCCTCTGCCAGGACCTCACTCGAAAACTGACCGGCAAACGCCCGACCGACGCCTACTACCGCGCCGTGACGAAGCTGGGCGAGCGGATCGCCGAGGGCGGATTCGAGGCCAGCACCGGCATCGAACCCGACCCGATCCTCATGCCGTATTCCCAGTGACGCGACGTCGCGCGGCGGCCCAAGACGCTCGATCTTATTCCTCTCCTTGATGGAGTGGTCATGTCCGAGACATTTCGACTGGAAGAGCTGGACGGCAAGATCGCCCTGGTCACCTTCGACCTGCCCGACAAGAAGGTCAACACGCTCGGCCAGTCCTCGCTCCGCGAGCTGGCCGGGCTGGTGGCGAAGCTGGCGCAACGCACCGACCTCCGCGGCCTGCTCTTCCAGAGCGGCAAGCCAGGCCAGTTCGTCGCCGGGGCCGACCTCAACGACCTGGCGATGCTCGCCGTGATCACCCCCGAGCAGGCCACCGGCGCCCTCGCCGCCGGACATCAAATCTATAACCAGATCAGCAATCTTCCGTTTCCCACGGTCGCGCTGATCGACGGCAACTGCCTCGGCGGCGGCACCGAACTCGTCCTCTCGATGGACGACCGGATCGCCTCCGACGCCTCGCACACGGCGATCGGCCTTCCCGAAACAAAGGTCGGCCTGATCCCCGGCTGGGGCGGCACGCAACGCCTCCCCCGCCTCATCGGACTGAATCCCGCCATCGAGATGATCACCTCCGGCGAGCCGGCCAACGCCCAGAAGGCCGCCGCGCTGGGCCTGGTCTTCGATGCCGTTCCCGCCGATCGACTCGTCGAGGAAGGCCGGCGACGGATCGAGTCTCTCCAAAAAACCGGCGAGTGGAAGGATCGTCGCGAGCAGCTTCGCAAGGGCCTGGGCCTCGACCAGGACCAGATGATGTTCGCCTTCGCGGTCGCCGAGGGCTTCGTCAAGCAAAAGACAAAGGGCCAGTACCCCGCGCCCCTCGTCGCTCTCAAGGCGATCCGCGAGGGGTGCAACCTCCCGCTCGATGAGGGCCTGAAGGCCGAGCAAAAGGCCGTCGGCGAGCTGGTCGGCTCGCCGATCCTGGGCAACCTGATCGCGATCTTCTTCATGAAGAATCGCCTGACCCGCGACCCAGGCGTCTCCGATCCCTCGATCCAGCCACGCCAGATCCATTCGATCGGCGTGCTGGGAACCGGCCTGATGGGCGCGGGGATCGCAACCGCCCACGCCCGATCCGGCATCCGAACCGCGATGGTCGATATCGACGACGATCGCCTCAAGGACGGCCTTCAGCGCGCCAGCGACGTCGTCATGAGCCGAATCAGGATCGGTCGTGCCACCCCCGAGGACATGGCGAAAATGCTCGCCATGCTCAACACCTCCACAAATCCCTCCGTCTTCGCCGACGCCGACCTGATCGTCGAGGCCATCACCGAGAACGAGGACGCCAAGAAAGAAGCCTTCCGCAAGATCGCCCAGGTCATGAAGCCCGAGGCGATCCTCGCCAGCAACACCTCGACGATCTCGATCACCCGCCTCGCCGAATCCACACCACACCCGGATCGATTCGTCGGCATGCATTTCTTCAACCCCGTCGACCGGATGGAGCTGGTCGAGGTGATCCGGGGCGAGAAGACCAGCGACGAGACCGTCGCCACGGTCGTCGCGCTCGCGAAGAAGATCCGGAAGACGCCGATCGTCGTTCGCGACTGCGCCGGCTTCCTGGTCAACCGGGTTTTGTTCCCTTATATGAACGAGGCACAGGTCCTCCTGCGCGAGGGCGTCTCGATGGAGGCGATCGACCGGGCCTCAACCAGGTTCGGGATGCCGATGGGCCCGATCACGCTGACAGACCTCGTCGGTCTGGCCACCACGGTCTATGCCGGCAAGGTCGTCGGTGCTGCGTACCCGGACCGATCGGTCGAGTCGCCCATCCTGCTGGAGATGCTGCAAACCAGCGGCGGCGGCAAATCGGCCATGCGATTCTACAACGCCCCGAAGGCGAAGGGGAGCCGGCCCGAGCCCAACCCCGCCGCTCTCGAAATCATCCAGAAACACCAGGCCGGCGGCCAGCCGATGGACGAACCCGAGATCACCGACCGCCTCTTCCTGCCGATGCTCCTGGAAGCAACCCGGGTGCTGGAGGAAGGGATCGTGCGCGAGCCCGGCGACGTCGACATGGGCCTCATCCTGGGAATCGGCTTCCCGCCCTTCCGTGGCGGCATCCTCCGATGGGCCGACACCGTCGGCGCTCAAAATCTGGTCGACAAGCTCTCGAAATATGCCCATCTCGGCAAGCGTTTCGAGCCGACCGAGAGCCTGAGGAAGCTGGCGCGGGACGGCGGCTCCTTCTACCCGCGTCCGAAGCAAGACGCCTCGTGAAACACCGAAGCGGGTCAGGCTCTCCCGCCTGACCACGGACCGGCAAGCCCGACCGACTTCAGATCCACAGGAAGACCAATCCATGAGCCAGGCCGTGATCATTGACGCCATCCGCACGCCGATCGCCCGTGCGTCGTCCGACAAGGGATACTACCGCCACATTCGCGCCGACGACCTCTCCGCGCACGTGATTCGGTCGCTGGTCGAGCGGACCGGGGTCGACCGGAACGCGATCGAGGACGTCCGATGGGGATGCGTTCAGCAGCAGGGGGAACAGGGCTTCGACATCGGCCGGATCGCGGCGATGATCGCCGGACTGCCGAAGGAGACGGCGGGCGTGACGATCAACCGCAACTGCGCCTCCAGCCTCTCGGCGATCAACGAGGCCGCGATGAGCATCGCCGCGGGCTGCGAGGATGTGCAGATTGCCGGTGGAGTCGAGCACATGGACCATATCCCCATGAGCAAGGACTACAGCCCAAGCCCTTCCCTCTTCCGCCGACATAGTGAGGCGGTGATGAACATGGGTTTGACCGCCGAATATCTGGCGATGAAGTATCGCATCCCGCGCGGGAAACAGGACGAGTTTGCCCTTCGGAGTCACCAGCTCGCCGCCGAGGCAAACGACGGCGGCGCCTACACCCGCGAGATCGTTCCGACCTGGGGCCACGACGAGGCGGGACACAAGGACCTCCAGACGAAGGATCAGGGCTTCCGTCGCGACACCTCGCTGGAAGCGCTCGGCTCCCTCGCTCCGGCCTTCCAGCCGGAGGGCGGCTCGGTCACGGCGGGGAACAGCTCGCAGGTCAGCGTCGGCTCGGCGGCCGTCCTGCTGATGTCCGAGGAGCGGGCGAAGGAGCTAGGCCTCAGGCCCCTCGCGAAGGTCCGCGCCATGGCGGTCGCCGGCGTGAACCCCGAGGAGATGGGCATCGGCCCGGTCCCGGCCGTTCACAAGGCGCTCAAACGCTCGGGCCTCTCACTCGACCAGATCGAGTGCATCGAGATCAACGAGGCGTTTGCCGTCCAGGTTCTGAGCGTCCTGAAACTGCTCGGAATCGACGAGAAGCGAGTCAACACCCGAGGTGGTGCGATTGCGATCGGCCACCCGCTCGGCGCCACCGGTGCCCGGCTCGTCACCACACTCCTTCACCGGATGCTCGACCAGGGCGCAAGGCTCGGTCTGGCGACCCTCTGCGTTGGCCAGGGTCAGGGAGTCGCGACGATCCTGGAATCCTGCGCATGATTTCGTTTTCCATCTCAGCCCTTTCAAATTTGGATACGAAGGACGCAATTGGATTTGCACAAGGTGTCCGCCGTTTGCCCCGCGGTCGCCAGGTCGTCGAGGCAAGAGCGAGGAGTCTGCCGGCTCCTCCACCAGGCTGACCGGACGGACGGCCAACTGCGTCGTTCGTATCTGGAATCTTGAATCCAGAATCTGAATGAAATCCGAAATTTGAAATCGGAAATCGATCTCCTCGATACCCCGGAGTCTATCCCCCCGATGATCCGCAATCCCCTGGCCCTCCGTCTCGTCGCCGAGCGCCCGGTCCGAGACCAGATCCTGGAGTCGGCCCGGATCGGAGCGCGCGGCGTGGTCATCGACGCGGTCGGCGACCTGGCCCCGCATCGACTGGGCGAGACCGGCCGCCGCGAGGTCCGTCACATCCTCCGGTCGGTCGAGTTGAAACTGGCGGCTGTCTCGCTCCCGACCCGCCGCCCGTTCGACACGACCGACCAGCTTGACGACCGCCTGAGGCGGGCCGACGCCGCCTGTGCCCTGGCCTTCGAGCTGGGCACCGACGTCGTCCTGATCCGGGTCGGCTCGCTCCCGCCCGAGGACGACCCGCGACGCCCGATCTTCACCGAGGCCGTCCGCGAACTGGCCCAGCGCGCCGATCATCGAGGTGTCCGGCTCGCGGTCGAAACAGGGACCGAGCCCGGTGCCACCCTCCGCGCATTTTTGGAGTCGCTCAACATCCCTGCGTTATCCGCAAGCGTCGATCCTTCAGCGATGCTCCAGGCGGGCCTCGACCCGGTTGCCGCGACCCGAGAACTGGGCGCTGAGTGGGTCGCGCACGCCTACGCCGCCGACGCAATCTCGACGTCCCGAAACGCCGCTCCGAACCCGCGCGGCCACGGATTCCCCCCCGGCGCCCTCGACTGGGAAGAATACCTGGGCGCCCTCGAGGAGATCGGCTACCGCAATTTCCTCACCGTCTGGCCGCCCCCAGGCCGATCAGCCGCCGACCACTTCGCCGGGATCGCCGCTCGTCTGAAGGAACTGGGTTGATCAGCCCCCCCTGCCCTCGATGGCCATCCTCAATCTGCCGAGACGCCGCACCGTGTCGATGAAGACATCCGTGGAGGTCGATCGAAGATGCTCCTCGCGCGACCGCGGCTTCCCGGCATCCGGCCCCTGGGTGGACTTGACCACTCAGGGGAACGTCGAGTAGATCACGATATTCCCCGCGATGCGAACCGCGCTTTCATACGTGTATCCCTTGCAGTCAATCCCCGAGTGCCTTTCGAGGGCACAGCCGAGGTCGAGCCTGGAGTAGATCACGGCCCAGTGTCCGTTGATCTTCACGCCTTCGAGTTGCGGGAAGCCCTTCCCTCCGCCCGCCGCCTTGGTGTACTGCGACTGGCTCAGGTCGAAGCCCGATTGGGCGGTGTACAGTTCGTCGTCGCGCGGGATCGCTTCGAGCTTGTGATTGGGAAGCAGTTCGGTGACGAACCGGCGAAACGCCGCGTCAAACGCCGGGCTCCCGCAGGCCGCGTCGGCGAAAAGCGTCCCGCTGCCCGGGTCAAGATGGCGACGAAGGGCGTCGAGATCCTCCTTCGGAAACGAGAGTCCGCCCCGCCCGTGGATGTAGATCAGCGGATAATAGATCAAGTGAGGATCACGCGGAAAGAGATCTTTTTGCGTGAGAACGACGTCGTAACGAAACGGATCCTGTCGGAGTGCGTCCATCAGGTTGGGGATCGCCTGCGGGGCGATGTTCCAGTCGCCGGCGTGCATCAGCTTGGCGATCCGAAGGGCCCCTCGCCGCGGCGGCGGAGCGTTCCGAAAATCGTGAACCTCCCGGGCCGCCAGCTTGTCGGGAGGCAGCTCGCGCCCAGTCGCGTAGTCAACCACGTTCTGCCCGATCATCCGGGACCGAACCACCCCCGTGTTCGCCGGGCTCCGCTCTGCCTGGTTCCAGTAACACGAAAGGTCACCCGGAGAGTAGATCGCGACGGTCCGGCAGCCGTGCTCAATCCCCCAGAGCGGGTGGCTCTCGGGCGAGAGCGGAAACCGGGCTCGCCAGACCGGATGCTCCGGCGGCAGCGGGCGAAGCTGGTAATCCGGCGGCGGAAACAGCTCCTCGATCAGCCGGCGGAAGCCCTGGTCAAACTCCTTCTCACCGCAGCAGGCGTCGGCAAAGAGAAAGCCACCCTGATTCACATACTCGCGAATGTTGCTCCTGGCCGCCTCGCTGAAGATGGGCACCCGGTGGCCGTTGAAGAAGAGAATCGGAGCCTGGAGCATGTCGGCGACCGTCGCCTGCTCCGGATCAATGATCTGCCAGGTCAACAGAGTCTTCCAGTCCTTCGAGACAGCGCCCACCAGGTTGCGAACGTCGTCCGGGTCGTTGTTCCAGTCGCCTCCCGATCCATGCCGAAGCTTGTTGATCAGCACCGGCGCACGTCCCTTGGCGAGGAACAAAAGCGCGAAGCTCGTCGCAACCAGCTCGTTCTCGTGCGTCGCACCCCGCCAGAATCCGGAGAGCGGATTCTGATCGTGAACCAGTTCCTCCGCCCCCTCGCGATACCAGTCGTGCCGGCCGAAGTAGCGAACACCGGCCAGTCGGCCCGCTCGCTCCATTCCATAAAGATAGTAATACTTCCAGACCTGTCCCTGGCCGAAATTCTGGCCGACCTGAAAGTGCTCGGCGAGCCAGTCGACGCCCCGGGCGAGAGGCGCGTTGAAGGCACCCTTGCCACAGTCGTGGATGGACTCGCCCTGGAGGAACTCCTGCCCGACGTACCGCCGCGACCCGCTGATGATCAGGCTGGAGATCCCTGCGCAGGTCATGCTTCCGGTCGCCGGCTGATTTCGGGGCGTGTACGACCAGCCGCCGTCGCGGAACTGAAACCGCTCGAAGTGAGCCCGGGACAGGGCCCAGACAGTCGGATCGACCTCGATTCCCACCTCGCTCGCCGCATTCAAACCCAGAAGCGCATATTGCGTGTTCGAGTGATCGCCCTGGTGTATCTTGTTCTCCGAATAGGTCCAGGTTCCCGGCCAGGGGGCTCGGTCGCCGGGCTTGAGCTGCGCCTGCTGGAGCCAGTCGACGTTCGCCAGCATCCGGACCTTGTCGCGGTCGGGCTCGGCGGCGGCGTAAACCATCGTCTGAAGGCCGATCGCATAGGTGTTCCGAAGTTGCTGCGGACCAAACCCGCGCAGGTACGCCAGCGACTTTTGCACGACCGGCGCATCGACACGCTCGCCGGCCGTGATCAGGGCAAGCGTGACCAGGCTGGTGGTCCCCGTCTTCATCTGTTCGTCAGCATCGGTCCACGATCCGTCGGGCTGCTGCTGGTCCTTGAGGAACCTCACCCCCTGCCGGATCGCATTCTCAACCTGCTCACTCGTGACACCGGCCCGGGCAATGGGCCCCAACGTCCCGACCGCCAGCATCGCCGCGACGACCGTCGCCAGGATTCCCCTCGGGCGCGACATGAACAGGCCCTCACGTCCGGGACTGAAGTGTTTCGAGTTCCTCACCTTGATTGTGACGTCTCCGCCGGAGTTTCGGCAAGCGACCAGCGCGCGCCTTTTCGAACCGATCGCAACCACTCGGCCGCCTCAACCTCCGATGATGGCCCGGAGCAGGATCCCGTGAACCTCGGTCATCGCGATCGGGCCAGACCCAGGCGCCTGACCATCGCCGATCAGAATCGCACGGTCATCATGACTTTCGGATCGAAGCCCGTGGCTCCCTCGAACCAGACCGGCGTCCAGCGGAACCACGTCGAAGAGCGTCCGGAACCCCAGCTTCTTCTGGATAAGCCGGCGGATCGCTCGACCCTTCGGCCAGGCCAGCTTCGGGTCGAAGAAGAGCTCGCAGGGATCGTAGCCAGGCTTCCGGTGAATGTCCACCGTCCGGGCAAAATCAGGTGCTTCGCGATCATCGAGCCAGTACGGATAGGCGAACCAGGCGTCGGAATCCGAGAGAGCCACCAGCTCGCCCGAGCGCGGATGGTCCAGCCCAATCTCAGCCCGCTCCTCTCCCGCCAGCACCCGGGCGACACCAGGCGTCGCGACAAGCAGCGATCGAGCCTCGTCACGGTCCCTGGGATCTTTACAATAAATGTGCGCCACTTGATGATCGCAAACCGCGAAAGCCCGACTGCCAAATGTGTCGAGCACCTCGCCGAAGGGCCCAGACCGCGCCAGGACCAACCCCGCGCTTCGGAGAATCCGATTCAGATAGATCGGTCGATTCACATCCACATGCCCATACTCGCTAACGACCCACGCCCGGGCGCCCGCCTCACGCGCGGCGTCGAGCAGAGGAGCGCAGGCGTCGTCCAGCTCGCCGACGAGCCGGGTCATCTCCGCTCCCGAGGGACCCAAGCGTTGCGGGTCGTAGTCGAGGTGGGGAAGATAAACAAGCGTGAGGTCAGGCCGCTCCGATCGAATGACCTCCGCCGAGGCTCTCGCGATCCAGTCGGTGCAAGGCAGCCCGGCACTCGGTCCCCAGAAGGTGTGGAACGGGAACCGGCCGAGCCTCGATTCCAGGCGATCGCAAAGGCCGTCGGGCGTTCCCGCGATCCCAAACACCTTGTTCCCGTCAGCACCATAATAAGGTTTTGGCGTGATACTAATGTCGACATCCGCACCCTGGTTAAACCACCAGAACAGCTTGGCGGCGCGGAACGACTGGCCTCTCTCGGCGGCCAATCGCCGGGCGGTCGTGTAGAGCGGCTCGGCCTGGATCAGCGCGCTGGACTGCTGCCAGAATCGAACCTCGCCCGTCTCCCGGAACAGCCAGCCATTGCCGACGATCCCGTGCCCCCGCGGTGGAAGTCCGGTGAGGATGCTCGCCTGCGCCGTGCAGGTGACGGCCGGAACAACCTCCTCCAGCGTTCGCATCCATCCCGAATGCGCGAGAGCATTGAGCCGAGGTGCGTGGGGCAGCAGCCTCGGCGTCAACCCAACGGCGTTGATCAATACAATTGGAGCTTGTTGAGTCATTCGTCGATCGCCCGATCAGAACATCGGGCGATAGCCGAGGAATCGACGCCAGGCTGCTCCCACAGGGAAAGCCAGCATCCCGAAGACGATCAGCCCCATCGCCCCCTGCGACCCGCCCTCCACGAAGCCGTACGAGTGCAGGCCGACTCCCAGCAGGAAGTTGACTCCATACCAGGCCATCACCACGGAGAGGAAGCAGAAGACCGACGCGAACACAAGCCAGAATGTATTGACCCACCCGGCGAATCGGCCATGGAGCGGAATCAGGTAAACCAGCAGCGTGATCAGGGCCCAGACCTCCTTCGGGTCCCAGCCCCAGAACCGGCCCCACGAGTAATCGGCCCAGACTCCGCCGAGGATCGTCCCGGCCGCGATCAGAAGGACACCGACCTGCATCGTCCGATAGATGAAGGTGGAGAGGGGCTTGATCCGCGAAGCCGTGCGCTGCATGGCCTCGCCCCGGGCGTCGAGCTTGATCCGGTTGGCGGTCTCCAGCGCCCGGATCTCCGCGACGGTCGGCTTCACGCCAGCCGGGCGAGTGGGCGACAGGTGCGATGTCGGCAGGTCGGCGTGGGCGTCTTCCTGGGTATCGCCTCGGAAGGCAGCCCGGCCGATCAGCTCGCCCGCAATCGCGAGGACGGCGGCCAGCGTCAACGCCTCGCCGAACAAACCCATAATCGCAAAAGCATAAAAGAGCGCATTCGACATCATCCAGTCGGAGCCGAAGCGGCCGTCGGCCGCGGCGGCGCCCGCGGCACCCGAGGTCATCAGGATCAGGCCCGGCACCATCGGCAGCACCAGTTCGCCGAGCTTAGGCGTTCTCCGATAGGTCGCGGTCAGGTAGTGGACCGTCGCGATCAGACCGAGCATCCAGGCCAGGGCGAAGGCCGCATAGCTGGAGACCTCCGTCAACACATGAATCGTCAACCAGAGGTTGCTTCGGAGAACGGGTTGAAGCCCCTTGATGCTTGGGTCGAGCAGCGGAACGTTTGCCGCGGTGATCGTCCCGAGCATCGCGACCGCCGCTCCCGAGAGGCCCATGTAGACCTGCCGATAGATCAGCTCGAAGACCAGCGAGAGCACGGCGGCGACCAGGGCGACCCAGATCACCGTCTCGTACATGTTGGTCACGGGCGCCCAGCCCGAGATCCGGATGCGGAGAAAGAAGCCGTAGATCTCGGTCGCGATCCCGGTGGCGAGGCCCGCCATCCCCAGCCAGTACGTCCCCTTGCCAGCCTTGTGGACCCACGAACCCGCCGACGTTGTCGACAGCATCGCCAGACTCAGGACCAGGAACAGAAGCCCCGCACCGTAGTCAAAGGGAGCGAGCCAGAACGGGTTGATCGCATTGAAGCTTGTCTCACGCTCGATTCGTGCAACCGTCGGGTAGCTCTTCGAGGCGGCTTCACCCAGCGAACGGGCCGAGTTCAAAAAGCCCTCGGCGGCGCCTGGGTCGGCGTGCCCGGGCGCGTCGAGTTCGGCCCGCTCCAGTTTCCGATACGCGTCGAGAAAGCCGCGGACGAGGTCGTCGCGATAACCGGCCGAGGCCAGAACCTCGGGCTTCTCCTTCAGGATCGTCTTGAGCGGAACCCAGGTCGAGCTATCGCGGAGCCAGTCCGAGAACTTCTCGTCGGCCTTTGCGTCCTCGCCTGGGGTCTTGTGGTCGTCGCGAGGGATCAGGTTCCAGTAAGTGTCGAGCGCCTTGAGGGCGTCGAGCTGCATCGGCGAGAGGCCCTCGATGCTCTCCTTGCCACGGACGACCTTGATCGTCTCCGCCGTGAAGGCAAGGTAATGCGCGTCGATGGGTCGGGGCTCGATCAGGATCACGCCGGCCGTCGACATCCGGTCGCCGCTGTAGGCGGTGTAGGTCATCAGCCGTCGAGCGGCCTCGACCCCGCGCCGCTCGAGCTCGCTCGGTCGATCGGCCGAGTGGGGATCTTCCTCGAAGCGCTCGATCTTGTCGCCGGTGGTGGAGGCCCATTCCATGAAGGGCATGGGTGTCCCGCGCGGGCCGATGATCGTGGCCTCGCGCAGCTCACGGGGAGCGAGCCACTTGTGCTCCTCGGTCAGCTTGGCGGCGAGCTCGGCAAGGCTTTCGCGGTCCTCGGCCGGCAGCTTCGAGCCGCGGAGATACATCGAGAGCGCCGAGGCCGTCGGCTCGGGGTCGGCGGCGATCATCCGAAGGCTCGACTTCTCACCCTCTGGCGTGCTGGACTTCGCCGCGATCGCCCCGGCCCGGGTCGAGAGCGTTCCAGCCACCAGGGCGCGGCGAAGCGGCAGGTAATCGACCAGGAGAAACGGCTGCTCATCCCAGTATTCGGGCTGAACCGTCCAGCCGAGGAAGGCGCCCACCGGGCCCCACTTCTGGATCTTCTCCTCGCCGCCCGTCGCATTCGAGGAGCCGAGGATCTTCGCGACCTCGTCGCGCGGGTCACGGAGTTTGATGGTCTCCCGGCCGAAGATCTGCTTGACCTCCTCACGGGCGACGGTGTCAAACGGCTTGATCCGCCCCTGGTGCATCACGGGAATCTCGCCGATCCGCTCATAAGCGCGGCCGACGCCCAGCGTCTCGGCGGTCTCGTCGGCGCGGGCGGCCAGGCCCGTCGCCATCGCGAGGGACAGGGCCAGGCGGCTGATCGGAGTGGCAAAGCGTCGCATCGGCAATCCTCCAGGGGCCCCTTCGGCCGCCACTGGTCCTCTTCGGGATCAGAGCTGTTCGGCCTTCTCGTCCGGCTTGCGGGAAGTCTCGACGACCTCGGTGGCCGAGCGGGCCGAGGCCCGCTCACGCTCCTTCTTGCCGCCGTCGGTAAACACTCCCGCTCTCATGTAAAATTGAACAAACGTGCCTACCACTACGAGCAGACAACCCAGGTAGATGATCGGACGCCCGGGGTTGGTGGCGACCTGAAAGACCGACTGGAACCGGCCCGTCGATCGGCCTGTCTGGGGGTCGACATCGGGCTGGTATCGCATCTGGTAAAAGGTGTAGCCGTTGTGATCCATCGGGTGATTCATCTCGATGAGGTGTTCCTCATCGTGAAGACCGGCGACCTTGTCGGTCAGCAGGACCTTGCTCTCGAACTTCGTCGGCTGCGGGGTCCCCGGCTCGAAGCCGACTTCAAAGTCCTTGAGTTTCAGCTCGAAGCCCAGCGGCTTGCGGTCGGCGTCAAAGGCCAACGCGTAGGGGCCGCCCTTGAAGGTGACGAACTCGGGCCTCGGCTGGTCGAGCCCCGTCGAGCGGCGGAGCCAGACCTCCTTCGTCTCCTCGCCCACGGTCATCTCGACCCGACAGGCGGCGATCCCCTGGTCCATCTTGCCGGCGGGCAGCTCGACCGGCACGCAGACCTCTCGCTCCGCGCCCGAGGGCAAATACTCAGGAACGGCGAAGCTGATCGTCATCGGCATGTTGGGCGTCCCACCAAAGGCGACAATCGGTTCGCCCTTCTTCAGCGGCCCAGCCGCCCTCAACTCGCCGAGCCCCCCCTCCTTCGCACGGCCAAAGATCCGGTAATACAGCCTCTGATCGGGCCCGGCCAGCACATCGATCTCGCCGAACCGGCCGTTCGTCTTCGGGTCGATCGACGGTCGGACGATGTAATGGATCAAGGCCAGGGGAGCCGGCGGCTTTGCATCCTTCTCGCTCGGCGGGATCACGTTCGGCATCCGGGGCAGGTTCGCCATCGCCATGTGCGTGACCTCCTCGGCCTTCCCCTTCCGAATCTTGAAAACCGCGAGAGGGACAGGATCGGGCCCCATCACCCGGTCGAGCCCGCGCTCCTGGGTCGGGAAGTCCAGAATCTCGGCGAGCGTCACGGAGAGATCGCTCTCCGGCAGGGTGGTGGTCTTGCCCACCTGCCCGTCGAGCGGCCAGTCGTGAACGCGGGGCTTGCCGGCCAGATCCTCGTATCGAAACCGGGCAACGCCCCGGGGTCCGTTCCCGGCCGGCGGTTCGAGGAAGTCCTTGACCAGATCGGGATGATCGACGGCCGAAAAGCTCACCAACGCCGGCGCTGCCCGCATCGGCTCCCGAACCGCCTTGAAAAAGCGGGAGTCCGTGAGGAACCATTGACTCTCGTCATTGGGAAAGGCGTCGCGAGCCTCGGGCATGCCCGGGGCCTTGAACAGAACCCGTATCCGGGCCATCGGCGTCCCGTTCGCCGACTCAACGTGCTCGGTCGCCGGCATCGATGCCGCGAGAAATTCCTTCGCCACGATCCGGAACGGGTCGTCGGCCCTCGTCAAAACCTCGTCCGTCGAGTTCCACGAAAGCCCTGGCACGAACGCCTTGAGCCGGCCGACCAGCCCCGACGGTCTCGGATGTCCTGGGCCCCACGAGAACGAGCCTGGCAAGAACGGCACCACATATTCACGGGTGAACTGCTGCGTGTGCGGGTCGACCTGCCAGACCCGGAGGACCGGGTGATCCATCCGCACCAGCTCGCTCCGAACGTCGCCCTCCAGCATCCCGACCTGTCCCTCGTCGGAGGTCCGGACACTGTAGTAAGAACCGATCAAAATGGTGATCAGCCCGGCATGCGTAATGACAAAACCCGTCTGACGCTTCTTCCAGGGAAATCGTATCAAAGCAGCGCAGAGGATGTTGATCCCGAGAAATGCGAGCAAAATGGCGAAGCCGGGCCCTCGGTAGATGTATTCATTGACGGCCGCGGTGCCATACCACTTCTCGAAGAAGGTGGCATAGGCGAGCGTCCCCGCGAGTGCGGAGAGCGTGAGAACCGCCAGCTTCAACGAGGCGAGAAACCGATAGATCACGTCGAAATCATGGCCGATTCGATCGGTGATCGAGGGCGGAGAATTCTTCTTGACGGCAGTGGCCATGGAATCGCACCTACCCGGGGGCGAGGAGTACACAAGGGAGGAGACGGCGGCGGGATGAATCGATCTACCCGGCATCGTGTCGATCGTCGCTGGCATTTTAGTCGGAGGCCCTCGATCGGGCCAGATCCTCGATCAAACCGACGCGGCGATCGGCCCGGCGCGCGGTCCTCGAGGTCGATCATCGGCCTCATCTCTCGGCAGATACGAACGATGCAACCCGCAAGGCCCCGCCTCCTGAATCATGACGACGGCACCGTTACCTTTGTTCGATCCGATCGGCGGCTGGTGATGGGATTCGCCCGCGAGCAAGACCGGTCGAACGGTCATCGCATCCTGGCGAATGCCTCGCCTCGGCGCCTCGGAACGGCGGCGCACCGGGCGCCACAAAACCCCAACTCTCGTGGGTTCTGCCTCCTTTCGGAAGGCGGAGTGACATCGAACGCAACTGGCGTCCAGCCGTCGGGCGGCGGCGAGCATCGAGGGAGAATCCGAGAGGTCGCAGGCCCGCTCCAGGTCAGCCGCAGCCTCCGACATCTCGTGGGCGAGCCGGTCCCAGAGCGGTCCCGAGCCGTCCGTCTGAGCACCGTGAATCCGACGACCAGCCTCCGCCGCCGCCCGGGCAGCGGGCCTCAGCTTCTCAACATCCGGATTCGCCATCTCACCTCTCGCGACCGCGGCGAGAACCGAACCGTAACCGACCACTCCGTCCTTCCCATCACCAAGGGCCGACATGATCGTCCGAACCTTCGAGGGCGACTCAAATCGATCGAAACCCAGCCGAATCGTCGTCGCGATCGCGACCAGCCCGATCAAACCGATCGCAACGCCCCGAATCGTCAGCCGATCGCGGAGCATCGACCGGGCCCGGTCCAGCCGCCTCGACATCGAACCGGCCGGCCACCCCAGCCGACGCGCGGCCTCCTCCCTCGTCTGCCCCTCCAGGTCGCAGAGAACCACCGGCGCCCGATACTTCTCGGGAAGCTGCCGCAACGCCTCGTCGATCGCCGTCCGAAGATCCCGACGGTCCACCTCGAACGATGGCTCCACGCGCGGATGATACCGCTCAGGCAATTGCCCGTCGAACTGACCGGGGAGGGTGGAGACCGGGGTCTCCCGGGCACGTCGGCGGGCCGTTCCCGATCGGGCGTGCAGGGCAAGCCGTCGAGCGACGTCGTCGATCCAGGGGATCACGGATTCGCTCCAGTCGATCCCGCCGGCCTTGCGGGCGAGAACCAGGAACGTGGCCTGGCGGACGTCCTCGATCTCGTGTTCGTCCCGGAGGATGCGTCGACAGATCCGCTCGACCCGGGGACCGTGCCGGCGGACCAGGGCCGCAAACGCCGCCTCTTCGCGAGCGTGGACGAACCGATCCAGCAAGGCCGCGTCACTCGGGGTCTCGACCATGGAACAAGGGCTCCTTCGGGGGCGTCTGGCCGCCTCCTCTATTTGATAATGCCGGGGACCCTCACCGCCAGATGCATTTTTCCTTCGAATTTCGAGAACTCGACAAAAACCCGCCAACACTACCCCACCTTCCTGCCGTTGACTCCAACATCGAGGAGCGATAGCGTGGATGCCATTCGGATTCGATTGGTGACGAAGCGAGAAACCAGGATGTGTTGGAAGTCGAGGCGGATTCGAGCCTGGATTCTTCTGGTCGGCGTCTTCGGATCGGCTGTGGGTGGTGTTCGGGGCGACGACCTGCCGGACCGCTACCGGCGTGAGGTCCTGCCGATTCTCAACCGGGCCTGTGTGGGATGTCACGGCGAATCGAAGCGGGAAGGTGGCCTGAGCCTTCTCGGGCCCGACGACCCTGCCCTGGCGGTGGCCCGGCGCGGGGTCTGGAAGCGGGTTCGGGATCGTGTCGAGGAGGGCGAGATGCCGCCCGACGACGCGGAGACGCCCCTCCTCGATTCTGACCGGAAGACCTTACTCGCCTGGATCTCTGATGCGATGGCCGCCAGAATCGCTCGATCGGTCCGCGACCCTGGGCCGTCGGTCCTCCGGCGACTGACCCGTGGCGAATACGTCCGGACCGTCGGTGACCTCCTCTCCATCGAGAAGGGTGACCTCGAACGGCTCGACCTACCGGAGGACGACCCAGGCGACCACTTCGAGAACCTCGGTGCCTCGCTCAGCCTGGCACCAACGACCCTGGAGCGCTACTTCGACGCCGCGGATCGAGTCGCGGCGATGGTCTTCGGCAACGGCTGGTACGCCAGGGGTTCGCGAGATCGATTGATGCCGGTCCGACCGGCGCCGAACCGTCCGGAGCGCGAGGCGGCCCGTGCCTCACTGGCGAGGTTCCTCCGCCGCGCCCATCGACGTCCACCCGATCCGACCGAGATCGACCGGCTCCTCATCTTCTTCGATCGAGAGAAGGCGCGAGGCGCGCCGTTTGAAGAGGCGATGCGAGCCCTCCTCAAACCCATCCTGATCTCGCCCCGGTTCCTCTTCCGGATTGAGCAGGATCGGCCGGCCCTGGACGGATCGCGGTCCGTCACCGTGGACGACGACGAACTGGCCGCCCGGCTCTCCTACTTCCTCTGGGGAACGATGCCCGACGAGACCCTCAACCAGCTTGCCGACCGCGGCAAGTTGACCTCGGATCCCGCCGCGCTGGAGGCCGAGGTCCGGCGGATGCTCGGTGACAACAGGGCTCAAACCCTCTCGAAGGTCTTCGCCGCGCAGTGGGTCCAGCTTGATAGAATGCGGACGGCCCGTCCCTCACAGGAGTTCTTTCCCCGGTTCCACGCTGGGATCAAGCAGGCGATGGTCGAGGAAGTCTGGGCGTTCTTCGATCACCTGCGAGTCGACGACAGACCCGTCACTGAAATCATCGACTGCAATTATGCTTTCGCGAATGAGGAACTGGCCCGGTATTACGGAATCAAGGGGATTTCCGGCGGGAAAATGCAAAAGGTCGCTATCGGCCCCTCGGACCATCGCGGTGGGCTGCTGGGCATGGGGGCGGTACTGGCCTCGACCTCGCACACGTTCCGAACCAGCCCCACCCTGCGGGGGAAATATGTGCTGGAGGTGTTGCTCGGAACGCCTCCGCCGCCCCCTCCGGCAAATGTGGGCCTCCTCAAGGACGACGCCCCGCTGGGCAAGGGCCGCGAGGTGACCACCTTTCGGGAGAAGATGGCCCAGCATGCGAGCTCTGCCTCGTGCGCCGGTTGTCATCGCAAGATCGATCCCATCGGCTTCGCCCTGGAGAATTACGACGCGGCCGGTGCCTGGCGCGAATCGACCCGAGACCGGCCGCTCGATCTTTCGGGCGTTCTACCAACAGGCGAGCGGATCGAGGGGATCGATGGGCTGAAGCGCGTTCTGAAGGCTCGACGCGACCAGGTCGTCGAGAACCTCGTGGCACGGATGCTGGAATATGCCCTGGGCCGGAAGCTGACCGACGAGGATGAGCCGACGGTCCGCGAAATCCGAGAAATGTCGGCACGTTCCGAGTATCGGTATTCGTCGATCGTACTGGAAGTTGTCCGGAGCGTGCCATTCCAATGTCGGCGGCCCACGGGTCGGGAGGTCGTCCAATGAGCGATCGCAATCGGTTCGGGGACGGGTCGGGTAGGATGACTCGCAGGGCGATGCTCCGGGGAGCGGGGGTTGCGGTCGCGCTACCCTTCCTGGAGTCCTGGGTCCGTCCCTTCGCGCGGGCGGCCGGCGGGATCGCCGGGCCTCCACTGCGGATGGCCATCGTCACCGTGACGGGCGGAACAGTGCTGGAATCATGGAAGTTGCCTGGGGGCGGACCACTCGGCAAACTCCCCTCGATCCTACGCCCTCTCGATTTCGCACGCAACGATCTGTTGATCCTCACCGGGCTCTCGCACACGGGTGCCTCGGATAATCTCAACGGACATGAGAATTGCGGATACAAGCATCTAACAGGTGCGGCTCGAGTGGGCAAGATCGGCGGGCGGCCCTACGCTGGGATCTCGGTCGATCAGGCCGCTGCGCGAGTGGCGGGGCGAGAAACGTTTCTCCCCTCGATCGAGATGGGCCTGACCAACCACGAGACGCCGTTTTCCTTCCGGTCGGTCGACCAGCCGGCGCCGTTTGAGGCCGACCCTCGAATGATCTTCGACCGGATGTTTCGGGGCCGTCAGCCGGTGGTCCCAAACTGGAAGCGACGAGGCGAATCAAGGGATGCCGAGGCTGGGCGTACCTCGCCTCCGACCGATCCCTACGATAGGAGTGTACTCGACGCCGTCCGTGCCGAGGCCAGGGCCCTCCGCAATCGCCTGGATTCCAGCGACCGCCAGAAACTCGACCAGTACCTCGACGCCCTCCGCGCTAGCGAGACACGGATCGATCGACTCGAAGCCCGCCTTCGGGTCGAGGCCCTTGACGTCAAGGATCCGGGGCCATCCCGCCTCGTCGATATCCGGATTCCGTCCGAGATGGGGAAGCCCAGCTTTCACCACTACCGAGAGCTCATCCATCGCGATCCAGAGAAACACGCCGACTACATCCGGATCATGGCCGACCTCCTGGTCCTGGCCTTGCAGACCGACACCACGCGCGTCGTTACCCTGGCAGCCGGCGCCGACGATGCGTTCTTCCCGGGCGTGGTCACCGTCGGCTACGAATATCACTGCCACACCCTCGAGCACCAGGGAAACGCCGACCGCCCCGAGAACGCCGATCCGATCGCCCGCGAAGCATGCCGGCAGATCCACGCCTGGTACACGGAATTCTTCGCGGAGATGGTTGCCCGGCTGAAGGCAATCGACGAGGGTGGTTCGACACTCCTCGACAACACGATGCTTCTTTACACCTCGTACATGTCCGACGGCGGTCACGGAACGATCGACTACCCAGCCCTCCTCGTCGGGAAGGCCCAGGGCACCCTCCGAACCGGCCGACAGATCGATTTCCCGGCGAAGACCCCTATGTCCAACCTGTTCGTCGAGATGCTCGAACGAATGGGCGCCGGCGGCCCCGGCTTCGGCGATAGCCTGACCTCTCCCAACCGCGCCTTCGAGGGCCGCCTGCCAGGTCTTGCATGATCTCTGAATTTCGATATGCATCTTCGATTATGTTTTATCATGAATCATTCAATAGTAACTTATTGATTCAACGATTCCGGTAGGATGGAAGGGGGAGAGATGTCGCGGCCGGTCTTCGTGGCGGTGGGATACGACGGCCTTCGACTACTTTCCGAAGACGGCCGATCGTGGGGTTCGCCGATGCTCGGCCAGGAGGGCGAGGTCTTGCGGTCAGCAGCCGTTGGGAATGGCCGTGTGGTCGCGGTGGGGACGCGCGGAGGCGACCAGGTGCTGACCGCCTCGGTCGACGGAGTCAAATGGACGCGGTCGCGTCGTGAGGGTGGATACGGTGGATATCTGCGGGCGGTCCAGTTTGACGGCCGACGCTTTCTCGGCCTGGGCGGAGATCCGGGCGCCGTCGGCGCAGCGAATCCCTATGTTTTGATCAGTGACGACGGGGTGAACTGGGAGGGACCGCATCGGATCGGCGGGAAGTTCCTGATCCGCAGAATCGCGTTTGGAGATGGAATCTACGTGGGAGTCGGCGACCGAGGACGTCGGGCTTGGTCTCGCGACGCGATCCACTGGGAGGATGTACCAGACGTCAAGCCGCTGGAAACCCTGATCGATATCGCGCACGGCGCCGGGGTCTTCGTCGGGGTTGGGCTGCACGGGCTCCGCTGGAGGACCCTCGATGGACGGAAATGGCTGGAACCGATCCGTGGAGAGGAAGGTGAGCATCTGAATTCTATTGTATGGACGGGCGATCGTTTCGTCGCGGTTGGACTGGGGGCGACGTACCTTTCCGCGGACGGGGCGAAGTGGGAGCGACGACCGAACCGCGAGGCGCCGACCACCGTCTGCCATCACGAGGGGATCTTTGTCGGCACGAAATGGAAGGGACGATTGCAGGCCAGCCGGGACGGGATCGTCTGGGACGCCGTCGCCCGAGTCGATCGCCACATCGAGGCGGTAGCCGCGGGCTGGATCGGGTCGGATCGGAGCTAGAGCGCCGCAAATATTGCCAGCGGGTTGTCACTTGCGAGAGGAAGATGGCATCGTCAGGTCACCATGTTCTCCGTGTTTGCAATTGGCCCGGCCGGCCCGAAGGAGGGTCTGGTGGATGTTCGAACGGTGGACGATCGCGAGGTGCGTTCAGAGGATGCCCCGAGCATTACCGTCGTTTAATCCGGCTCCGGATCTGGGACGAACTTACCTTCCCGGAAATCGGCCGGCTGTTGGGGCTCTCGGAGGCTTCGGCCCGAAAGCTCTACGTCCGAGCGATGGCCCGGCTCCGCGAGTCGATCGGGCCGGGCCATGAACCCCACTAACGCCGCTCTACAGCACCGACCGCGCCAGAGCCCATCCGAGGAGTAACAGAATCACGGTACCCGCGATCAGGAAGTGCGTGGGGTCCGGATCGGCAAGGTAATCACCGATCCGTTCCCCGAGACGCTCCAGCCAGGTCGAGACAGGCTCATCTGTCTGCTGGTCCGCGTCTGGGTCCATCGCCCGGAGCTCGGCCCGAACCTGATTCATCTGGACAACTTCATGTCGATACTTCTCGTGAACCTCGCGTCCTGATTCTTGCCCGTCCGCTTCGAGGCTCTTCCGATGCGCACTGATATCCCGGGTCGCTGGAACCTCCCTTGCGAAGGGCTCCGCCGGCTTCGAGGCGAGGCTCGCCTCGAAGCCGTTCGGCCGGAGCGCCGACTCGATCAGCGACCAGTCGGGCGGGGCGTCGGGCTCGCTATGAACCGGACGAACCGAAGCCTTCGATCCGCCCCGGTCCGATCGAGGGCGAAGGGCCTCAAGGGCATCCGCCAGATCAGTGGCCGAGGCAAATCGATCCTCCGGTCGAGCAGCAAGCAGGCGGTGGACCACCTCGACAAGAGCATAGGGAAGACCTGGTTTCAGGTTGGTGATTGGGACCGGTTTCTCTCGAATTCGCTTCAGAAGCCGGTCTTCGCGTGTAATCCCTGGGAAGGCATAGTCGCCAGTCAGAAGGCGGTACATCGTGCAACCAAGGCTAAACAGGTCGGAGCGGGCGTCGACCGGTCGCCCCTGGATCAGTTCCGGCGGCATGAAATCGGTCGTCCCGACGACCACCCCCTCGTCCGTGTCGAAGCCGTCACCGGCTGGAGCCGCCGACCCAATCAGGTCGCCAAACCCGAGGTCCAGCACCTTCACCACGCCGGTTCTGCTCAAGAACAGATTGGTCGGCTTGATGTCACGGTGGATCACCCCCTGCTCGTGCGCATGAGCAAGCCCTCTCGCAGCCTGGGTCATGTAATCGATGACATCGTCGGCCGGCAGCGCCCCACGATGCGCAAAGACCTGTTCAAGATCCTGTCCTTCCAGATATTCCATCACAATGTACGGGCACCGATCCTGCTCGTCGGCGTCGAGGGCCCGGACAACATTCGGGTGATCGAGGCGACCGACAATCTGCATCTCGCGGAAGAATCGCCGAACCGAACGCTTGCTAAGATTGGCGTCAGGCAGAACAACTTTCAACGCGACAACCCGATCCATAAGGCTATGTCGGGCCTTGAAAACCTGTCCTCGCGCTCCCTGTCCGATATGATCGAGCAAAATATAGCGTCCAAAGACAAGGCCACGCTTCTTCCCCTTGAGGAGGCGACGGGCCTGGAACGTCGTCAGCGTTCCCTCGCGAACCAACCGACGGGCCAGTTTCCGACCGTCGTTGCCATCGCCAGAGGCATCCAGCCGCTCGTGCAGCTCGCGCATCTTCGAGGCCGAAAGCAACCCCGTCCCCTCGATGGCAGCGACCAGATCGGCGGCCGAGGGTCCCTGGGGCAATCCCTCTGTATCGTCGCGCATGGCTCCATGGCTCCCATTCTCAGGGCGTACATCCCAGTCAGACGCCATACTTGCAGGTCAGTATGTGCAGCGATCTTCACAGTTCGACAGGAAACGAACTGGACGATAATCAAGTTCGCGCGCGAAAGCCAGAGATGTTGGTGCGGCGACCTCGCCGTTTCGCTGGAAGCATTGAGTCGGAGGAGCCATCACCTCTGGCGCGACTCCCCCGTTCAGTGTCTTTGCCTTGTGAAGTCTCAGCCGTTCGGACCTCGGGAGAGATCCTGGAAAACAGCCCGCTTGTAGTCGTCACTGGTGGCCGGTCCCGAGGTGACCGCCGAACGGGCCGTCATGTAGTGGTGGATCATGAGCAAGACAATGGCCCCACCGATGGCCGCGATCCAGCTCCAGAGACCCCGATCGGTGGTGATACCCACCTGAGATCCGATCCATCCTCCAACCAGTGCTCCGCAGATTCCCAGGGCCATCGTCCAGATCCAGTTCATCGGATCTCGACCGGGGTGGAGCAATCGCGCCAGCCCACCTGCGACCAGGCCGAAGATAGCCCAGCCAACAAGGTTTCCAATCATGGTGTCCACCTTTCTTGATATCTCTCAATCGAGGGCCGTGATCGCCAGATTCACTGTCGGTCGTAGGCCCGGTTCAGGAGTTTGCCGGCGATGATGCCAACCAGCCCGGCGACGAGTGGCTTGTCGAGCCATCGAACGAGAAACGGCTTGTCGGCCATGACCCGGCGGAAGACCTCGGGATGGTTTTGCCGCGAGTACTCGGCCAGGCGGGCCACATCATCGGCTGAGGCCTGCCCTGGGTCGGTGGTGCCAAGGCCCAGGAGTTTTTGGAGCCATGTCGGGGCCAGTCCGCGTTCGTGGAGGCTTTCGATCAGGTCCTGGGCGATTTCAGCGCGTTCGTTGGGGTGCATCTTCTCGGCAGCGGCTCGGAACTGCGGCTCGATCTGATCGCGGTCAAGCCGTTCGGGGTGGAACGCCTCGCCCACGCCCGCCTCGACGTCCCGCCTCGGAGCGCCTGAGGAAAAGTTTTCGAAGTGCTCGAAGTGGTCGTCATTGCTGGACGAGCCCTTTGCGAGCTGTTCAAAGACGGCGTTCTTGTAATCCTGACTGCCCCACTGCGGCATGATCGGAGTTCTCCTCGATGTGCGAAAGCAGCCGTCGATCAATGTTCCCAGCTCACCCCGCCGTCGGAGCTGAGTCGAGCGCGGCCGATCCGCTCTCCCTGGGGGTCAAAGACGGTGGCGACGATCTCTCGACTAGGAAAGGCGCGGTGCGCCCCTTCGAGCAGCGATCGGGTCAGGTCGGGGACATCGGCTGGGCGGACCTCACGCGTCACGCCGAACCAGAGGCGGCCATGAGACTCCAGATCGGCCTGAACGTATCGCAGATACTTCTGCCCGTGGTTCTCAGCCCATTCGGCAAACCGACGATCCGCGGAGGTACTCCCCGACCGGGCCATCGGGTCGGTAGGCGTCTCGGAGCGATTCCCATGAGAACCGGGAGCATCGGCCGAGTCATGAACAACTTCATAGCGTACTTCTCCGTCGCGCGTGACCCGAGCGCGAAGGATTGGCTCGCCCTGAGGGTCGTAAATCGAGAGCAGGAATGGTCGTCCGGGAAAGTCCTTGCGAGCTCCTGAGACGATGCTCTTCGTCAGTGGGAGTGTGTCGTCGGGTGAGGTTGACTGGCCAAGCTGCACCCGAAGCTTCCCCTCACGCTCGACTCCAACGGCGGCCTGTCGGACCATTCCCCCGGAATGGTCGCGGAGAAAGTCGGCGAAGCGGTGATCGGCCTCGGTCTCGTAGGAATACCGGGGATGGTCCTGGCGATCGGGAGGGATCACGTCCTCATGCGGCGAGGGCCGTTCCACCGTTGCCGGTGTCGGCGTGACCGGAACTCCCGCCGGAGGATCACCCGTCCGGGACTGGCAACCGGCCATCGCGAGGAACGCGAGGATGCAGGTCGCGACCGTCGATGGTTTCTGGCGATCTCGCACGTTCTCCTCCGTCGATCGTCCGGGCCCCGATACACGATTGGACCGTAGGAATCCTTCTATTCATTTCTCCGCGATCTCCGTTGCAACTCTCGGGCCAGATGCCGACCGTCCGAGCAGGAATGAGCCGTCGTCAATCTTAATAGAATTTGCCGGCAAGAACATGCAGGAGAATGAAAAGATTTTTGTGTGCGGGTGGCGCCGGGTTTGCGGCCTCGATCTATCGGTGGCGCTGATTGGGCCGGTGCCGAAATCGGTCGGCGACCATGGGCATAAAACGAGAGACGCAACCGGTGCTGACACAGGAGGCTTTCATGGCTGTCACTCCACAACGTTCCACGATCGTTGGGGTCTTCGAGGATCGTCGGCAGGCCGACCAGGCGGTCGCCGAGTTGAAGCAGGCTGGCTTTGGCGACGAGCAGATGGGTCTCGCGATGCGGCATCACGACGGAACTGGGGAAACCTCCACGACCGGCCAGAGCGATACCGAGATGGGTGAGGGCGCCGTCGCCGGGATGCTGACGGGGCTGGGCCTTGGCGCCCTGGCGGGGCTGGGTGTTCTCTCGGGGGTGATTCCGGTCATCGGCCCCGCGATCGCGGGTGGGACACTGGGGATCATTCTTTCGAATGCCGCCGCCGGCGCGGCGGTCGCTGGCGTTGCCGGGGCGCTCATTGGCTACGGCATTCCCGAGGACGAGGCTCATTACTACGGGCAGGAGTTCGAGGCTGGCCGGGCGGTTGTGACGGTTCGCGCCGATGGTCGAGCCGACGAGGCGATGGCGATCCTGCGCCGTCACGGCGGATACGATCGGAGCAGTCGAGAATCGGTTGCGATGGCCTCAACCTCGGCGACCACGACTCCCCGGGTCAGCCGTGCCGCCACCACGACGGCCGCCTCGGGTTCCGACACGTTGAAGTTGAAGGAAGAACGCCTCCACGCCGAGAAGCACCCCGTTCAGACAGGCGAGGTCCGGATCGGCAAGGAGGTCCACACTGAGACCCGTCATATTGAGGTCCCGGTCGAGCGCGAGGAGGTGGTCATCGAGCGAAGACCGGTCCACGGTGGAACCACATCCGAGGCCGGTGAGATACGGGCTGGCGAGGAGATCCGTGTCCCGGTCCGCGAGGAGCAGGTCTCGGTCCATAAGGAGGCGGTCGTTACCGAGGAAGTCGGCGTCGGCAAGCGGGTCGTTCAGGATACAAAGCGGGTCGGCGGCGAGGTCCGCAAGGAGCAGGTGAAGGTCGAGCGTCGGGGCGACGTGGACATCAAGGACGCAGGGCCACGGTGATCGGTCCCAGAGAATGGGCTGTCTACGAGAAAAGCCGGCCGACATCGGGTTTCCCCGAAGCCGGCCGGCTGGTTTCTGGGCTCATCTCACCGCGCCGGGGCGGCGGGGTTACTTGATGCCTAGAGACTTCTTGAAGTTGCTCCAGAACTTGTCAAGCTGGTTCGAGTGCTTGTGGCTCTGGAGATACCTCTGCACCGCCTGGTGTTCCGCCCTGGGAATCCGAACGAGCGAGTGGACGGCTCTCGCCGAATGCGGCGAGGCCGCAATCGTGGCGGGACCACTGCTGTAGGCCAGCGGAGCCGGCGTGATCGGCTGGACGGGAAGCGGTGCGATGGTCGAACTCGGTGTCGTTGTTGAGGCCGAGGTCGTGCTCGTGCCTGTGCGTGTGCTCGCGTCTTGCTTGGCCTTGAGCGCGGTCAGTTCCGCCTCAAGCTTCGCCAGCGTGGTCTGCGTTGAGGACGTCGAGGTCGAAACGGTCTTTGTCGAAGTACCGCTCGATCCGGTCGTCGGAGTGGTGGACGGCGTCGTGGTGGTCGTGGTCGGAGTCGTTGTCGTGGTTGTCGTGGTGGTCGTGGTCGCCGGGCTGGACGCGGCGGAGGTCGTCGTCTGGCCGGTGGCGGTCGGAGAAGTCGTCGATGTCGTGCTCGTCGGCGAGGGGCTCGACGTGGGCGTTGCCGTCGGCGTCCGGTTCGGCACGTTCACCATGTAGTTGACCGTGATCCTGGCCCCGTTGACGAAGGCGCTCTGCTGCATGCCCACGACCTGCTTGTCCGGAGCGGCGGACGACGTCCCCACCGACGGATCGAAGAGCGTGAACAGTGGCAGGTACGTTCCTTCCTTCAGTCCACGACCAACCGTGAACTGGGCCGGCGAAAGGTTGCGATACCTCGAAACGGCTCCCTTCGGAATCCAGAGGAAGCTTGGCTGGAGGTACTTGATCGCGGCAAAGTTCCGCGGCGTCGATGGAGCCAGCAGGAAGCCGTTGGAGGCCGCTCGCTGGCGATCAATAATTGTGAAAGCATTGGGCGACGGCAGCAGGATTCGACCGAGCATCTTGAACTCATTGATGCTGATCGAGCCGTTGAGCTGTCCGTCGGCGGCGTAGTCAAAGAAGTTGAACCGGCGCTGCTGGACGCCTGGCGAGTCGGGGTTCTCATTGAAGACCGTATTGTTGATCCCCGCCTGCACAGGTCCATACGTGGCCGTTCCACCGAGGAGGGCCGCCATGGCGCCGGCCTCAGGCATCCCCATCGCGGCGGCGTTGTCTGTGAAGGTTTGCAGTTCCTGGGCCGTGATGAGCCCAGTGTGCGAGGTATCGATGTACTTCCAGTCGTGATGCTTGGTGAGATAGTTGATGGCCTGGGTACCCTCGATCGCCGCGATGGCGTTACCGACCGAGACCCGGGCATAGGACGGATACGCCGTGCTGTTGGGAAGTTGCGCCGGCGTGGAGTACGTGTTGATGCTGTTGACATCGGTGGCCGGGACCGCGGTCCAGGCGAGGATGCTGTTGATCCCGTCGGGGTTGTTGTAGGCCGACAGGTTCTTGAAGGCGTGAGGACCGAAGTTGAGGCTGGTCGTCCCGACCTTTGTGTTGAGGTAGGCATCGGCCGTGTACCCATTGGACCGGGCGAGGCCAATCCAGTAGTTCAAGGCCGAGGAGACCATGGCGTACGAGCCGGTCACAATCGCGGCCGACATCGAGGTTCCGACCTGATTGAAGGTCATCGGGTTGGAAACGAAGGCCCCACCGGTGGTGGTACTGCCCCCGCCGACACCCGTGCTCGTTCCGGCTCCCGCTCCACCCGCGGTCCCTCCGGTCCCGCCAGAAGCACTGCTGGCCTCGGCCGACGTGAAGGTTCGGCTGAACGTCGGCACGTTGAAGGCCGGAGCGGCAAAGTCGGTCGTGAAGTTTCGGTTCACAGAGCCCGGGATGCGGTCGACCCAAATCTGGAGGTCTCCAGCGGCGAGCAGGGTGGCGTTGCCTCCCGCTCCGGTCCCGGTTCCAGCGCCGCCCGCGGCTCCTCCGGTCCCACCTGCCCCGCCACTGGCCCCCTGCCCGGCGATCGTGAGCAGGTTGCCGAAGAGCAGGACCGGTCCGGCCGGCTGGGGAATGACCCCGGTCGGCGTGTCGATCGGAGAGGTCGAGGGCGTAAGCTTGAAGGGGAACGAGTAGACGCCGGTGACCGAGATGACCTCGTTGAAGATTGCGGGCATCGAGATGCCCTGAGTGTCGCCCGCAAAGGGGTACGCGGCACTATTGGTAACCGGAAGGTGTTCCTGGGCGAGGATGTTCCCGCTGCCAGTCGCTCCGCCGGCACCACCCGCTCCGCCGGCACCACCCGCTCCACCACCAATTCCGCCAGCTCCGCCGCCAATACCACCCGCTCCGCCGCCAATACCACCCGCTCCGCTACCGATCCCACCACCGATCCCGCCGAGCGAGATTGGAGGCCCGGAGAGAAGCGGTGCGCCGAACTGGCCGGTCGCCGCGATGCTCGCGATCCTCTCCTGGCGGAGTTTGTGATACTGGTTCTTGAGGGCGACGACGACCTGTGGGAATTGCTTGTAGGCCTCAGCCTCCGTCTTGAACGTATTTGGTGTTCCGAATGCATTCACGGCCGCGATCACGCGATCAACCTGCGCGGGCCGGAGTGGATCGTTGACGAAAGGGTGCTGGATCAGATACTGGAGCCCATTGTAGAGGGTGTCGGAGGAGGCACCGCCATCGTTCGCGGTCAGGATACCAGTTCCCGAACCCGTTCCACCGCCGATCCCACCCGCTCCACCGCCGATCCCACCCGCTCCACCGCCGATCCCACCCGCTCCACCACCGATCCCGCCGAGTGCTCCACCGGAGATACCGACGAAAACGCTCGCCGGCCCCGCGAATGGATTGAAGATATCGATCGGCAAGATCGTGGCCTGCGGGACGAACTGAGCGATCACACCGGCCACGGGAGTACCGTGTCCGACGAGGGAGGTCGAAGTCGTGACCCCGCCGCCGCCGCCGACACCACCGGCCCCGCCGCCGATCCCGCCTGCACCACCGACTCCGCCGGCCGCTCCGCTACTGGAACTGCTCAGTGGCGTAAGGTCTCGATTACCGGACCCACCGGTGGTGACGTTGAAGCCAGTGGCGACCCGGCCGCGGAACGAAACGGTCTTGGCATCGACGCCCGTATCAACGACCGCAACGGCGGCGTTCTGACCGTCGTAAGGAACCCCGAGTGCCCGGAGGTCGCTCAGGCCGATGAGGGCACCGCTGGTCGAGTCGGCGAGGTCGGCGGTCGTCTTGAACTGCCAGATACCCGAATTGTCGGCAGCGTAGAGGATCGTGCCATCGGCCGAGAACCCGATGCTCAGCGTCGAATCCTGGAAGCTTGTGTAATCCGTCAGCGGCGAGACGTTGAAGCCATAGGCGAATAGAGTCGCGACGCCGTTGGGCTGAATCCGGATGATCCGGCCGCCGGCCGAGCCGGAAGCCGTCCCGCTGCTCGTGATCGACGGGATAACATTTCCGGCCGAATCGGTCGTCACGCTCAGGATGCCCGAGCCAGAGACCGGCACGAGAATGCTCGAGCTCGGAAGCGGAGACAGAGGAGTCGTCGAGACGTAGAGGCTCGATGCCAGGTCGCTGACGAACAGACTTCCCATGTAGGCCGGCTGTCCGCTGCCCAGCGTGTAGGTCGTCGTCCCTGTGGTCGTCGAGGACGTACCGGTCCCTCCGGCCGCGGACGAGGTCGCGGTCAGGGACAGGCCTTGCGAGAAGTAGCCGTACTGGTCGAAGGCGATCCCGTAGAACCGCCGGTAAAGCGTGCTGACCGCGGGAATGTTATCCGTGATCGACGGATTGCCGCTGCCCGCGGAGGTCCCGCTACTGAAGGTCGTTAGAGTGGTGGTCGCTCCGAGCAAGAGGCCGCCGTTGCTCCCCTGCACTCCGCTGAACCCCGGCTTGGCCGGGATGCCGCCACCGGCCGGCGTGCCGAAGTCAGTGAAGACCGAGAAAATCTGGTTGCCGTAGTAAGAGTTCGAGGCCGTCAGGCCGACGATCGGGCCCGTGTTCACCGTCCCCGCGGAGATCGTCGTGTTGTTGGTCAGGAACGTCGTGGAGACCGGCAACCCCAGCTCCGTCTGGCTGACACCCGTCGGCAGTGCCTGCGTCGCGTCGCTGATGACCTGGCCCGGCGAGTAAGCGCTGGAGTTAAAATACAGCGCCGCGAATTTCCCACTCGTCGAGCTGATTCCACTACCGGCGATCATCCCGGAAAGGAATTGCTGGTCCTGAATCGGCGGAACCAGGATCGCGGTCGGGCTGAGGTTGAACTTCTGTGCCGAGAGACCATTGGTCATCTGGACAAAGACGCCGATCAACTGGCCACTGGGCGAGATCTGGAAGATGATGTTTTTGTTGGGATCTTTCTGATCCACGCTGCTCACAAACAGCGAGGGTGTGCCGTCGAACTGTCCCTGGGAGTCGAAGGTCATGCTGTACCAGTTGACCAGCCCGGTCCCCGGTCCAAACGAGTTGCCCGCGGGCGAGGAGGTCGTGCTGGTCGGGTCGGTCTGCGAGAGAACCGTGTTCAGGTCGAAGAACACGCTGGTCTTACCCGTCGCCGGATCGACGCGATAGATCACGCCTGGCCGGTTGATCGCCGCAGTATTCCCGCCAGAGCCACGGGAGATTGCGTAGATGGCGTTACCGAACACTCCGCCTGGCCCGGGCGCGATGTTCACGATGTCGCCGCCGAAGGCGGAATTGGGCGTCAGCTCCGACACCGAGGTAATCGGCGCCGCTGAGCCGGCGAGCGTGGTGGACCCTGTCGTCACGGTCACCGTGCCGAGGTCCGAGTTCGTCGGTGTCGGCGCCGCCGTGAAGATTGCTGTCAGCGGGAACGCCGCGACAACAGGCGCCGGCATCCGGCGATCCTCCAGAGGCGTCGGATGATCGAGCCGGATCTCGCGGCGACGCCGCTGCTCGGCAGGGCCCCGTGCCCACGGTCGGGATGGCTGAGACATTCCTTTATCTCCTAACGCTGGACTCGTCCGTCCTGGACCGAGGCCGTGTCGCCCGGCACCACCGTATTATCGGCGCCCACGGCGCATGAAGATGAGCCGAAGCCCTCGGCACGTCTGCCTCATTCGACAGAACCCGCATGCGCCAGCGGGATCGTCACAACCCCAAAATCGGCCAATCGCCCCCCGTTCAATCAGACAAAGAGCCGCACGGCCGGAAAATCCGACGATCTCCGCAACACCGGCATCCTTGATACCAGCAAAACCGGTCGCTCAGGCGAGAGGATAGGAAAATTATGGAATCCAGGCCGTCCTGGAAGACTTGAGCGGAGTAGAAAAACGAAAAACGGGCGGCCCAGCCCTTGCGTCGAGTCCGACGCGGGGCGAGCCGCCCGTTCATCAGAAGGCGGGAGAGATTGGGTGTTACTCGACGATCCCCTGCGGGCCAACTCGGCCTGGCTGGGGATAGGCCTGGGGCTGGCTGGCCGCCCGGCGTCGGACGTCCAGTTCGATCGCGCCAAACGTCCCTTCGTGGCGCTGGATCGTCATGCTCAGGGCCGTGAGCAGCCGCTTCGCGGTGTAGAAGTTCATGACCAACCGCTGGTTCGCCTTGACGTCCTGGCGCCCGGTCGCGAAGGGTTGGGGATTGAGGCCGAAATCGAGAATCACTTCCTCGGGCGTGGCCGTGACCCGGCAGAAGTTGGAGTACGACGGCAAAGTCCCGGAGTCGTCGACGTGGACCTCGGTCCCCTGCTGTCCCTGCTGGGGGGCCGGTGTCCCGGCGCCTTCTTCCTTCTCGCTCATGGAATTCTCCGATTTCTGGGAGGGGTCAAGGGAGGCACGAGGCCCCGGTCCAGGCCGGATTTTGCCTCGGCGATCCCGGTCGCGGTCCTTATTTCATCGATTCATCGACGAAATGGCAAGGAGTCCCCGGGCTTTCCATCTAGGCAGCAGCGCTGGAAGTATTGGTCTCGACGAGCCGGTCGAGTTCGGCCAGGGTCCGACGCGCCGCGCCGTGCTGGGCCAGGACGATCCGACGCGCGGCCTCGCCTCGGGCGGCGGCGGCCTCGGGTTCTTCCAGATCTTCCAGCAGAGCCCTCCCAAGATCCTCAGCATCGACCACGCGCCGGGCCGCGGCATGGCGGAGGAGGTGCTCGACCGTCTCTCGGAAGTTGGAGGTATGCGGTCCGAACATCACCGAGGCGCCGTAGGCGGCGGGCTCCATCATGTTCTGGCCACCCCGGCCTGGGAGCAGGCTTCCCCCGACAAAGGCAATGTCGGCCAGACCCCAGACCGCGCCCAGCTCACCGATGGTATCGATCAGGATCACGGGAGGTCGGCCCTCGGAGCGACGGGGAAGTTCTGCCGGAGTTTCTCCGAGCCGGCTCCGCCGCACAACGACCTGCCCCTGGCGTTCAAGCCATTGGGCGACCGCTTCGAACCTCTCTGCGTGACGCGGGACCAGGACAAGACGGAGGCCCGGGTGCTGGCGGCTGGCCTCCTTGTAGGCCGAATACGCGGCCACTTCCTCGCCCTCCATGGTGCTTCCCGCGACGAAGACCAGCTCGGCCGGCGAGAGGCCCAGCAACCGGCGAAGTTCCCGGGTCCGGCTGTTGTTTCGGTCGCTTTCCAGACCATCAAACTTCACGGAGCCAGTGATCCGGACCCGATCGCCGGGGATACCGAGGTCCACAAAGCGGCTCGCGTACTCGTCGTTCTGGGCCGAGACCGCGTCGATCTGGGCGAGCGTCGATCGCAGGAGACCCCGGAGTCGCCGATAGCCACGGAAGCTCCGAGCGCTGAGCCGGGCGTTGATGATGGCGACCTTCGCCCCAGATTCCTTCGCAGTCCGGATCAGGTTCGGCCAGAGCTCCAGTTCGACGAGCGCCAGCACGGTCGGCCGAATCCGTTCGACAGCCCGGCGAGTTGACCAGGTGAAGTCGAGTGGCGCGTAGAAGGTGACCAGATCGGGAAAGGTCCGCCGCGCGACGGCCAGGCCGGTCGACGTGGTGGTGGAGATCAGGATCTCCCAACCTGGCCTTCGTCGGGCGAGCTCGTGGATCAGCGGACGGAGCAGCAAGACCTCGCCGACACTTACGGCGTGGAACCAGAGGCAAGGCTGATGGCCGATCCGAAGCGGTGCCTCGCCGCGTAGCTTCTCGCGCCAGCCTTCGCGGTACTTACCGCCTCGGGCCCACCGGTAAAACAGCATCGGCGAAAAAATCAGCAAGGCGGCGATGTAGGCCAGATTCAGAGCCAGAGGCATCTCGGGGAATCCTTTCCCGGAAGGGTGCCCGGTTGTCGTCGGGATGAGTGTCACCCTCCCAAAGCAATTGCCATGCCTCGACCAGGTGGATCTGGACCTTGATGGCAAATCGGCGAATCCTGAGAGGAGAGATCTCCCCGTTCAGATCCACCCGCCCCAGTCGATCTTCTCCATCGGCTGGACCAAGGACTTGCTTTAACTCTTTCCGAGGATGGCCCTTAGCCCTGGCTTCCGAATCAAGGACTCGAGAATCGCCCGCTCCGATCCGCCGTGATCGCGGGGCGATCCTCTCTCAGTCTCGACCTCAGAACGGATCGACCGACGCCTGCTTCCGCATGCAGCAGGCTTTGAACTTTTTACCGGATCCACAGGGACAGGGATCGTTCCGGCCGACCTTCTTCCCCACGTTCCGCACCGGCTCCGACTTCCGCTCACCAGAATTTTGACTGGCGGAAATAGCCTCGGCCTGCTGGCGACCAACCCCCGACTGGGGCGGGGCCACAAGTTGAGATTCCACCTTGGAGTGGATCGTCACTACCCGATCGAGTTTGTTGTAGCGAGAGCCAAGATAATCGAGGAACTCGGGGTCAAAATGCTCGACCCGGTAGATCAGGTCGGTCACGCGATCCGCGCTGGCGGCCCACATTTCCGAGAAGATTCGCATCCCTTCTCGCTTGTATTCCACCTTCGGATCAACCTGGGCGTAACCCTGCAATCCGATCGAACTACGGAGATGGTCCATGGCCCGAAGGTGTTCCATCCAGCTCGAATCCAGGATCTGGAGCAGGACAGCCTTCTCCATTTCGCGCATTTCTGGGCGATGCTGAGCGTCGAGGGCGGCGAGGAGCCGGTTTCGTATCTGCTCGGCCGTGAGGTTGGTCAATTCGTCCTCAACCAGTTCGGCCCCAAGCTCCTGGCGGGCCCAGGCCGCGAGGTCGCGGAGGGCGGCAGGATCCGGTGGCGCGATGCCCTTCGCCCGGTTCTCGCGATGCCGCCCGAGCCCGGCGGCCTCGAGACGGGATTCCAGTTCGTCGGCAAGTCGTCCGCCCTGATACTGCTGGCGGGCGAGTTCGAGGATTCGCTGCTCGATCTCGGGCCGAAGCATCGGCTGGAGTTCCGCGCCTTCCATAACGATGTGGAACCGGTCGGAAGCCCAGGCCGCGAGCCCCTCTCGGTCGTACCTGGGAATACCGAAGAGGTCGCGCTCGGCCAGGAACCGAAGCATCGCGATCCGGGCCGGCAGTTCGGCTTCCTTCTGGGTATAGAGCTTTCGAGCCTCGACCTTGATCCGTCGGACGATCTCGGACCGGTCGAGCCCATTCCAATCCGCCGGATCGATCGCCAGGGTGAACTTGTGGTGAACCCATCCACTAAGTGACCGGCGGCCCCAGTTCGGTAGGAGAAATTCCTTCGCCGGTTCCAGATCGATCTTCTGAAGTGAGGCCGAGGTCCTCTCGTAGAGGAATTCCTCCAGGCTATTGCGACCCTCCAGAAGGTCCTCTCCGTCGGTCCGAATATACTTCTTGAGGTCACGATCCTTGAGATTGAGCTCGAAGCGGTCGTTCGCCCATCGGATGAGGGCCTGCCAGGTCCATTCGGAGGGTTCGGAGTCCAGCGGCAGATTCTCGTCGAGCGACTCTCGGATGGACTCATGAAGCTGGCGATCGGCCTTGTTCCGGGCGATCTCGACCGCGTCCTCAAAGCTGGATCCACGAATATCACGAGCCGTCAGTTCGACGCCGAGCCGCTGGCCGACCCATTCGGCAAAGCTAGCCGAACCATAATCGTCAGCGAGGAAACGGTTGGCGGCCTCCTGGATCTGGCTATCGATCATCTCAAGGACCATCTCCTTGGGCGATGTGCCGTCGAGAAGGCCCTGGCGGAACGAGTAGACGCGCTTCCGCTGCTCGTCCATGACCTCGTCGTATTCGAGGAGGTTCTTGCGGATGTCGAAGTTCCGTTCCTCGACCTTCTTCTGAGCGCCCTCGATCCGTCGGCTGACCATCCGGCTCTCGATGGCCTCGCCCTCCTGCATCCCGAGCCGGGTAAGAACGGCCGAGACCCATTCGCCAGCGAACTTCCGCATCAGGTCGTCTTCCAGCGAGAGGAAGAACCGGCTGCTGCCCGGGTCACCCTGCCGGCCAGAACGGCCTCGAAGCTGATTGTCGATCCGTCGGCTTTCGTGGCGTTCGGTCCCGATGATGTGCAGACCACCGAGCGCGGCGACCTCGCGGCCCTCGGCCTTCATCTGCGGCTCGTACTTCGCGACCGCCTCTTCCCAGACCTCTCTCGGAACTTCGAGCCGGGTCGGGTAGAGCGGGCGGCCGTCCTCGTCGTTGAGCCGCTTCAGGTCGGCCCACGCCATGAACTCGGGGTTACCGCCGAGGATGATGTCGGTGCCCCGGCCAGCCATGTTGGTCGCGATGGTCACCGCTCCGCGCCGGCCCGCCTGTGCCACGATCTCGGCTTCGCGTTCGTGGTACTTGGCGTTGAGGACCTGATGCGGAATGCCGTAACGCAAAAGCATCTCCGAGATTTCCTCGGACTTCTCGATCGAGACGGTGCCAACGAGGATCGGCCGGCCGGTCTCGTGGACCTCGCGGATCTCGTCGAGCATTGCCTGCATCTTCTCGCGCTCATAGCGGAAGATGACGTCGGCGTGGTTGATCCGTGAGAGCTCCCGGTTCGTCGGGATCGCGACGACATCCAGACCGTAGACCTTGTAGAACTCGGTCGCCTCGGTCATCGCCGTGCCGGTCATCCCCGAGAGCTTCTTGTAGAGCTTGAAGAAGTTCTGAAGCGTGATCGTGGCGAGGGTCTGGTTTTCCTCCTTGATCTTCACCCGTTCCTTGGCCTCGACGGCCTGGTGAAGACCGTCGGACCACTGCCGCCCAACCATCAGTCGGCCGGTGAACTCGTCGACAATCACCACCTCGCCATCGGGCTGGACCACATAATCCCGGTCGCGTCGATAGAGGTGATGGGCCTTCAGGGCATTATCAATGAGGTGGGGCCATTCCATGTTGCCGGGTGTGTAGAAGCTCTCGATCCCGGCAATACGCTCCGCCTCTCGAACACCGTCGTCGGTCAGATGGCAGGTGCGTTCCTTCTCCTTGACCTCGAAATGGGCCTCGCGACGAAGCTGGCGGGCGATCCGGTCGGCCTCGGCATACTTGTGGACATCGTCAAAGGCAGGGCCGGAGATGATCAGGGGCGTACGCGCCTCGTCAATAAGGATGCTATCGACCTCGTCGATAATCGCGTAGAAGAGCTCGCCCTGCGACTGAAGCTCGCGGGTCGGCTTCATGTTGTCGCGAAGGTAGTCGAAGCCGAATTCGTTGTTGGTACCGTAGGTGATGTCTCGGCCGTAGATTTCCTGCCGCTCGGCGGAGTCCATGTCCGACTGGATCGCGCCGACGGTCATCCCCAGGCCAAGATAGAGCGGGCTCATCCATTCGGCGTCGCGCCGGGCCAGGTAATCGTTGACAGTGACGACGTGAACCCCTCGACCTTCCAGAGCGTTGAGATAGGCGGCAAGGGTCGCCACCAGCGTCTTTCCCTCACCAGTGACCATCTCGGCGATGTTGCCGCCGTGAAGAACCATCCCACCCATCAACTGAACGTCGAAGTGGCGCATGTTGAGGAAGCGCCGACCTGACTCCCGACAGGCGGCGAACGCCTCCGGGAGCAACTGATGGAGCGACTCTCCCTGAGCACGCCGGCGGCGGAACTCGGCGGTCTTCCCCCGCAGTTCCTCATCCGTGAGCACCGTCATGCTCGGCTCAAACTCATTGATCCGGGCCACGATGGGACGCATCTGCCGGATTCGACGCTCGTTCGAGCTGCCGAACATCCGAATCAGCCCCTCGGAGATCCCCTCCGAGACCGCCGAGAGCGCATCCGTCGTCTTATCCCAAATCTCTGTCAGCAGTTCCATCGCCACACCGCCTCGGGGGGATACGGGTGATCCAAGCATTAAGTCTTTGAAAAATCGAATCTTATAGCAACCTGGCCCGGGGCGTCAAGCCGCCCTCGGACCGGGCGAGTGGACCCACATGGCCCGCGCCTTCCCTCTAATTGGGACGCCTCTCCGCACGAAGTTCGCCGATTCGGATCGAGCCTCGTTCTCCAAAAAGAACCCCCGAAAGATTTGGATGGATACAGCCCGACTTGACAACCGGGAAAAAGTCGGTTATGTTAATGGCACGTCCAGGTTCGGGATCCGTCTGGATGTTACCCTCACTGGATCTCCAGGGGCCGGCCAGATGTCCTGGCACCGAATCACCTTCCTGTTGCTGCTGGTAGCCTGCTGGCTCGTCCCACCGAGGGTCGGATCCCATCCGGCCCGGCGGCCTGGCGGGTTTCCGGCTTTCCGCCGCATGGCGACCGATCCCCGCCCCGATGCCCACCTCGCATCCTGTCCTCGCCAGTCGTACCTAATCGCCTTCTCTCCCCGGCGATTCCGAATGAAGTCGGTACGGGTCGACGGTAATCCCCGGATCTCCCGCGGTGCTGATCTTGGCCCCGCGACCTCTCCGGATCTCCCGATTCCTTCGGTAAGAACCCGACGAAGCGCTGCACCCTTCGGCTTGATACTTCCCATGCGCTGTTAACCCAGCCCGACGCGGGGCTCCCCTACGCCAGCACTCGGCTTCTCGCACTCCTCGTGTGAGAGGAGTCGCCAGTCTCAAGGGCTTTTGGTGTGCCGGATCTCTGGAAACGGGGAAAAGTCCACCAATTCTGCAGGCGATGGGCAGCGTCCAGGGTTCTGCCGTCCTTGACGGCAGCGTTCCGAACCTTCTGAAGTCGCTTCGGGCGGTCATCGGAACGATCCGATACGGTCTCCTGAGGTCATTCGGCGCCTTTCCGCGCATGGGGCGGCGGTTTCTGCTCGTGCCGAGTTTGACACCGCCGACTCACGGTCGGATGGGGTGATGGAGTCAGCCTGCGCTGCGGGTGTCTCCGAAGCCGCATGGGATTCCTCCATCGAGAGAATGGAACCTCGCGATCTCCCCAGGTTTGTGAGTCCCTGACATCCGTACCGGAAGCCCGGGCGGATACTGGCCACCTTTTTTCGTTCCGTGTCACTAGCTCGCTGAAAATCGAAAGGTCCAAAGATCATGATACGTCTTTACCGACCCCTTTTGATGGTGTTGATGGTCGGGCTCTCCGCCTCGACCGCCGCTGCGCAGAGCCCATCCGGCTCTCCAGGGAGTTCGGCCGACTCGAAGCAAAAACCCGCGGTAACCCCGCCCGAGTCCCCATCGTCGGCCAATGCATCCGTCGCCGAAGACCTCCCACCCGTGAGCCTGCTCGACGCGATCCGTGAGGGACGCGTGGCTGTTGAGACCGAGGGACGGGAAGACGGACGTGTCACCATCTCGGTCCGAAACCAGAGCAAGAAGACCCTCCGTGTCGTCCTCCCACCCGGACTTGTCGCTCAAAGTGCCACCGGACAGATGGGTGGCATGATGGGCGGAATGGGCGGCGGTATGGGCGGTATGGGCGGCATGGGCGGCGGTATGATGGGCGGCGGTATGGGCGGCATGGGCGGCGGTATGGGCGGCATGGGCGGCGGCATGATGGGCGGCGGCATGCGTGGCGGCGGCACCATGCCCCCCATGATGGGCATGATGACGCTCGCCCGAATGATTATGTACTTCTGCGGCGACTATGACAGCTGGGACCAGCGCAGCCTGATGATGGGTATGGGCGGCGGCATGATGGGTGGCATGGGCGGAATGGGTGGCATGGGCGGAATGGGTGGCATGGGGATGATGGGCGGCGGGATGCGTTCCGTCCCCCCGACCGGACTCTCCTTCACGGATGTCAAGCCCGGCCAGACGCGCAAGCTGCCGACCCGGATGGTGAGTCTGAACCCTCCTAGCCCGCAGGGGAATGTCCAACTGGCCCGTGAGGGTGAGGCATACCGGCTGGTGGACATTGCCGAAATGAGCGATAATCCCAGAGTCCAGAAGGCGATGCGTCGACTCTCGGCCGAGAAGGCGTCCACACAGCTTGCTCAACTCGTGATGTGGAACGTGGCTGCGGGGCTGGATTGGACCACGATCGCTGAGCTGTCGAAAGACTGGACCAATTCCTACGGCCTCTCGCTGGCGCGGGACTTCGTCGATCGCCTCGGAGAGGGAACCGACGAATTCGAGAGCGGGGAAATTCTCTTCCGGATTCAGGGCAAGGCAGCAACCGACGAGGCAACGGCCGCCGCGCTCCGCAAGGAGTTGATCGGCAAACTGGTGCTGGGACTCCGAGCTTCGGAAGGCATTCCCGCTCATCCGTCGCGGCCTTCCCTGGCCTGCTTCGTTCAGGTAAATGGCTCAGAGGTCCAGGTCCAGCTCCACAGCAGTGATGCCTCGGTCCGAAGCTGGATCCCGATGGGCAAGTTCTCGATGCCCGTGACCGCAGAAGAGAACATGGCAAAACTGGCCGACTCGGTCGCCGAGGGGTTGGTCGGCCGGGTCGTTCGGGCCCAGGTTGTCAAGGGCCCTCGCGATAACAAGGGCAAACTGACCTACCGCATCCGGATCGACAATGCCTCACCTCTACGGCTCAACGGCCTCTCCGCGACGGGGCTTGAGTTCAAGAATGACGAAAAGGCTCGAGTCTTGCAGGGAATCAGTATCCCGCCTCGGCGTAGCATGAGGGTTCCCGCCAGCGAGGAGGTTGTGAAGAACCTCGGCCTGAAGCGCGGCATCCGGGTTACGGCGCTCGACCTGAGCGGCCTTTGATCGAAGCCCAACGGGGACAGGCCAGTTTCCATGCCACTGGCCTGTCCCTGGAAAGCGAACCGACGCAAGTCGTGGCAAGATCACGGGGCGTCGCATCGGTAACCATCGCCCGGACGAATGGCTCGCCACTGTTCGACCCCTTCCGCGGTAGAAAACCCCCATGTTGGGGTTCGATCTCATGAGAATGCGAAATTACCTACTTCTGCTGTTCGCCTTCTCGCTGCTTGTGCTCTCCGTGCGCCCGGCTCACGACCGGACGCCTTCCTCCCCGTCTCTCTCAGGCCGTTCCGACTTCACCTTCACGGCTGCCCCTTCGATCGCGGCCCGTCCCATCCCCTTCAGCTCGCTGACGCGGCTCGCTCCATGGCGCTATCGCCTCAAGTCGGTCCTCCAGGTTCGGGATGCCCAGTTGAACCGCGATGGCAATCGCGGAGTGGCCCCGCGCCAAAACATGTATCATCACTTGATCGATTCGCCAGGCACTCGCGCTGAGACTCCGCCCCTCATTGCCCGTCGCTGTTGACGGCTCGTTGCCCGACCCACATCGAAGTCGTGTTCCGCCGACGATTCCTTCGGATCGCACGCGTCCGCGATGCACACCCTCCATCGGGTTCGCGAGTTCCCCTGCGCGGTAGGTCCTGACTCCATGGTGATCAGCCCAGGACAACCTCGTCCTGGCCTGGATGGCTGATTTCCCAGGTTGAGTGGTCTCATCCGTCTTCGTTCCAGGCCAGAACTCTTCCTCCAACAGGAAAGGTGCTTTCCCATGCGTCGACTTCCTTGCATTCTTGCCCCTGTGATGGGCCTTGGTATGGTCCTCGCCTCTCCGCCGTTGTATTCGCGCGCTGGCGGCCCCGACAAATCGACCCCGAGTCAAGATCACGCCTCCCAGGTCACGACTGCAACCACGCCCCCGAAATCCTCCGAAGATGATCTGCCGCCGCTCAGCCTTCTCGACGCCATGCGAGACGGACGCATTACCGTCCGGGCCGAGGGCCGCAACGACGGTCGCTTGACCGTCTCCGTCACGAACCACAGCAAGAAAACCCTCCGTGTCGTCCTCCCTCCAGGTCTCGTTGCACAGAGTGCTACCGGACAAATGGGAGGAATGATGGGTGGCATGGGCGGCATGGGTGGCATGGGTGGCATGGGTGGCATGGGTGGCATGGGCGGCATGGGCGGTGGTATGGGCGGCATGGGCGGCGGTATGATGGGTGGCCGCGGCGGTATGATGGGTGGTGGCCGTACCATGCCTCCCATGATGGGGATGATGATGCTCGCCCGAATGATTATGTACTTCTGCGGCGACTACGATAGCTGGGACCAGCGTAGCCTCTACATCAGCATGGGACGCATGGGAGGCATGGGCGGTGGCATGGGTGGCATGGGCGGCATGGGTGGCATGGGGATGATGGGCGGTGGAATGCGATCTGTTCCGCCGACCGGCTTGCCGTTCGCCGATGTGAAGCCCGGCCAGACCCGCAACCTTCCGACCCGGATGGTGAGTCTCGAACCGCCCAGTTCGCAGGGTGGGGTTCAGCTTCCGAGGGAGGGGGAGCGGTTCCAAATCCTGGATATCCAGGACGTGAACCAGAGCCCGAGGGTGCAAAAGGCGCTCATTCGGCTGGCCGCTCAGAAGGCGGCGACACAGATGGCGCAACTTGTCATGTGGAATGTGGCCACGGGGCTCGACTGGGAGACAATCGCGAAACTTTCGGAGCAATGGGCCAATCGACATGATCTCACCCTTGCAAAAGACTTCGTCGATCGCCTCGATTCGATTGACGAGTTCGAGATGGGTCGAATCTTCTTCCAGATCGAGGCTTCGGATTCAGCCGGGACCGCTCGATCGGCCGAACTGAAAAAGGCGATCGAGGGGAAGATGGTGCTGGGTCTGAGGTCGGAAATGGGCTTGCCGGCTCGGCCGGATCGCCCCTCGCTAGGGTGTCGTGTGACATTGAAGGGCTCGGAGGCTCACGTCCAGCTCGCTGGAAGTGATTCCGCGGCGCGGTCATGGATCGCGCTCGGGAAATACTCCGTGGAGTTAAGCGACGCAAAGGATGCCGCGACGCTCGCGGATGAGATCGCCGAGGGGATGCTGAGCCGACTGGTTCGTACCCGCCTTGTGAAGGGAAATCGGGTCCATGGAAAGCTGACTTACAGAATCAAGATCGAGAATGGGACGCCGCTTCGCCTGAACGGACTCGCGGCGCTCGGGTTCGAGAGCAAGGAGGGCGAAGCCGCACGGGTCCTCACGGGGATCAGTCTGCCGCCCCGTCAGAGCATGACGGTACCAGCCAGTGAAGAGATCGTTCACAAACTGGGACTTCGCCACGGCATCCGGATCACGGCCCTCGACCTCAGCGGCCTTTGAGCCGCCGGCATTGATCCGATTCGATCCGATCCGATCCGACGAATCGATCGAGGCGGTCGGGGATTCGACTCTCCCCGACCGCCGATCAACGTCCTCCGTCCAAGACTCACTTCTCCCTCGAGATCGCCACGCGCCAGATCGTGTTTGACCCGTCGTCGGAGACCAGGAGCGCGCCGTCCTTCGCCGTGGTCACGCCGACCGGTCGCCCCCAGACCTGGCCATCGTTCGTAATGAATCCGATGAGGAAGTCCTCATACTCACCCGTGGCCTTGCCGTCCTTCATCGGGATGCGAATCACCTTGTATCCCGTCCGTCGGGCGCGATTCCAGGAGCCGTGCTCGGCCGCGAAGGCATTACCTCGGAATTCCTCGGGGAATTGCTTGCCTGAGTAAAACGTCATGCAGAGTGAGGCCGAGTGAGACTGGAGCAGGACGTCGGGAACGATGACCTTCTCCTTCAACTCGGGATGTTTCCCCTTGTGATTTGGATCCTGATGCGACCCAATGTAATACCAGGGCCAGCCGTAAAAACCGCCTTCCTCGACGTGTGTGATGTAATCGGGAACCAGGTGGTCGCCGAGCCCGTCACGCTCGTTCACCGAGGCCCAGAGTCGTCCGGTTCCGGGCTGGATGGCCAGACCGACCGGGTTGCGGATGCCCGAGGCAAACAGACGCTCGCCGTGGCCCTCGGGATCGAAGACGAGGATGTCGGCCCGTCGATGCTCCAGCTCGTTGTCGTCGGCGTTGGACTTCGAGCCGACCGAGACATACATCCGCTGACCATCCGGTGAGAAGGCGACGTCGCGGGTCCAGTGGCCGCCGCCCCGGAGCATGCTGAAGCCGGGAAGTTTTGCGACAATCGTTACGGGCGACGATCGAGCCCTGGTGTCGCCCTCCTGGTAGGCGAAGCGGACGACGGAGTCGGTACTGGCGATGTACACCTGGTTCGGCCGGGGACCAGGCGGATAAAAGGCGATCCCGAACGGGAGCCTCAATCCCTGCGCGAAGACCTCATTCACCTCCGCCTTGCCGTCACCGTCCGCGTCGCGAAGAACCCGGACACGACCGGGAAAGCTTTCCGCCAGAAAGACATCGCCGTTCGGAGCGGTCGCAATCTTGCGAGGGTTCTGGAGCCCGGTCGCAAACTCGTTCACGGTGAAGCCCTGCGGGGCTCGGGGCCAGGCGTCCTTCGGCCGGGGGATCATCCGCCTTGGGCCGTTGTCGATCGATGGCGTCTCGAACGGAGGCGCCAGGTCGTCCACCGTGATCCGGCGCCGGACGCCAGGCGCGTCGGTCGTCCAGTCGCCCAGAGCCTCTCGCCCGGTAAGGACCTTCCCCGGCGGCCGGTCCGCCGCAAGGACCGGAATCGAAATGGCGAGCAACCCCGAGAGCACAGGCCCTCGAAGCATCCGGAAAGCATCATATCGCCGCATGGGTGTGGTTCTCTCGATCGTTGGTGATGGAGTCGATGCATTCCACAGAGTAATCGGCGTCCGGGTGCGACGCCACGGGCTCGCCTTCCGTGGCGTCTCTCCTGGGACTTTTCGCGACCGCCTTCCTGTCGAACCGCGATCCTCTTGCGTTCCGGGTAGAGCCATTCCTGCTGAGATCCGGGCGAGGTGGATTATCGATCGGGAGACCGTTCGCTTCTCATCCTCGCCCGGGTTTCGACCTTTTCGAAGAGGCTCGCGAGCTCTTTTTCGTAGAGCTTCCATCGGCCGACCGAGCCCCGATAGACCGGTCGGCGGACCTGCACCTGACTTGCCGTCTTGACCGGTCGGCGTGTCTTCGGGAATTCGAGGCAGCCGGGGTGCCAGTCGAGCCCCATCGCCGAGAGCAGCCGGCGGGCCGTTCCCTCGATATCCTCGACGGCTTCCTCGTAGCAGACCTCGTGAACCGCGAAGCCACCGGGTAGAACGGCCTTCCAGTGGTCCATCAGTTCGACATACTCACCCAGTCGCCGGGCGATATGATCCTGGTGATAGCACCAGTACGCCTCGGTGAAGTTTGTGAACCAGCAGGAAAGTGCCACGTCGCGGAGGTCGCGGCGACAGTGGATCACCGTGGCCTTCGGAAACATCATCGCGATCAGGCCGAGGTAGAAGAAATTCTCGGGCATCTTTCCGATGATTCGGCGGGCCTGGCCGCCGTCGAACTCCATCAATCTGGCCTCGTGATCGCGGGCCAGCTCGGCGACGATTTCGGCGTCGAGTACCGGGACCAGGTTCACCGCTTCCTCTGCGATTCCCATGCGAATGGGAATGGAGTCGAAGCTCCGCCGCGTCAGGGGAATCTCGCCCGCTCCGTGGATCTCCGGATGGCTTGCCAGCACCTGCTCGATCAGTGTCGTTCCCGATCGGGGTGGACCAAGGATGAAGACCGGCCGCTCCGTCTCGATCCCGGCGCCGGCAAGGCGCTCGAAGAGCGGCGGAGTGAAGTTCTCGATGAGTCCACGGACGAACCGGGCATGACGCTCGGTGTCGTAGCTCTGTCCGAGCCGGGCGATTTCTTCTCGGGCCAACGCGTTGGCCGGTTCGAGGCAGGCCGCGGCCTCGGGATACTCGCCTCGGGCGTCGCGGACCAGTGCGAGGGCAAACAGCAGATTGCCGCGGTCCTGGCCGATCGTCGAGCGTGCCGAGACCCGGCGGACCAGTTCCTCCAGGTCATCCTCGGGGAGGTTTTCCCGGAGAAGCGAGGCGAGCCGGGCCATTACGGTGTGGTTCGTCGGCTCGATCCGGACCGTTTCGCGATACTGAGCCTCTGCCTCGTCGAGTTCGCCGATTTCCTCGTGAAGGACGCCCAGGTTGAACCGGGCGGTCGAGAAATCGGGATGGAGGCGGATCGCCTGGGCGTAGTGGTCGCGGGCCTCATCGTATCGGTCCGAAAGCTGCAAAACGTAGCCGAGGGCGTTGTGCGCCACCGGCTCGTCGGGGTTGATCTGTAGGATTCGATCGCAGCACGAGCCGACCTCGTCGTAAAGCCTCAGCGTGCCGGCCGCTTCGGCCAGATACCGGAGAAACTCGACGGATCGAGGCTCCAGCTCGACGGCCCTTCGGAACCAGGGAAGCGACTCGGGAATCGCCCCCCGACGGACTGCCGCCAGACCGAGGCCCGCGGCCGTTCGGGCTCGGGTCTCGTCGAGTCGGTAGGCCTGGAACAACGAGGCGGTGGCCTCGATCACCCGGCCCATCGCCATGAGAACGCCCGCCAGGTTCAGATGGACCTCGACCAGCCCAGGATCCATCGCCGCGGCGGCCTGGCAGTGCGGCAGGGCCTGGTCGGGAAGTCCCATCTCCAGGAGAAGCTCGCCGAGGTTGGTCTGCGCCTGGGCCAGTTGAGGGTCCAGCTCGACAGCCCTTCGGAAGTGGATCAGCGCCGCCTCTCGGTCGCCGAGCAACCGGACAATCACCCCCCGGTTCACGTGCGACGGAGCGTCGTCGGGATTCAGATCGAGCCCCTTCGCGAGCGCCTCGGCCGCCTCGACGGATCGGCCGGCCGCGTGCATCGCCATGCCAAGGCTCGCGTGATAGGCCGGTTGATCGGGCCGCAGCTCGACGGCACGGCGAATGTTCTCGATCGCCTCATCAAGCCGTCCCTCGGCCTGGTGAACCAGCCCGAGCAGGCAGGAGGCGTCGGCGTCCGACGGGTCGCGCGCCAGCACCGACTCGTACAGTCGAGCCGCGCCGGTCAGGTCGCCGGCCTGATGGAGATATAGCCCCTGAGCAATCTCGCCTTGCGGCGGCGTCAGTGTCGTGGACACCGGTCGACCTCCTTGAAGACACGGTGGGTGGTCGCGATTCTCGGGCGGATATCGTATGATCGATCCGAGATGTTGTCGACGGCGGTTGACCGTCGGGGCCAGGCGACCAGAGGGGACCAAGGATTGAGCGAGCCCGCGGCGGATCCGAAGCGCCGCCTGATATTCCTGGGGACGGGGACCTCCACGGGTGTCCCCATGATCGGCTGCGAATGCTCGGTCTGCACCTCGACCGATCCGCGAAACCAGCGGACCCGGCCGAGCGTTTTGCTCTCCGCGCCCGGTGGTAACCTGCTGATCGACACCACACCCGAGATGCGGATTCAACTCCTGCGCGAGCGAATCCGCCACGTCCACGCGATTGCCTTCACGCACGCTCATGCCGACCACCTCTTCGGCCTGGACGACGCCCGGCTCTTTCCCCGATGGATCGGCGGTCCAGTGCCGGTGTACTGTGAAGCTTCCACCGAGGAGACCATCCGTCGGGTCTTCCACTACGCCTTCCACGAGAACGCGGATCGGATCGGTTCGGGATTTGTCCCCCGGATCTACTTCCAGAGAGTGGCGCCAGGCGCCGCATTCGAGGTGATTGGCGAGAAGGTCCTTCCCATCCGCCTCGAACATGGCGCCATGCCCATCCTGGGATTTCGTGTCGGCTCCATGGCGTACTGCACCGATGTTAGCCGCATTCCCGAGGCGAGTCGCGAGTGGCTCCAGGATCTCGACGTCCTGGTGCTGGACGCCCTTCGTTACGAGCCGCACCCGACGCATTTCTCGATGAGCCAGGCGCTTCAGGTGGCCTCGGAATTGAAGCCGAGACGGACTTACCTGACGCACCTCTCCCACGGCTTTGACCACGGCCCCACTCAGGCCGGCCTACCCGAGAATGTCTGGCTCGCCTACGATGGCCTGACCGTGGAATTCTAAACGACCCCGGCCCCGGAACCGGGAAGGAATGGAGAGCAACGGCCGATGTCACCCGATGCGGGACTGATGGAACGACTTCAAAAGCATGGGCAGGAGCACCTGCTCCGTTGGTGGGGAGAGCTGGATACCGCTGGACGATCGCGACTGGCGGCGGAGATCAAGGCGATCGACCTGGACCAGCTCGACCGGCTGATCGCGGAACTGGTCCACGGCGAGGGCTCGCCGGCGCCCTCGGCCGAACGGGTTGAGCCGATCGAGGCGGTCCGCCTTCCCCAGACCGACGGCGAGCGAGTCGCGATCCGACGGGCCGCCGGCCTGGGCGCCGAGGCCCTCGCGGCGGGCGAGGTCGGCGTGATCCTCGTCGCCGGCGGATCGGGAACCCGGCTTGGTTTCGAAGGTCCGAAAGGAACCTTCCCGATCGGGCCCGTCTCCTCGGCCTCGCTTTTCCAGATCCACGCCGAGAAGATTCTGGCCCTCTCTCGGCGTCATCGACGGACCATCCCGCTCTACATCATGACCAGCCCCGAAAATCACCAGGCGACCGTCGACTTCCTCCAGGCGAACGGCCGATTTGGGCTCGATCACGTCCGCCTGTTCGTGCAGGGGCAGATGCCGGCCGTCGATCGAGCGACCGGGAAGATCCTTCTCGCCGCGAAGGATCGCGTCGCGCTCTCGCCCGACGGTCACGGCGGGACGCTGGTGGCGCTCGCAGCGCCCGGGCCGGGCGGAACGCCGAGCTGCCTGGAAGAGATCCGCGAGATGGGGGTTCGTACCCTCTTCTACTTCCAGGTGGACAACCCGATGGTCCAGATCGCGGATCCGGCCTTCCTTGGCCTGCACCGCGAGGCTGGGGCCGAGATGTCGTTCAAGGTGATCGAGCGAACCTCACCGGGCGAGAAGCTCGGCGTGGTCGTCCGGGTGGACGGCCGCCCGCAGGTGATCGAATATTCCGACCTCCCCGAAGAACTGGCCAGCCGACGCGAGCCCGAGGGCCGGCTCGAACTCTGGGCCGGCAGCATCGCCGTTCACATCCTGGAGCGCACGTTCATCGAGCGGCTGACCGGCGACCTTGACCACCGCCTCCCGTTCCACCGGGCGATCAAGAAGGTCCCCTACGTGGACGAATCCGGCAATCTGGTCAAACCCGAGGAACCGAACGCGGTGAAGTTCGAGCAGTTCATCTTCGACGCCCTGCCGATGGCGGAGCGCTGGTCGGTGGTCGAGACGGATCGCGCCGCCGAGTTCGAACCGCTCAAGAACGCCGTCGGCCCCGACTCGCCGGCGACCGTCCACCAGCGAATGAGCGACCAGTTCGCAAGCTGGCTGGAACAGGCCGGCGCCCGAGTTCCCCGACGCTCCGACGGATCCGTCCCGTTCGGCATCGAGATCAGCCCCCTGTACGCCCTCGACGCCGCCGAGCTGAAGCCAAAGATCGAGCCGGGCCTCGTGGTGGACCGGGCCGTTTACTTCCGCTGATCGATCTCACAACGTGCCGCCCGCTTGCATGCGCACAGGCAATGGCCATCGCCCATCACGGTGGCTTCGTTCGCGCGATTCTCGCGACGGACCAGGCCGGTCCGGATCGCTGAGGAGGCCAGAGATCCCCGAGTTGGCTTCGTTCGCGCGATTCTCGCTCCCAGATTCGGGGAGTCCTGCTGCCATTTTGGCAGGATTGGGTTCGTTCGTCTCCGGGAACGTCGGAGTTCACGGCCTCACGACCGCGCCAGGCCCGGGATCGGCGGACCACCCCTCCGCCGATCCCGGGCCGATTTCCTGACGTTCTGAATGCCGCCGCATTGTCAAAGACCTTGGAACGCATCTCTCCATTGTTTTTTATGGCACGAATTTCCGAAAATGCAAGTGGACGCCAAAAATTTCCAGTCCTGACTCGATCTCAGGAAGAAGGATATCAGAAAGATGGATGCGAAACGGCGAGTGCATGGAGCAGACCTTCCTGAAGACTTCCTCCCCGCTTACATGGACTCCCTCGGTTCCTGCCGAAGCTGGCCCCATCCGACACCATTGTTCTCTGCTATCAAGGCTTCGAAACTGACAGCCTGAAGTCCGCCCCACCTGATGACTTCTTTTCCCAACCGAGAGGCCCACCTCGTATCGGGTCGGGATGGGGTATACTATTGGCCCCAGATTCACGGAAGGCGAGGAACGCGATGCTGCATGCGATCATCATGGCCGGTGGAAGTGGAACGCGGTTCTGGCCGAGGAGTCGTCGGGATCGGCCGAAGCAATTGCTCCGGCTCGCGGGTGAATCGACGATGCTCCAGCAGACCGTGGCGCGGGTCGGGCCGATGGTCCCGCCCGAGAGGGTCTTCGTGATCACCGGGGCCGACCAGGCCGAGGCCACCCGGGCTCAATTGCCTCAGATCCCCGCCTCGAATGTCGTCGCCGAGCCCGCGCCCCGAGATACCGCGCCCTGCGTGGCACTTGCCGCCGCGGTTGTCGCGGCGAGGGATCCATCGGCGACGATGATCGTGATGCCGGCCGATCACGTGATCGAGCCGGTTGAGGCGTTTCGGACCTCGCTTCGCGCGGCCGTCTCGGTCGTCGATTCGGAGCCCACGTCCCTCGTGACCTTTGGCATCACGCCCCATCGGCCCGAGACCGGCTACGGCTACATCGAACGCGGGCCGAAGCTGGACGAGCGCGAGGGGATCGCCGTCTATCGGGTCGTTCAGTTCCGTGAGAAGCCCGACCGCCCGACCGCCGAGTCGTTCCTCGCCGCTGGGAATTTCCTCTGGAACTCAGGGATCTTCGTCTGGCGGGCCCGGACCATCCTCGACCAGATCGCCGAGCATCGCCCCGCGCTGGCGGCCGGGCTTCGCCCCATCCTTGAGGCGATCGGAACCCCCGACGAGCCCGAGGCTCTCGCCCAGCACTTCCCCAGCCTGGAACGTGTTCCGATCGACAAGGCCGTGATGGAAAAGGCGCCCCATGTCCGGGTGCTGGAAGTTCCCTACGACTGGAACGATGTCGGCGACTGGCGCGCGCTGGCGAGCCTGCTCGACCGCGACGAACACGGCAACGCCGTGCAGGGGCACGTCGTCTGCCGGGACACCGGCGACTCGATCGTCATCTCCGACGACGGCGGAATCGTCGCCACGCTGGGAGTCGAGGGGCTGGTCGTCGTCCACTCGGGGAAGGCCACGCTCGTGGCGAGCAAGGACCGGCTCGACGACCTGAAGGCGCTGGTCGAGGGGCTGGCGAAGGCGGGCTACGGGGCCCACCTCTGATCGCGACCGTCGCAATCCGGCCCGCGGGACAGTCCCGCACGCCGGGGCTCAGACGACCTGGTAGACCGGGAGCCAGCCCGCGGCGGGTATCGATCCCCCCGTCGACGCCCCGAGGGCCTCGACGCTCAGCCGTCGGTTCGTCCGGACCAGCTCGATGAGGTCCTCGGGGAGCGATCCGTTCTGGAGGAGCACGTCGTTCATGGCGACCGCCTCGGCGTGGTCGCCGGTGTAGTAGCAGGTCACGGCATATTCGAGACGGAGCAGGTAGTCGTGGATCGCCCGGTCGAGGAAGAGCCGTCCAACGCCGGGCTCCGGGACGCCCAGCCCGCGGGCGAAGAAGAGCCGAGCGGTGTGGAACTCCCGGTTCGACTGGTAGTGTCGGCCGATCCAGAAGAGGGGCTCGGCGCGGGTCGGGTCGTACTCGAAGGCGGCGAGGAAGGCGGCCATCACCTCGGGCCACGGCTTCCCCATCCGCTGCAGGACCGCGGCGACCTGGTAGAGCGAGAACCAGACCTCCTCGCGCCATTCGCCCATCTCGGCCCTTCGACGGTAGTTCCGCAGGGCGAGTTCCAGGTCGCCCGAGTCCCGGTAGCTCTGGGCCAGGTAGAAGACGTTCCGGGCGTTATTGGGCTCGTCGATCAGAGCACGCTCTAGGACCAGCGCATCGCGCCGGTAGGTCATCGGGTCGCGCGATCGGGCCCCCTCGCGGTTCTCGCGGATATGCAGGATTTCCTCGGAGAGTTCGCCGGTCCCCGGTCGCGGCTCGCAATCGAGGTACTCGTGCAGCACCCCTCGATAATGCCAGGGGAGCGCCGATCGGAAGAGGATCGGGCGAACGTAACGCATCCGGCCGTTGAGCAGCGGGACGTTGTAGGCGCCCGCCTCCAGTTTGCGCCGGAGGAAATCCTCGCCGAAGACCAGCTCGTCGTCGGCGTCCATCACGAGGATGTAGTCCGTCGGGTGCTCGCGACGGGCGAGGTCGAGAGCCTCGTTTCGGTTGTGCGAGAAGTCGACCCAGGGCCGCTCGATCAGGCTCCCCGGGACGTCGGCGAGGGCCTCGCGGATGAGATCCTGGGTCCCGTCGGTCGAGCCGGTGTCGGCGATCACCCAGCGATCGATCACGCCGCGCATCGAGTCGAGGCAGCGCCGGATCACGTGGGCCTCGTTCTTGACGATCATGCAGAGGCCGATGGTCTGTCGGTGGGCGTTCATGGTGTGCAGCTCCGGCATCCCTGGCGTCGTCATGTCTTCCGGATGATGGGGACTGCCACCCGTCGTTTCGGCCCCCGAGTGAGAAGCTACGACGTCGTGGCGTCGGCAGCACCTCGAATCGAGGAATCCAATGGGAATCCCCGCGCTCTCTTATCAAAAAAATATTGACGACGCCTGGGTGCAAATCGGCGTTCTAGGGTAGCGATATTCGCGTCTAACGAACTCGGTGCGCCCAGAGGGACGTGCCACGGTAGGCCCGAAGGCGACCGGATCGGAGGGCCCGATCGCTGTCGAAGGCATCTCCTTCGAAGCCGATCGGTGTGGAAGGTTACCTCCCGCTTCGGATTATTTGGTCATCAGGGAAGGATACGCCAAGATCCAGGGGGAACTCATGGCCATGAAAGACAGGAAGCGACGAGGCGTCAAGTATCTGGTCCATCGGGTGGAAGGGCTCGAGGAGAGGAAACTGCTCAGCGGGATGCCCGAGCACCTCCAGCAGATCGCCCTGCTCCGGTCGTTCGGGATCCCGACGGGGAGCCCGGTCCCGCTCGGTCACGCATACGAGGGCGGGCACAGCGCCGAGGCCGCGATCGTCCGGCGCGAGCATCGGGAGCATTCGCAGTTGGTGAACGCGTCGCACAAGCATGGCGGCCATGCCGCCAACGACACCGGAACCCTGATCTCGGTCACTCCGTCCGCGTTCGACCTCTCGTTCCGCGGGCCCCTCCCCGGCATGGCAAACGGCCGGGCGACGATCCACTTCCAGGTTTACAGCCAGCCGCGGGGCGGCACGCTCCTGTTCTCTGAGACGCAGCGCGTCGTGGTGAGCAAGGGCTCCTTCTCCTCGCTGATCGGGGCGGCGACCCCGGGAGGTATCCCCTGGAGTATCTTCGCCACCAACCCGACAATTTACGTCTCCTACACGACCGGTGCCCGACCTTTCGTCGAGGTGGGCGCCCGGACGCCCATCAACGTCAACCAGGCGATGGGTCCGATGGGTCCTCAAGGGGCCACTGGGCCCATCGGTCCACAGGGCGTGAGCGGGATGGCCGGCCCCCAGGGGATGATCGGAGCGACCGGAGCCACGGGCCTCACCGGTCCGACCGGACCCACGGGAGCCACCGGGGCCACGGGCCTCACCGGTCCGACCGGACCCACGGGGCCCACCGGACCCACGGGGCCCACCGGACCCACGGGAGCCACCGGGACCGGCATCAGCTCGGTCGTTTCCAAGTCGGCCTCGATTTCGACGCTGAACAGCGGGGGATGGTACTACTTCGATGGTGATGCGCCGGGACACACACCTATCACTATTACCTTGGCGACCGCCTCAACGGTCGTGGTCACCGGCGATGTTGTCATCGGCAGCGTACCCGGGACCACCTCGTCGGACTCCATCGAGATCTCGTGTGGATACTCGTCCTCCTCTATTCCTTCCCCCAGTACCCCTGCGAGCTACATGACGGTTACTCCGGTGATCGCGGCAAATGGGACGACCGAGTTGACGTACACCGCCGCCCTTTCGATTGCGACGGCCGGTACGTATTACGTTGGCATGGTGTATGACACATCAGCAACGACATTCCAAACGTTAGGCAATACATCGGGGTCCATCGAGGACACCGTGATGGTGTTACCGGGTGTCTCCTGATAGGGCCGATCAATCCGTGCGTGCGGCCCAGGCCCTCCGACGACGAAGGTGACCGAGCGACGATCGCGGATGGCCGCGGCTCTCCCCTGGGGGCGCGGCCAT